>DATEIO010000133.1:0-16771 GCA_035278895.1 Thermoanaerobaculia bacterium | reverse complement strand
CACGGCCCGGCGGGACGGCGATTTCTGGGTCTTGAACGGCGAAAAGGCCTGGATCACCAATGCCGGCTTTGCCGGCTGGTACGTGGTCGTCGCCCGGACCAACCCCGAAGCCGGCAAGCGCGGCCTCTCCGCCATCGTGGTCCCGGCGGACGCTCCCGGCTTCTCGGTGGGGAATCCCGAGGAGAAGCTGGGTCTGAAATCCTCCCGCACCGCCCAGATCTACTTCTCGGACTGCCGCGTGCCGTTCGAAAATCTCCTGGGCGAGGAGGGGCAGGGTCTGAAGATCGCCTTGGCGACGCTCGACCACTCCCGCCTGGGGATCGCGGCGCAGGCCGTGGGCATCCACCAGCGGGCCCTGGAGCTCGCGGTCGAATACGCCAAGGACCGCGTGCAGTTCGGAGTTCCCATCGCGAAACACCAGGCGGTGCAGTTCAAGATCGCCCAGATCGCGACCGAGCTCTCCGCGGCCCGGGCGCTCACGCACTACGCCGCCTCCCAGGAGCACTCGAAGGACGCCGGCCGCTTGGCCGCCGAGGCCAAGGTCTACGCCTCCGAAGCCGCCAACCGCGCCTGCGCCGAGAGCCTCCAGCTCCACGGCGGCAACGGCTTCCACGAGGACTACGAGATCTCGCGCCTCTACCGGGATGTGCGGGTGACCACGATCTACGAGGGCACGAGCGAGATGCAGCGGTTGGTGATCGCGCGGAGCCTGCTGCAGAAGTAGGAGCCGGCGGAAGTCCGCCGCAAGTGGGCTATACTGCCCCTGTGGAAAACCTTCTCTTCCCGGTGCTGGCCTTTGCCCTGGGAGCTCTGGCCGCGTGGCTTCTCGCCTCGCGCGAGCTCTCCCGCCTCCGCGAAGCGCGGGCCCGGCTCGAAACGGTGATCGAGAAGGAACGCCAGGCGTCGGCGGAGAAGATCCGTCTCCTGGACGAAGCCCAAGACAAGCTCTCGGATGCGTTCAAGGCCCTCTCGTCGGAAGCGCTCCAGAGCAACAACGCCTCTTTTCTCCACCTGGCAAAAGCAACCCTGGAGCGGTTCCAGGAGACGGCCCGGGGGGACTTGGACCTGCGCCAGCAGGCGATCGGCGAGTTGGTGAAGCCGCTGCGGGAATCCCTGGAGAAGGTGGATCAGAAGATCCACGAGATCGAGACCGCCCGCGCTGTCGCGTACTCGGGGCTGACTGAGCACCTGAAAGGGCTCGCGTCCGCCCAGGCCAATCTGGAGCGGGAGACCGCGAAGCTCGTGGGCGCTCTGCGGGCGCCCTCGGCCCGGGGGCGCTGGGGGGAGGTCCAGCTCCAGCGGGTCGTCGAGATGGCGGGCATGGTCGCCTACTGCGATTTCGCCACCCAGGTCACCACCGCGACCGAGGACGGCCGGCAGCGGCCCGACCTCGTGGTCCGCCTCCCCAGCCAGAAGAACATCGTGATCGACGCCAAGGCGCCGCTCGAAGCCTACCTGGACGCCCTGGAGGCGCTGGACGAGGAGACGAGGAAGGCGCGGCTGCGCGACCACGCCCGGCAGATCCGGAACCACCTCTCCCGCCTGGCTGCCAAGAGCTACTGGGCGCAGTTCGAGCCCGCCCCGGAGTTTGTCGTCCTCTTCCTTCCCGGCGAGACCTTCTTCGGCGCCGCCCTGGAGCAGGACCCGAGCCTTCTCGAATTCGGGGTGGAGCAGCGGGTGATCCTCGCGACCCCCACGACTCTGATTGCCCTTCTGCGGGCCGTGGCCTACGGCTGGCGGCAGGCCCAGGTGGAGGAGAACGCGAAAGCGATCAGCGAGCTCGGCAAGGCCCTTCACGAGCGCCTCCGCACCTTCGCCACCCACCTCTCCGCCCTGAAGCGCGGGCTGGATCAGAGCGTGGACGCCTACAACCGGGCCGTCGGCTCGCTCGAGCTGCGCGTGCTCCCCGCTGCCCGCCGCTTCCAGGAGATGGGAGCGGCGGGAGGGGAGGAGATCGAGACCCTGGAGGTCGTGGACAAGGTGACGCGGCGGGTGGAAGAGCTGAGCGAAGAGGAGAGGGCGTTTTAAAGGCCCTTTCCTACAGGAAGACCTCCACTTTCCCCTTGGCCTTCAGCGCATTCACCTTCGCCTCCATCTGCTGCTGCATTTGCCTCTGCTGGAGCATCTGCTGGATCTGCCCCTTGGCCTGCTCGAAGGGGACGGTGGAGGCGGCCTGGCGCTCCAGGAGTTGGATGATGTGGTAGCCGAAGCTGGTCTCGACGATGCCGCTCAGCTCGTTCGGGTTCTTCAAGGCGAAGGCGGCGTTCTCGAAGGGAGGGATCATCTGGCCGCGGGTGACCCAGGAGAGATCGCCGCCGCGGGCGCCGGAGCCTTTGTCGTCCGAAGCCTCCTGGGCGACCTTGGCGAAGTCCTCGCCGCCCTTGACCCGGGCGAGCAGGCCCTCGGCCTTCTCACGGGCCTTGGCCTTGTCTGCAGCCGGGGCGTTCGCATCCGCCTTGACGAGGATGTGGCGGACGTGGACCCGCTCGGGCTGCTGCATCTTGTCCTGGTTCTTGTTGTAGAAGTCCCGGGCCGCCTGCTCGGTCACCGGGTTCTCGCCCAGGACCTCGGTGCGGATGTACTTCTGGAAGGCGATGTTCTCGCGGGCCTCCTTGCGCAGAGACGCCTCGTTGATCCCCTGGGAGGCCAAGGCCTTCTGGAAGTCCTGCTCGGTGGGGAACCGCTTCTTGACGGCCGCGATCTGCTGATCGACCTCTTTTTCATCCGCCTGGATCCCCTGCTTCTTCGCCTCCTGCTGGAGGAGCTTCTGCGCGATCAGGTTGTTCAGCACCTCGCGGTAGAACGAGGCCGGGGGAGCGCCCTGGGGGAGGCGGCCCATCTGGGCGAGCTGCATCTGCGCGACCTGGAGGCCCTGCAAGAGCTCTTCTTTCTTGATCTCCTGCCCGTTGACCTTGGCGACCACGGCCGGCAGCTTGTCCGGAGAGAGGGCTTCCTGGGCGCCCCCCGGCTGGGGAGCGGTGCCCGGAGCCGCCGGCTGCGCGGAGGCCGCCGTTCCCCCCGGGGTGGCCGGAGAGGCGGCAGACGGGGAGGACGGCGCCGCTTCGCCGGAGGTGGTCGCGGCGGTGGCGTCCTCCTCGCTTTCCGGAGCGGGCTTGCAGGCCAGGGCCCCGGTCAGGAGGACCGCGAGACCCAGCGCCAGGATCCGCGGAGCCAGAAACCGCGGGGACAACAACGAGCTCTGTTTGGTCATCAGATTGCCTTCTTTCGCGCAGGACGGAGATCCCTGTCCCGCTAGACTTATTTGGAACACTCTTTGTTTTCGAGAGGGCGCAAGTGGTGCGCCCTCGTCCCGCTCGAACCGGGCGGAGGACCGGCCGGGGAGCGACCTGGGGGCGAAGTATCTCTCATTCACAGCACTTCGGAAAGGAGCACGTCATGTCAAAGCTCACGATCGTCCGGCTCGCCCTTCTTTCTCTTTGCCTGATCGCCACGGCGATGGTCGGCTTCCCGGTCCAGCAAGCCGAAGCTGCGGACTGCGGCGCGCCCTGGGGCTACTACGGCTGCTGCTATGTGAGTGGCCGGGTGACCATGAAGCAGTACCAGGTCTGCTGCAACAACGGGAGCTGCACCACGAACTACCGCTGCACCAGCTCGGCCTGTCCGGTCTAACCCGCCGAGCCTCGATCCGCCTCATCATCCCCAGGTCGTCTTCCCGGCGCTCCCCGGTGGGGAGCGCCGGCGAGCGCTCCGCGGCCGGGAATTCGGGGGCAGGCCCCCATCGTCTATACTGGAGCGCCGCCTCTGGAGCGAGGCGCTCCGATCCCCTGCCGTCGAAAAGGAGCTTCTAAGGATGGCCGTCAAGGACCAGGAACCGACGATTCTCACCGAGGAGACGAAGACCTCTCCCGCGGATTCCATCTACAAGGAAGACGCCTTGGAGACCATGGCCGAGGCCCGGCAGCGCTGGGAGAAGGCCAAGGCCAGGACCGAGGCGCAGGTGCCGTTCTGGAAGCAGGACTTCACGACCGTCTCCGGCATGGAGGTGCCCCACCTGGTCACTCCTGAAGAGGTGGCGGACGTCGATCCCCGGAAGGACCTCGGCATCCCCGGCGAGTACCCCTACACCCGCGGCATCCACCCCACGGGCTACCGGGGCAAGCTCTGGACCATGCGCCAGTTCGCGGGCTTCGGCACCGCGGCGGACACCAACCAGCGCTTCAAGTACCTTCTCTCCCAGGGCCAGACCGGCCTTTCCGTGGCCTTCCACCTGCCGACCCTTTACGGGTACGACTCGGACCACAAGATGTCGACCGGCGAAGTGGGCAAGTGCGGCGTGACGGTCGACACCCTGGCCGACATGGAGATCCTCTTCGACGGCATCCCCCTGGGCGAGGTCACGACCTCGATGACCATCAACTCGACCGCGCCCATTCTTCTCGCCATGTACCTCGCCGTGGCGGAAAAGCAGGGGGTGAACATCGAGAAGAACGTGGCGGGCACGCTCCAGAACGATATTCTCAAGGAGTACATCGCCCAGAAGGAGTACATCTACCCGCCGCGGCCGTCCATGCGGCTGATCACCGATCAGTTCGCCTTCGCGGGCCAGCACGTGCCGCGCTGGAACACGATCTCGATCTCCGGCTACCACATCCGCGAAGCCGGCTCGACGGCCCTCCAGGAGCTCGCGTTTACCTTGCGCGACGGCATGGAGTACGTCCAGTACGGCATTGACGCGGGCTTGGACGTGGACGAGTTCGCGCCGCGGCTCTCCTTCTTCTTCAACAGCCACAACGACTTCTTCGAGGAGATCGCCAAGTTCCGCGCCGCGCGGCAGATCTGGGCCAGGGTGATGCGGGAGCGCTACGGCGCCAAGAACCCCCGCTCGTGGATGCTGCGCTTCCACACCCAGACGGCCGGCTGCTCGCTGACCGCCCAGCAGCCGATCAACAACGTGGTGCGGACGACGGTCCAGGCGCTCGCCGCGGTTCTGGGCGGCACCCAGTCGCTCCACACGAACGCTCTGGACGAGACGCTGGCGCTCCCCACCGAGGCCAATGCCAGAACGGCGCTGCGCACGCAGCAGATCCTGGCCCACGAATCCGGAGTCATCAACACGGTCGACCCGCTGGGCGGCTCGTATTTCGTGGAGGAGATGACGCGGCGGATGGTGGACGGCGCCTTCGACTACTTCCGGCGGATCGACGACTTCGGCGGCATGGTGGAGGCGATCGAGGCCGGCTTCCCGCAGCGGGAGATCATGGACGCGGCCTTCGCCTACCAGCGGTCGTTCGAGACGAAGGAGAAGCTCATCGTCGGCGTCAACGCCTTCCAGGTGACGGACGAGGAGCCGATCGAGATCCTCTACATTCCGGACGATCTGGCCGAGCGGCAGATCGCGTTCCTGAACGACGTCAAGTCGAAGCGCGATCCAGGGGCCGTCTCCCGCACGCTGGACGCCTTGAAGAAGGGCGCCGCGGGGAGCGAGAACACGATGCCCCTGATCCTCGACTGCGTGAAGGCCTACTGCACGGTGGGCGAGATCAGCGACGCCCTGCGCGACGTGTTCGGCACCTACGAGGAGCCGGCGGTTTTCTAAGCCGACATCATGGGGCTCCTCGCACAGACCCGGCAGCTCCTTCTCTACACCCTCTGGGCGGACCGCCTCGTCCGCAGCGCGGCGCGTGAGGTCCGCCCGGAGGACCTGACCCGGGACGCGGGCGTCTCCTTCGGCTCGCTTCTGGGGACCCTGGTCCACACTCTGGGCTCTCAGCGGCTGTGGCTCTCCCGCTTTACCGGGCAGGCCGCGCCGACGCTCCCGACCGTCTCGGATCTTCCGGATTTCCTCTCCCTCGCCACGGCCTGGGAGGAGACCGCCGCGGAATTGGAGTTCTTCCTCGCCTCGTTGACCGAGGAGCAGCTCGCGGCCGACATCACCTGGACGAGCACCGAGGGCGAGACCCACACCCGGCCGCTCTGGCAGCCGGTCGTCCACATGGTCAACCACACCACCTACTCCCGGGGTCAGGCCGCGTCGCTCCTGCGCCAGCTCGGCTATCAGCCGCCTGGGACCGACATGATCCACTTTTTCCTGAAGTGAAGCGGTCTCTCCTCCTTTTCGCCCTCCTCCTGGCGCTCCTGCCGCTTGCCGGCGAGGGGCGCTCCCGCTCCGAGAAGCGGTGGAGCCGGACGTCGCCGGCCGTCAACGAGACGCATCTCTTTTTCGGGGAGATCAACAAGCGGGGCAAGCCCGTGGGCTTCCACGCCCGGCCGGGCGGGAGAGACCCGCAAGGCGCGCGGGTCGTGCGCGTCGTGGACCGGCCCAACCGCCGGGGCGTGTACACGGCCGAGGTGGAGATCAAAAACGGCGAAGGCCGCTGGCTCCGCAAGCGCTCCACGTTCTTCCCGGACGGCATGGACCGCGAAGCCGTTCTCGCCGCCGTTGTGAACGCCTACCGGAGCCGCACCACGGGGAACGCGGACAAGTTCCGCGGCCCGTCGGGCAAGGGTTTCACCATCGAAGGCTGGCGCCTGGACGACGGCCGCATCAACACGGCCTACCCGGTCTACACGAACGACTGAAAGGGAAGGGGTCGCAATGCAGCTCCAGTTCTATTGGGACTCCGAAGGGACCCCCCGGGCCCAGTGCGATCCTCCCGGCAGCACGGTGGCGGATTTCCTCGAGAGCGACGTCCAGGGGAGCCTCGAGCTCGCCCACGAGATCCTTCGCGCCCTGGACCGGATCGACGCGGGAACGATCGACTCCTGGGAAGTGACCGGCAACGCCCACACCCTGACCCTCTCGAAGCAAGGGGTTGCGATTCAAAGCGAGGTGGACGAGGACGCCGGGCCCATGCTGCTCGCGAAGAGCCAGTTCCGCGAGGTGATGGCGGGGTGGGTTTCCTTTGTGGGACGAACACGGACGAGCACGGACTGACACGGACTCCCGGTCCGTGAGAGTCCGTGTTGCTCTCTCAGCTCGGCATGGACGAGCTTACGTCGAAGCTCGGCACGCCCCCCACGCCCATCATGAGCTGAAGCAGCACCTCTTCGAGCTCGGAGAGGTGCGAGGTTTCCATGAGCATCTGCCGCTCGGCGGAGGAGAGGGAGATGGCGTGGGCGATGGCGGTGACGATCTCGGTGCCGGCCATGCCGTCCATGATCGATAGGTCGAACTCGGAGCGGTTGGTCTCGATCCTCTGGCGGACCATCTCGCGGAGCGTCGAGAACTCCAGCTCCTCCTCGACCTCGGCGACGTCCCCCAGGAACTCCGCGTAATCGACGATCGCCTGCCGGTAGCCGCGCTCGCCCGGCACCTCCTGAAGCACGCGGAAGCGGATCAGGCCCGCGGCGAGCACCAGGAGCTCGCCGGGCTCGTCCTCATAGCACTCGCCGATCTTGCCCAGGCAGCCCACGGTGTAGAGCGCGGGATCGCCGGCGTCCATCCCCTCTTCCATGGGCTGGAGGATGCCGATGTAGCCGTCGCCTGCCAGGGCGTCTTCCACGAGGCTCAGGTAACGGGGCTCCAGGGCGCGGAAGGGCACGACCGTCCCCGGAAGCAGGAGCGGCGCCTCCAGCGGAAACACTGGCACCACCATGGGCAGATCCTGAATTTTCATTGTCCTGGCCTCTATGTTCCCAGACTCTCCGGCTGACTGCAATGCCGGAGAGCGGGGCAGAGTTTCGTTTTTGTACGTTCCTAAAGCAGAGAGTGCCGGGGGCTGTTGATTCCGGGACGGATAGCGATATCTTTCGTTCTGAATCTGACGAGCGACGCATGAAAGAGAAGGCTCCCTGGATCCTGGCCATCCTGGCTCTCCTCGCCGTGTACCCGGCCTCCCGGATCGGCCAGGAAAAGCCCGCCGCGGTGCCTCCGCCGAAGGAAGCCCCGCTGGAGCTCCCCAAGCCCGCGGTGGCGGACGAGACCTGCCTGCCGCGGCCGGGCAACGCTCCGCCGCCCGCTTGGTGTGAGCCCGTGCGGGCGCTGCTGGACGCCTTCGGCCAGCCGCTCGACCCGGCCGCGCCCCGGGGCGCGAGCCTCCAGAGCTTCGCGCGGGAGGTCCGGGCCGCGGGGTACGGCCTCGACTTCCTGGTCGCCCTGGTCCCCGATCCACGCGATTCGGGGCTCACGGTCAACTTCGACGAGGCCCTGGACGCGATGCAGCGGGGCTTTGCCCAGTCCGACTACCTGATGGACCGGTTCTGGCTCCCGTGGACCGGCGACGGCAAGGGCTACCGGCAATCCCCCGGGCTCCTCCTCTTCCGCAAGCGCGGGCGAGTGGCCGTGGTCTTCCTGGTGGGGGAGACGCCCAAGCGCGGCATCCACCGGGAGGCGTTTGACCAGGCCCTGGACCTGATTGGCGATCTCCAGGGCCTGGCCGTGGGAGACCGCTCGGTGGGCATTCTCGGCCCCTCGTTTTCGGGCTCGGCCGAGTCGCTGCGCATGGCTCTCTCCGCCTGGAAGCGGGGCGAGCTCGACCCGGCCGAAGGGGGAGGCCGCCCCAGGCTCCGTTTCCGCATCGCCACGGGCAGCGCCACGGCCGCGGGGCTGGAGAAGACGTTTCAGGGGCTCGCGGACGACTTCTGCCGCACGGTCCTGCCCGACGCCGCGCTCCAGAACGCGGTCTTCTCGTTCCTCTCGCGCGAGATGGGGTGGGATCCCGACAAGATCGCGCTCCTGATCGAGGCCGACACCGCCTATGGCCGCAGCGTGCTCAGGAAGAAGCCCCGGCCGCACGAAAACCTCGTCCTGGTGCAGTTCCCCAGCCACGTGTCGGACTTGAGGAACGCCTGGGAAAAGGACGCGGACAAAGCGCCGCGGCAGGAGTCGATCGAGGACCGGCTGCGCTCCTCCCGGCCCGCGTTGGACCTCTCCTTGAGCGACCGCAGCGAGCCGGTGGACCTGGTCCCCACCTTCAGCCCGCTCACCACCCCGGCCAAGGACCTGGAGCTGTCGAATCTTCTCGAGACGATCTCCCGCGAGGGCATCCGCTACGTGGGCATCGTGGCGACCGACGTCAAGGACCGGCTCTTCCTGGCCGACCGCATTCGCCGGTTCTCGCCCGACACGGTCCTCTTCACCTTCGAGAACAGCCTCCTCTACGCTCACCCGCAGGTGGGGGAGACGATGGACGAGGCCCTCGTCTTCACCAGCGCCCCCCTGTTCACCGAAGGGGCGCCCTGGCTGCCGGCGTCCATCGAGGCCGGCGGGCGCCAGCGCCGGCAGTTCACGGGCGAGTACCAGCAGGGGGTGCTCCAGGCGGTCCGCTGGCTGCTGCGCTCGCGGGGCGTCTCCCGGCCGCATGCCTGGATCGCGGCCGTGGGCAACGGCTCGCTCTGGCCGATCGCCCGGTTGCCCGTGCCGGAGGGCCAGGCGCGGCTCTGCGGCGCGCTCCTGCCCGCCTCCTCCCGGCCCGAGGACACGGGAGGAGGGCCCGCGGGAAAGTCCGACCTCCAGATCCTCCTGGTCGCCTTGATCCTCTGCCTGTTCTCCGTGTGGCTGCGGCGCACGGCCCTGCTCCAGCCCGTTTCTGGAGCGACGGTCGACACCGTGCCCTGGAACCGGAGGCTCCTGGCCGCGGGCTCCGCGCTCCTCGCCGCGGCTGCGGGAGTGCTCCTGGTCGTGGGCAGCGTTCCCTACTGGGCCTGGGGGCTCGACACGTCGAACCTCATGGCGTTCTCGGACGTCACCCAGACCGCGTATCTGATCGCCCTGGGTCTCGCCTACGGCTATCTCGTGCGCAACGCCGTGCTGGCGGCGCGGGGGGCGGTGGGGAAGTGGGAGTGGGTGGGATGGGACCTGGCCGGGATCGTCGTTCTCGTCCTTCTCGGCGCGGGCGTGCGCTGGATGTGGATGCCGGGGGATCAGATCGCGTCGTTTTTCCTGCGCGCGCGGGCCTTCTCCTCCGGGCTGTCGCCCCTGATCGGCCTGGCGGCCCTCGGGGCGGCGCTCTACGCCTGGGTGCTCCTGGAGCTCGAGAGGCGCCGGCTGATGGCCCGGCAGGCGACCGACTGTCCTCTGGAGGCGCTCTGCGAGCCGGCGATGGCAGGCTGCGGCGACGCCCTCTCGGACCTCCGCGCCCTCCTGACCCAGACCGTCCCTTCCGGAGTGAAGATCTGGATCCTGCCGGTCACGGCGTTCATCCCCCCGGCCTTTCTTCTCTGGTGGACGGTGCAGCCCATCGCCGAGAAACAGGCCTACGGCCGCTTCTTCATCCTGTTCCTCATCTTGAACCTGTCGCTCGTGGCGCTCGCGTTCTACCGTTTCATCCGCCTGTGGCAAGGGACGCACCACATCCTGAAGCGGCTGGACAACGCCTCGCCTGCCCTGGCTTCCGCCTTCGAGACCCTCGCCAAGGAGCTCGCGTGGAGGCCGATGAAGTCCTTCGGCTGGAGCCTCCCCCCGTTCCGGATGCTCGTCCTCTCCGTGGCGCGGCTTCAAGAGCTGGCGGCCGCCGGAAAGGTCGTGCTGGCCGAGCCCCTGGACGTGCCGCTGACCGGGGTTTTCGAGCACGAGGAGCGCGACGGCGGAGCCCGGGAGATCGAGCACAGGAACCGCCTGGAGGCGGTCTTCGCCAAGGCGTGCCTCGAGCTGCGAAGCGAAGTGAAAGACCCGCAGGTGCGGGAGTTTCTCGCCCTGCGGGTCACGGCTTACCTGCGCTACGTCTTCGCCCACATGCGGAGCTGCCTGCTCGCCGCCATGATTCCGGGGTTTCTCGTCCTCATCGCGGTGACCTCCTATGCCTTCGAGCCCAAGCAGTTCGTCTCGCTCGCCATCTGGACCGCCCTGGGCGTCGCCGTGGCCCTGACCCTCTGGGCGTTCATCCAGATGGACAGGAACGCGACCTTGAGCCGGATCGGCGGCACCACGCCCGGCCAGGTGACCTTCGACCGCGCCTTCCTGACCAACCTTCTGACCTACGCGGGCATCCCGCTCCTGGGCATGGTCGCCACCCAGTTCCCCGAGGTTGGGGAGCTCCTGGGCCGCATGGCTGATCAGCTCCTGCGGGTGGCGGGGGGCGGGTAGGAATCCCTGTGCTAGAGTCCCGGCCCGTCGATCAAGGAGGGATCATGCGCAAGACTCTTCGGATTGCAGCTGCCTTCGCTCTCGCCGCCCTGCCGGCCGTGGCGCAGCAGCGGGACTTTTCCACGGTGGAGATCAAGGCGATCCCGGTCGCCGGCAATATCTACATGCTCGAGGGTGCGGGCGGGAACATCGGAGTGTCGGTGGGCAAGGACGGCCTCCTGATCGTGGACGATCAGTTCGCGCCGCTGGCCGACAAGATCAAGGCGGCCTTGAAGGGATTGGGGGACGGCAAGCTCCAGTTCGTCCTGAACACCCACTGGCACGGCGATCACACCGGGGGCAACGAGGCCTTCGGCCGCGAGGCGCACATCATCGCCCACGAAAACGTGAGGAAGCGCCTGGCCGCCGGGCAGATGCTGCGCGGCACCAAGGTCGACCCTGCGCCCGCGGGTGCGCTGCCGGTCGTCACCTTCGGAGACTCGGTGTCCATCCACTTCAACGGCGAAGAGATCAAGGCCATCCACTTCCCCAAGGGGCACACGGACGGCGACAGCATCATCTTCTTCACCGGCGCGAACGTGCTGCACATGGGCGACCAGTTCTTCGTCGGCCGGTTCCCCTTCGTGGACATGGAGAGCGGCGGCACGGTTCAGGGGCTTATCGAGAACACGGAGAAGGTCCTGGCGCAGATCCCCGCCAATGCCAAGATCATCCCCGGGCACGGGGCGGTCTCGACGGTCGAGGATCTGAAGAGCTACCACCGCATGCTGATCGAGACGACCGGCCTCGTAAGGAAGGGCATGGCCGCGGTCAAGACCCTGGATCAGCTCAAGGCCGAGGGCTTGCCCGAGCAGTGGAAGGATTGGGGGAGCGGCTTCATCAACACCGAGGCCTGGATCACCACGATCCACGCGAGCTACACCCCGGGGGAGCACACCCACGCGGACGGGACGCACCACTAGGCGGCCGACAGCCGCTGCACCGCCTGCACGAACGCCTTCGCGTTTTCGACCGGCGTCATCGGCAGAATCCCGTGGCCGAGATTCACGATGTGCCCGCCGCCGCTCCCGGCGGCGAGCAGGGCCTCGGCCCGGCGCTCGATCTCGGGGATGGGCGCCAGGAGCGCCGCGGGATCGAGGTTCCCCTGAAGCACCCGGGGACCCACGACCTCGCGCACCTCGGGGAGTGGCTTTCTCCAGTCGACCGAGAGCACGTCGACGGGTAATTCCTTCATTCCCGGGAGAAGGTGCGAGCCGCCGTTGGTGTAATAGATGAGGGGGACGCGGCCCTGGACGGCCTCGGCCACCTTCTTGAGCGGGGGGAGCGCGATCGTCCTCCAGCGCTCCAGGTCCAGGAGGCCTCCCCAGGTGTCGAAAAGCTGGAGGGCCTGGGCCCCCGCTTCGATCTGGCCGGAGAGGTAGGCGATCGAGACGTCCGCGATCTTGTCCAGGAGCACGGCGAGGCCTTCCGGGTCGGCGTAGCTCCAGGCGAGGAGGTGCTCGAAGTGCTTGGAGCCGCCCCCTTCGACGAGGTAGGCCGCGAGCGTCCACGGGGTGCCTCCGAAGCCGAGCACGGGCACGCGGCCGTCGAGCTCGCGGCGCACGAGACGCATGGCGGCGAAGACGTAGCCCAGGGTTTCGTGGACGTCCGGCTGGCTGAGAAGGGCGATGTCCTCGCGGGTGCGCACCGGGTTGGGGAACGTGGGGCCGTCTCCCTTGACGAAGAGGAGCTCCGCGCCCATGGCTTCCAAGGGGAGAAGGATGTCCGCGAAGAGGATCGCGGCGTCCACGCCCAGAATGTCCACCGGCTGGATCGTGACCTCGGCCGCGAGCTCCGGGGTCTTGCAGAGGGTCAGGAAGTCCGCTTTGGCGCGGATGGCGCGGTATTCGGGCAGGTAGCGGCCGGCCTGCCGCATGATCCATACAGGCCGGCGCTCGGTCGCCTCACCGCGGCAGGTTCGGAGAAAGAGATCGTTCACGGCGGGGGAGGATAGCAGAGACCTCCCCCCGTGTCCCTCTTCTACTTCCGGAACCCCGTCCGGTCCTGCAATCCCGGCAGATCGTCTCCGTCCCCGGGCACCGCTTCGAGCGCGTATCTCTTCACCTCCCCGGTGCTGATCCGCTGGACCTCCACCTCGACCCGGTTCGGGGTGAAGCGGATGATCGTGGGCCAGAAATAGCCGTTCGGCCGGGGGCCGACCACGCGGAGGTAGACCTCCGAGCGGCCGGGGACGGCACCGCTCACGCAGAGGGTCTCCGGCGGGCACTGGCTCACCTTCTTGCCCGCGATGGGAGCGCCTGCCGGTGGGAAGATCCGCACCTGGAAACGGAAGTCCGGGATCTCCCGGAGCGTCAGGAAACCATCTCCCGACGCGTGCGTCGTTACCGTCGCCTTGTTGGACGGAGCCGAGAGGGTCGTGTCGTTCACGGCGCGGACCCGGAAGGCGTAGGTCGTGCCGGGCGTGAGGCCCTCGATCGTGGCGGTCGTGAAGCTCGAGTTGAGGGTTCCCAGGTACTCCCAGGAGGACTGGCCGGCTTCCAGGAGCTCGATCGAGAAACCGGTCTCATCGTTCGAATTGTCCCGCCAGGAGAGGCTGGCTTCGGTCGAGCTGGCCGCGGCGCCGCGGAGGCTCGAAGGGGGCATGGGCGCGTCGTCGGCTTTCGCCGTTTCGAGGCTCTCGGTCAGAAGATTTCCTCCCTCGTTCCGAATTTGCTGCCCTTCGGCCGGCAGCCCTCCAAAAAGAGAAACGGCAAGAGCCGCAATATAAAACTTGTTAGCAAATCGAATCTTCATACATACGTCTCCTTCAAGTCATCCTTGGCGCTTCCGTCAAGGCGCATTGAGGGGTACTGCAAGAAGCTTGCACAGTCCGCGAAGGCGCGCCGGTGGGTTACACTTCTCACCTGATGTTGAGACTGGTTGCCTACGCGCCGGACGGGGTTCGGCGATTTCCCATCCACCGGAGCGAGCTTCTGATCGGAAGCTGGCCCGAGTGCGACATCTACCTGCCCTACACGGGCGTGGCGCAGAAGCACGCCCGGCTGTGTTACGACGGGGACGAGCTGCGGATCGAGGACCTGGGGAGCCGTAAAGGGCTCCTGGTGAGCGGCCGCAAGGTCAAGGAAGCGGCGCTCGAGGTGCTCGACGAGATCCGCGTCGGCGGCGTGACCCTGTTGGTCGAGGACATCGTTCCGGGCCCCGAGAAGGCCCCGGCCGCCGCCGAGCAGCGCCCCGCCCCGGGACCGCCGCAGATCTCTCCGGGGCGGATGGTGGAGCACCTCTGCCGGGTGAGCGAGTGGGTGCTCGCCGACACCGAGAGCCGGACCACCTCGGAGGCCCTGGTCACCGAAATGCTGGCCGACTTCGGCGGCGGCGCCCTCTTTCTCCTCCTGGGGGAGACGGACCGGGCCGGCGTCAAGCTGGTGGTGGCTTCCGATCCCATGTGGCTCGCGAGCGGCGAGGGGCTGATGGACCAGATCCGGGCTCACCAGTCCGGCGACGACGGCTTCCACAAGGTGTACGACTTCCAGGGAGAGCTGGGGGGCCAGCCGGCCTGGATCTGCTGCCACTCCTTCGTAGCCCTGGACCGCACCTATTCGCTGCTTCTCGCCCTGCCGCGCTTCACGCCGGACGGCTGGTCCCCGGTGCCGGCCTTCCGCACCCTGGGACACCTCCTGGTGCTCGGCCTCGTCCACCACGTGGGCTCGTACGAGCCGATCCTCCCCGGCCACCCGGGGCAGCAGGATCTGACGCTCGACCCCACCCTGGTGGTGGGGGAGTCGAACGCCATGAAACAGGTCATCGAGCAGCTCCGCGCGGCCGTGGACCCGGACGTCCACGTGCTCCTCTGCGGCGAGCCGGGTGTGGGCAAGGAGCTGCTCGCCAAGTCGCTCCACCTCTCGGGACCGCGGCGGCACGGCCCGTTCATCGTGACCTCCTGCGGCGGCGCCCGGCCGCTCCAGATCGAGGCCGATCTCTTCGGCGCCGAGATCCCGGGCAAGGGCGGGCCCGTGCGCCGCGAAGGCAAGCTCCTCCTGGCCAAGGGCGGCACGCTGTTCCTGGACGAGATCGAGCAGCTCCCCATGGACCTCCAGGCCCGCCTCGTCCGCTTCCTGCGCTCAGGAGAGGTGGAGCCCACGGGGAGCTCTGAGGCGACCCGGGTGGACGTCCGCCTGATCGCCGGGAGCCGCGCGCCTCTGGACGGCGCCGTGGCCCGCGACCTCTTCCGGGTGGACCTGGCCTACCGGCTCTCCCAGTTCACCGTCGAGGTGCCGCCGCTGCGCGACCGGCGCGAGGACCTGCCGCTCCTCATCCAGTCGTACATCAACCGGTTCTGCCACGAGACGGGCAAGCGCATGCAGGGCATCACCGTGAAGGCCATGTCAGCGCTCCTCTCCTACGACTATCCGGGAAACCTGGCGGAGCTCGAAAACATCGCCCGGCAGCTCGTCTACATGGCCCAGGCGGGGAAGCCCGTGGACGTGAGCCTTCTGCCCGAGCGGGTGCGCAACGGCAATCTCGTATCCACCACCCGCGTGGACGCGGCCTCGGAGCTGGAGCTCGAGCGGCTGGTGGGCAACACCGAGCAGGCCGCGATCCGCGAGGCCCTGCGCCGCACCCACGGCAACAAGTCCCAGGCGGCCCGCCTGCTGGGTCTTTCGCGCAACGGCCTGGCGATCAAGATGGAACGGTACGGCCTCAAAGGCTAGGAGATCCCATGCATCGGACCTCACGCCGCGCCGGGCTCGCCCTGGCCCTGATCCTCCCCTGGCTCGCCGCCTGCGCGGGCCGTCCCGCTCCCCAGGCCCCCGCTCCGCTGCCTCCGCCTCCTCCCGGGGCCGTGCCGGCGCCGGAGACGAAGCCTCTGCCGCCGCTCTCCGGCCTCGTCTGTCTCCCCGACGGGAGCTTCCTCGCCGTGGTGGACACCAAGAGCAACGCCCCGGCCGGCGCGCCGCGGGTGATCCGGGTGAGCCTGATGGGACAGGACGCCACCTGGGAGCCGATTCCGGTGGCCTGGCCCGAGCCGGACGGCACCTCGAACGACCTGGAGTCCGTGGCCGCCGTGCCGGGCACCGACTCCTTCCTCCTCGTCGAGAGCAGCTTCCGGGAAGGGCGCTACGGGCGCATCCTCCAGATCACCCTGGATGGCAAGGTGCTCCGAACCGGCCACCTCCCCACGAACGTGACCAACATCGAAGGGACCGCCGTGGTGCGTACTCTTTTCGGGCTGGTCTTCCTCTTCGGAGAGCGCGAGGATGGCACGATCCGCTGGGCCGACCTGGACCTCTCGGGCGAGGAGATCCGCTATACCGAGAAAGGCTCCGTCCGCTTTCAGGTGGCCGATCCCCAGGGGGCGAACCACCGCGAGCTCTCGACCCTGGAGGCGGACTTGGCCGGCCGCCTGTTCACCGCCTCGACCATCGACCCGGGCGAGAAGGGGCCGTTCCAGAGCGTGGTCTGGGAGATCGGCCAGGTGGGGGACCAGCTCTCGATTCTCGGCAATCCGCGCCGGATCGCCGACGTGCCGGACGCCAAGGTCGAAGCCCTGGCCTTCTGCCGGGGCGCGGACGGCCGGGAGCAGCTCTTCCTGGGATCTGACGACGAGGATTTCGGCGGCTCGCTACGGCCGGTGCCGGACGTGCATTAGGGTTAGCAGGGCGGCCACGCAGGGCCGCCCCTACAGAAACGAATCCGTCGACCGCACGAGGTGCATTCCCGCTCCGGCGAAGCACTGCTGGGCCGCTTCGGCCTGGGGGGTGAAGTCGAAGAGGAATTCCCCTTCCCGGG
>DATEIO010000132.1:0-15043 GCA_035278895.1 Thermoanaerobaculia bacterium | reverse complement strand
TCCACCCCGCTGGCTGCCGCTCCTCTACTTCGGCTTCGCCCACCTCTGCCTCGCCCTGGCCTTCGCGGCCGTGGCCCTCGATCCGCGCGGCCTCGCGGGCTTCTTCTATCACCCGCGGATGGTCGCGGTCGTCCACCTCGTCACGCTCGGGTGGATCACCTCCTCGATCCTCGGGGCGATCTACATGATCGGTCCGATGGCCCTGCGCATGCCGATGCCGGCTCGCGCGATCGACCGTTGGGCCTTCGGGCTGTTCGTGGCGGGCGTGAGCGGGATGGTGGTCCACTTCTGGATCGGGGAGGCCTCGGGAATGGTCTGGTCCGCCGGAATGGTGATCCTGGCCCTCCTGCACGTCGCGCTGCGGGTGCTCCGGGCCTTGCCGGCGGCTCCCATCCAGCCGGCGGTCAAGCTCCACTTCGCGCTCGGCTTCCTGAACCTTCTGGGAGCCGCAACCGCCGGCCTCCTGCTCGGCCTGGACAAGGTTTTTCATTTCCTCCCGGGCTACGTTCTGGCCAACGTCGCGGCCCACGCCCATTTAGCCGCGCTCGGCTGGGCCCTGATGATCGTGATGGGCGCCGGCTACCGCCTCCTCCCCATGCTCCTGCCCGCCGCCATGCCCGACCGCAAAAGCCTCTGGGCGAGCGCCCTGCTCCTCGAAGCGGGCCTCTTGGGCCTCTCCGCCGGCCTGGTCGCCCGCCGCCCCTGGGCCGGCATCTTCGCCCTCCTGGCCATCGCCGGCATCGCCTCCTTCCTGCGCGAAGTCCGCTGGATGCTGCGCAACCCCCGCCCCGCCCCCAAAGGCCTCCCGCGCCCCGACCTGGGCATCCTCCACGTTGCCCAGGCGCTCGCCTTCCTTCTCCTCGCCGCCGGCCTGGGAGCCGCCCTGATCCTCTCCCCGCCCGCCACCTGGAAAGTCGCCGGCACCATGGTCTACGGCGTCCTGGGCCTCGTCGGCTTCCTCGCTCAGATGGTGATCGGAGTCAACGCCCGCCTCCTCCCCCTCTTCTCCTGGCTGACCGCCTACGCGGGAGACCGCTTCCGCACCGTGCCGCCATCCCCGCACGCCCTGCCGAGCCGGGCTCTTCAGAAATGGACCCTGGGGCTCTGGTCCCTGGGAGTCCCTCTCCTCGCGGCGGGCCTTGCCCTCGATCGGATGACGTGGTTGACGGTCGCCGGCTGGGCTCTGCTGGCAGCGGTGGTGTTGGACGGGATCGGGGCGGTGCGGGTGGTGCGGGGGACGCGCGGGTCTCCATCCCCGGAAGGTGCAGATCCGTAGAGACGTTCCCTCACGTTGGAGAGAAACCGGAGCAAGGACTGCAAGGAACCAAAGACACCAGGGACAGAAAAGACCTCAAAAGCTGGTGTCCTTGGTGTCCTTGGTGTCCTTTGGGTCTTTTCTGGCGCGCAGGCTTCTCGCACGCAAATGCAAGACGTGGCTATCAACCGGTTTACACGGCAAACCCAATATTGTAGGCTACAGATCCAGATCCGGATTCGCACTGGCGTGCCGCAAGGAGGCCCATGAAACAAGTCCAGCAGGCCGCTCAGGCGGTCCTCGGGCAGCTCGAAACGGTCGTGTTCGGCAAGCGGCCGATCCTGGAGCTGGTCCTCACCTGCCTCTTCGCGGAAGGGCATCTCCTTCTGGAAGACGTTCCCGGGACGGCCAAGACGCTCCTCGCGAAAGCTCTGGCGCGCACGCTCGGAGGCGGATTCCGCCGTCTGCAGTGCACGCCCGACCTGCTGCCGGGCGACGTCACGGGCTCGAGCGTGTTCAATCAGAAGACGGGCGATTTCGAGTTCCATCCCGGCCCCGTCTTCACCCAGATCCTCCTCGCGGACGAGATCAACCGCGCCACGCCCCGCGCCCAGGCCGCGCTCCTGGAGTGCATGGCCGAGCGGCAGGTGAGCGTGGACAACCGGACGTACTCCTTGAAGCGGCCGTTCTTCGTCATCGCCACGCAGAACCCGGTGGAGCACGAGGGGACGTTCCCCTTGCCCGAGGCGCAGCTCGACCGCTTCCTGATGCGCCTGTCGATCGGCTATCCGAGCCTGCAGGCCGAAGAGCAGATGCTCCTGCGCGGCGAGCGCAGCGATCCTTTGGAAGGCGTGGTCCAGGTGCTCTCTCTCGACGTGCTGGCGCGGCTTCAGGACCAGATCCGAGAAGTGCACGTCCATCCGGAGGTGCGGCGCTACATCGTGCAGGTGAGCTCGGCCACGCGCACGGCCCGCGAGCTGGTGCTGGGCGCCGGCCCGCGCGCCACGCAGGGGCTCTACCGCGCGTGCCAGGCGTGGGCGGCCATGGCCGGGCGGAGCTTCGTGATGCCCGACGACGTCAAGCGGCTCTATCCTTCGATCCTCTATCACCGGGTGATCCTCGGGGCCGAGGGGCGGCTGTCCAAGCGGTCGGCTCCCCAGGTCGTGGATCTGGCCGTGGGGCTCGTGCCGGCCCCGATCCTGGAGCCCGGCCCGCTGGCCGCCGGCCGTCCTACGCTGGAATGAGCGCGGCGGGTCCGGCGGCCATGGCGGTCCGCAGCCTGCGCCGCCGGCAGGTGCTCTTCTGGCTCCTGGTGCTGGCCTTTCTCGCCTTTCTCCTATCGCTTTTTTCCGCCGGCTTCTTCCTCTATGCCGCGGTGGTGACCGCCGCCGTTTTAGGCGCCGGCGCTTTCCTGCCCGCGGCGAGCCTCCTGGGGCTCGAGGTGCGCCGGAGCCTCGAAGCCGACGTCCTCGAGCTCGGCGGCACCGCCGAGTCCCGGCTCGTGCTGCACAACCGCAAGGCGCTCCCGGCGTTCTGGGTCTTCTGGAAAGACGAGATCGAGCCCGGTCTCGCGGCCGAGGGGATCACCTCCGGCTTCCAGACGCTTGCGAGCGAAGAGACGATGCGCTCGGCCTGCACCCTCCACGGCCGGCGCCGCGGGCTCTTCCGCGTGGGGCCGGCGATGCTCGAAACCAGCGATCCCCTGGGGCTCGTCCGGCGCTTCCAGGTCGACCCGGACGTACGCTTTGTCACCGTGTTGCCGCGCACGGTCGATCTGAGCGCGGGCTGGCCGTTGGGCCATCGGCCCATTCACGAAGTGCCGCGCCGCCGCAGCCTGTTCGAAGATCCGTCCCGGTTCCTGGGCGTCCGCGACTACCGGGCTGGCGACAGTCTGCGGCGCATCCACTGGCGTGCGACTGCCCGGTCGGGCCGCCTGGAGGTCAAGCTCTACGAGCCGGCGGTGCTCGAAGGGGTCCTCCTCGCCGTGGAGATGGGGAGATCCGCATATCCGGGCGCGCCGGAAGAGAGCGGGGCCGATCCCGCCGTGGAGTTGGCTGTGACCGCGGCCGCCTCGATCGCCGAATTCGTCCTCGCTCATGGGCAGGCCGTGGGGCTTCTTTCGAACGGCGGCGACGCGGCCGAGCGGTACCCGTCCGACTGGACCGGCGGCAGCTTCCGCCGCTTGGAGGACGCTCTCCAGGAGACGGAAGCCCGCCGCCGCATGCCGGCCTATCGGCCTCTCGAAGTGGAGCCCGGCCGGGGACGTTGGCAGCACGACCACCTCCGCACGGCCCTGGCGCGGCTGACGCTCGCCCCTGGCCTCACCCTGCCCGAGCTCCTCGTGGCCGAGGCGCCCCGGCTGCCGCGCTCTCTCGTGCTGATGGCCGTCACTCCCGAACTCGGCCCCGCGCTGGGAGAAGCTCTCGCGGGGCTTCGGCGCTCGGGATTCGAGGTCGGAGTGATCTGGATTCCGAGGACCGACGACGAACCGGCCGCCGCGAGTCTTCCCGAGGGCGTTCCGGTCTACGCCATCCGCACGGACGAGGATCTCCGGCAATTGGGAGCCCAGGCGCTGTGAGCTACGACGATCCACCGCTGGACGAAAGCGCGGCCACGTTCTTCACCCATCACGTGGTGGTGCCGGCGGCGGTCATCGCCATGGTCGCGTCCTTCCTGTTTTACCTAGTCGACGTCCGCTCGGCCTTCCTGGGAGGCGGCCCGGCGCTCAAATGGATCGGCTTCTGCTTCGCCGTGGCGACCGTGCTGATCGAGCGCTACAGAAGCTCCGGCGAAGACTCCGAGCTCCAGGGGATGTATACCCTGGCCCTGGCCGGGGCCACGGCCATTGTCATCCTGGTGGCGCCGTGGGAGACGGGGCAGAAAAATCCTTTGGAGACGCTGGCCAATCTGGTGATCCTGGCCGCGGTCTGGGGCTTCGCCACTCGGGTGACGCGGGGCCTGAGCCCCGAGGTCGGGAGAGACGTTTCGAAATCGCGCCCGTTCAACCGGGATCTTCTTTCATTCGAGCCCTGGCAGAGGGAAGACCCAGAAGCGACGGCGGGTCCGCCGCCCGACATCCCCAAGAACCCGGCCGCGACCGTGGCGCGCCTGGCCCTGGTCGCTCTGCTGGCCTTCGCCATGGGCGAGCCCGTGCTGCTCAAGGCGGCGCCACGGGTCGGCGAAAGGGCTTTGACGGCGGTCGTGATCTTTCTCTTTGCGACCGGCGTCGTGCTCGCGGCCGGCTCGGCTCTGGATGTGCTGCGACGGGTCGAAGCGACGGGAGGATACGTCTCTCCCCGCCTGATTCCCGGCCGCGTGGGCCTGGCCGCGCTCCTCCTGATGATGGTGCTGGCTTCCGCCCTGGCCCTGCCAGGGCTGCGCTTCCAGGGCACGGGCGAGCTTCGGCCTCCCACGGTGGACGGAAGAGGCTCCGAGAGAGACCGCGGCTACCAGGAAACCCGGGATCCCGGCCAGCCGTCCCCCACGGTTTCGGAGAAGATTCCGGGAACCGAGACGCCGTCCCGGTCCGGAGAGCCCGGCAGGGATTCCCTGCGCAACCCTTCCCGGGATTCCCGCTCCTCCGGCCGGCAGACCGGCAGCCTGCTCGGCCTGCTGGCCATCGCCGGAAAATGGTTGCGAATCCCGCTGATCCTGATTCTCGTGGGCGTGGGTCTCTGGGGCCTTCTCCGCCTCTGGCCCCTCCTCAAAGGCTTTCGAAACCGGGCTTCGAGCCGCTGGCAGGCCCTCCTCGCCCGCCTGGCCGCGCTCCTCGCCCGCCTCACCCGCTCCAGGCGCCGGGAAAGCCCGCCCGCCGATCCCCTGAAGGGCCTCGAAACCCTTCTGGATCTACCGGCTCGCGACGCCGTCCTGGCCGCGTATCACCGCTTTCTGGCTCTCCTGGAGACCCTGGGCCACACCCGCGCCGGGAAGGCCACGCCTTACGAGATTCTCTATGGCCTGCCGCCCTACCTGCGACCGCTCGAGCCCTCCGCCCGCGCCTTGACCGACCTCTACGTCCTCGCCGCCTACGCGGCCGAGCCGGTGGAGGCGGAGGCGCGGGAGAGGGCGGTCACGGCCGTGAAGGCGATGAAAGGGCTCCTCGACGCTCAGAACCGCTGAGAAATGCTCGTCAGCAGGATGTAATCCGGGAAGGTGGCGTCGCCCTCCCGGCCGGAGTAAGGATTCGGCTCCCGATTGCGATAGAAGCCGACCGGCACGTTGAGCGACCAGGTCGAGCCACCCTTCGAGTAGGTGATGCCCGGCTCGACGAACATCTCATGGCCCGGCCGGCGCCAGCCGTGGCTGTCACCGATCAGGTCATAGCGCGGCAAACCCTCCACGCGATACGCGAGGCTGACGCCCAGCCCGGTCTTGCCGACCGGCATCACGGCGCCCAGCCGCACCAGGTACTGATCGGGCACCGAGTTGACCAGGATTCCCTCCCGGGCAAAATCCGGATTGCTGCCAAGCCCCAGGCCGACGAGGATCGACGGCGTGCCGTTCGTATCACGCGGGTTCGCAAGGTAGGTGCCGGAGGCGAAGAGAGTCGCCCTCTTGAATTGGCGGAAGGCCTGAACGTCGAACAGGATGCCCCAGCCGCCGTCGCCCGGCTGCACCGACTGGTCGACGGCTTTGCGCGACGGGTTGGTGCCGTCGATGTTGGGGTAGACCTGCGTCACGTCGTACTCCCCGGTCGGTGCCTTGACGCCCAGACCCAGAGAGACGTTGTGCCGGCTCTCGGGAGCGAAAGCCCAGTACCGGCCCGTCAAGCTGACATCCCCCAGCCCGCTCGCCTCCTGCTTGGCGCGCGGCCCGGGCACAGGACGGATCGGCGTGGGTACCGCCCAGGACGACTTCACGACCGGGATTCCGAGAGTGAAGCTCAGCCGTTCGGTTGCCGTATAGGAAACCCCCAGATCGAGCGCCTGCTGGGTGTTGATGACGTAAGTGCGTTCGCGATCGCGGACGCGCTGATGCTCCGTGCCGCTGTAGTGGTCATCGGAATCGAGACCGCGATAGGAGAGGCTCACCTGCCACTCGCCCTTCTCGGGAACCAGTTTGGTGGCCGCGCCAAACACGGGCGCGGTCTGGCGGATGAGCACTCAGCCCTGGCCGGCGGCAGGGCGGGGAGCCATCAAACCCGTGGCGAGGAGGGCTGCGGTCAAAACAGGCAGGGTACGTCGCAACATCGGTCAAGCTCCTTCTGTACGGCCCCAAAGGCGTTTCGGGGCGCATTAGAGCGAGCCGTGCCGCGGAAGTCAACCTCCCGAAGCGAGCTTGGCGCGATACGCCGCCGCCTGCTCCGGCTTTCCCCAGGCGGTGTAGAGATTGATGATTCTTTGCAGGGCCTCCGGGGCGTGGCTGGCACCTTCGCCTTCATCTTTGGCGAGGGCGGCGTAGCTCCTGATCAAAAGCGGCTCGGCTTCCTGGAACTGACCCTGCGCGGCCAAGCAGGCTCCGAGGACGCTTTCGGTATCGGAGAACCGCCAGTGGTCAGGCTTTCTCTGGAGAATCCCGAGAGACTCCCGCGCCAGGGCTTCTCCTTCAGCCGGCTTCCCGAGAGCCACCAAGGCCGTAGCCAGGTGACGCAGGTAGACGGCTCGCTGGGGAAGAGTCACGTCTGGATTTTCATCCGCAATCGATAAAGCCTGGCGAAGATACTTCTCCGCTGCTGTGGCATCCCCTTGTAACAATCGCACCTGGCCCACATTACTGAGGCTGCGGGCCACTTCTGAGCTCCGGTCACCGAAGAGCTTCCGACGTATTTCCAGAGCCTTGAGGTAGTAGGCCTCTGCGCCGGGGAGGTCGCCCAGGTCCTGACGCACGGAGCCTACGTTGTTGAGGCTCGTGGCCACATCGGGGTCGAGTTGACCTTGCGCGAGCTCCTGCCGGATTGCGAGCGCATCCTTAAAGAATTGCTCTGCCTTGGGATAATGGCCACGGGTCTGGTGAAAGCTGCCCAAGTTGTTAAGGCTGCCAGCAATGTCAGCAGGATCGACGTCGGGAAGACTCCTTTTAATCGCGAGGCCCTCTTCGAGAAGGTCTTCAGCTTTGTCGAGCTCTCCCCGTGCCCGCAGCAGAGTTCCCAGATTTGTCAACCCTGACGCGTAGTCGATATTCTGCGTCTCTCCTTGGGAGCGCTGAATGCGTAACGCCTCCTGGATCAATGGCTCCGCCTCTTCATTTTCTCCCATTCCCCTAACGACGTTCGCTAAGTTGTGGAGAGTGCTCGCGACCCGTAAATCATCATTGCCCAGCTCTTGGCGACGCAGGCGGAGAGAGCTCTCGAGCAGAGGCCTTGCCCGCTTGTAAAGACCTAGGCTTTGGTACACCCTTCCCATCGTTTCCATCATTTCGGCTCGCAACTCGGGCTGGCTCTCCAGATCTCCCTCGATCGCCTTGACTCCTTCGTCAAGCATCTCCCGAGCCGTAATAGTCTCACCTCGGGACTCGCTCGGATCGGAGATGGTGAAAAGCTTCTGAAGGAATTCGGAAATTGACGTCGCCCGCCGCTGCTCACGGACCGCCCGTTGCCAGAGGATGGTCATGGCAATGCTAAATCCGACGATCAAGAGCAGCACAAGGGCCGCAACGGCAACGCCGCCTTTGTGGCGGCTGACGAACTTGCGGGCCCGGTATCCCAGGGTGTCCTTGCGCGCGACGACCGGCCAGCCTTCGAGATGCCGTTCGATGTCGTTCGAGAGTTGGTCCGCGGAAGCGTACCGGCGCTGGGGGTCCTTGCTCATCGCCATCAAGACGATGTTGTCGAGATCCCCCTCGAGACGCTTCTTCAGAAGCTGCGGCTCCCCCTCCCGCACCTGGCTGACTGATTCGGGAGTCAGCTCCACCGCGGTGCCGTCCGGCCGCCGGGCCTCTCCGACCTGGCGGATGACGCTGCTCGGCCGGAGCGGATCCTTTTCGCAGATCTCCTTGGCGAGGCTCTCGGGATCCCGGCGGGCCGGCCGGTACGGCGGGTGCCCGGTCAGGAGCAAGTAAAGGAGCACGCCCAGTGAATAGACATCGCTCGCCGTGGTGATCGCCTCGCCCCGCACCTGCTCGGGACTGGCGTAATCGGGCGTCATGGGCCGGACACCGAGCCGGGTCAGCGCAAACGCTTCCTCGCCAGGATCGAGGAGCTTCGCGATGCCGAAGTCGAGAAGCTTCGGAATCCCGTCTGCGGTCACCAGGATGTTGCCGGGCTTCAGGTCGCGATGGACGATCAGGTTCTGGTGCGCGAAATGGACGGCCGAGCAAACGCGGCGGAACAGCTCCAGACGCTCGCGGACCGAGAGCTTCCGGTCGTCGCAATATTCGTCGATGGGCCGGCCTTCGACGTGCTCCATGACGAAGTAGGGCCGGCCATCCTCCGTCGTGCCTCCGTCGAAGAGCTTGGCAATGTTGGGATGATCCAGATGGGCGAGGATCTGGCGCTCCGAGCGGAAGCGGCGGACGATCTCATCCGTGTCCATGCCGCGGCGGACGACCTTCAAAGCGACCCGCTGCTCGAACTCCTTGTCGGCCCGCTCCGCCAGATAGACCGAGCCCATGCCGCCCCGGCCAAGCTCGCGCAAGACCTGGTAGGCGCCGACGCGCTGTCCTACGGCCAGAGGCTGGGTGTCACCATGGATCCGGAAGACGGGGGTCTCGATGAAATTGCCGATCTCGGCTTCGGACTCGAGCAGAGACTCGACCTCACGCCGCAGCTCGTCATCCCCCTGGCAAGCGGATTCGAGAAAAGCCGTTCGAAGAGCTGTCTCCCGCTCCAGGGCGTCGTTCAAAACGGCCTTGATCTGTTGCCATCGATCGGGTGTCACCGTTCCCCCGGAGCCGCAGGCTCCTGTCGTATCCTCCGTCTTCCTGAAACGCGAGAGACGACCTCGGAACGGCCCGCCGCCTACTTCGTCAGCTCCCGGAACAGCCACAGCTTGGCCGTGCTCCACTCCCGCTTGACCGTGGTCACGGAGACCCCGAGAACCTCGGCGATCTCCTCATGGCTGAGCCCCAGGAGATAGTGCATCTCGACGATCTGGCTCTGGCGTGGATCGAGCTCCGCCAGCCGGGACAGCGCCATGTCGAGATCCAAAAAGTTGACTTTCTCCTGAAGCACGGCAAGACCCAGAGCATCGTCCAGGGGGAGCTTCACGGCGCCGCTCCCCCGTTTGGCCGCATCCCGCCTCTTCGCGTAGTCCACCAGGATGCGGCGCATCAGGAGGGCCGTGACTCCGAAAAACTGTTCCCGGTTGGCCCAATGGATCTTCCGCTGGTCCATCAGGCGGAGATACACCTCGTTGACCAGGGCGGTCGGCTGGAGCGTATGCCCTTCGCTCTCCCGCTTGAACATGCGGGCGGCAATCTGGCGCAAATCCTCGAATACGAGGGGGATGAGCTTGTCCAAGGCCGAGGGATCGCCCTTGCTCCAGTCGCGAAGAAGCCCCGTGATGTCCGACGGAAGGGATTCCATGAGGTGCGATGATTCTATCAAAGGATCACCGCCCCGGCCATGGTCCCTTCTGGCCACGGCTCTCGCGTACTAGTTAGAGACCGGTAGGCGCCGGCCTCCTCGTTCCAGGGCGGCCCGCTACGACAGCGCCAGAAGGGCCGCCCTCTTTTTTTACCTTGAAGCCCTCAGGGTTGAATCTTGAAGCAATCCCTAACCGCAGTTGCAGAATTTTGGGACACGAGCGGTAGAGCTCCCTTGGAATGGCGCCTCAGGGGAAATCCTCTGCCGCTCGACCCCTTATCTAGAGAACGCGAAACTTCGGGACTAAAAGGACCAGGCGGAAGGCAAGATCACTCGGTGGACTCGACGCGCAGCGTCTCCTCAGCGAGAGGAGGCGCACCGAAGCCAGCCTCCGGGAAGACGCGGACCCGGTAGTCGCCGTCCGGCAGAAGCCGGCGCGCCAGAGTCAAAGGAAAGCCCTTGTCGGGGATCAGCCGCACCCGCCGGCTGCGCCAGACCGGCTGGCCGGTGCGGTCGGCGATTTCCAGATAACCGTCCTGGGGCTCGATGGCGGAATCCACGACCAAGACGAGGGTGACGCTTTTCTCCTCCCGAGGGACCTGGAAGACTGTGCCTCCCCTCACCTCGTCTCCCAACACGACCTCTTCGGAGGGCGCGTCGAAGATGGGCTCCGAGAGTTGCTCGACCTGGCGAAGCAGGAAGCCGACCCAGAGCGCCAGGCCGATCGATACGACAGCGAGGACGGCCGCCAGGCGGTGGGCCATTCCCCAGGAGGAGGCGGAGGACGGCCGCGGGTTCGACGCCCGGGCCGCGGAGGCCAGCTCGCGGGCCCGCTCCGGGACGTCCCGAATCCAGTCCGCGTATTCGGGATCGGCGTCCACCTCCTCGGCGAGAGGAGATCCTTCGAGGGCTCCGGCCTCGATCTGCCGGAGGCGGTGGAGCGCCTCGGTGATGGTCTCCGGCGCCAGGGTCCCCGAGCGAAGGTCCGGCTCGAAGAGCGCGCCGTCCAGCCAGGTCCCGTAGCGGCAGCGCAGGTTCAAAGGGCCGCCGGGGGCATCCGCCGGAACTTCGACGTCGGCCGTGCCCGCGGGCGCTCCTGAATCCGCGGGCATGGCGAGGAGCTTGCCGCCGTTTCCGCGGTCCAGGATCGCCCACTCGACCGGGAGATCGGCCGTGGCCCGGAGGACGAAGAGGTCTCCCGGTGCGGCGGGAAGGCCTTTGCGGCGCTCGAGACCGGCCGCGTGCTCCGCCGAGCGGGCGTGCGCCTGGGCCGCGAGCGTCTCCAGACGCCGCCGGGTTTCCGGGTCCAGGGGATCAGGGCTTTCCGTCATATAGACTTCCGCTTTAACTGTGTAACGGCAGTTTTTCCCGAATTGGCGGCGCGGCACTCCTCCAGCAGGTCGCCCAGGGTCTTGTACAGCCCGGGGAGCCGCTCGCGGGGGATGTGCAACTGCTCGGCCAGCTTGCGCAGCGACGGCCGCTCTTCGTCCGCCATCTCGATCTCGGCCCGGAGCGCGCGGCCGAGCCGCGACACCGCCGCTTTTTCCATCCCTTCGGAAGCCTGGATCCTCAGGAATTGCCAGAGGACGCCGAGATACTCCCGGGTCCTCGCGTCGACCTGGAGACGCCGGAGGGCGGTCAGCACGCACTCGATCAGCTTGTGGAAGAGCTCGCGTTCCTCGACGCCGGAGTCCGGCTCGACGAGGCGGACGGCGTCCCCGGGCTCGCCGCCCGCTCTCTGCGGCACGGCCTCTCCGAATGCGAGGTCGAGAAGGGCGGCCCACCGCGCCCGCACGTCGGCTTTCATGGGATCGACGACGTCCTTGAAGCGGAAGGTGACGACTCCCTCCCGCCGCAGATCGGGCAAGCGCTCCCGCAGCCGCCTCACGACCTCCTCCTGCCCGCGGCCGCGCGCCGTGATCAGGTCCGGCAGCAGGCCGTCGATCCACCGGACCACCACGGAGGGGAGCTCCCCGCGTCCCCTTCCCGGAGCCTCCATCCCGTCCTCGAATCCGAGGACGGTGTCGTTGCGCACCTTCTCCTCTCCCGAGAGCACGCGCAGCTCGCCTTTCTCCACGGCCAGGCGCACCGCCGACTGCAGGACCTCGAAAACCTGAAAGCCGATCGGATCGTGCTCTTTCTGCCGCTCGTGCAGGAAATGGCGGATGTTCAGGAAGACCAGCCCGTCCACGTTCGGCTTCAACTTCAAATGGGCTTCGAGGCTCCTCAGGCGTGAAACGAAGACGTACGAGTAGCACTCCGCCAGAAGCTCCTCCAGGGCGCTGCCGGGCCCCGCCGGGCCGTCGGCCGGAGCCCAGCTCTCCCCGCCGTAGACGCCGAGATACGCAGGCGGGCTCTCCCAGAGCCCGCGCTTCTTGAGCTCGCTCTTGAGCGCTGCCCGCAAAGCCACCCACAACGTTTCGAACTCGCGGGAATCGAGCGGCCCTCGGGCCGAAAGCGCACGGACGTGCTCGGTGAAAACCCGCGATCCGCCCGCCTCCGGATCGTCAGGCCCGCCGCCCCAGGGATTTCTGGTGAGGTTCAAGGCCGCTCCATTCGATCACCCATTCCAGCCAATTTTGAAAACCCGCCCGTTACTACCCGCCTGAGGCGAGATTGGGACGCCTCGAAGGCCGATCGGCAAGGACATCCCAAAAAACGCAGACGAAACAAACGTTTTTCGGGGGCCGCCGGCCTCAAGGAGAAGATCCGTGTTTCACTCGTACTCTTTCTTCCGCAATGCCGTCCGTTCGATGTTCTGCTTCGCTCTCTGTGTCTTTTCAATGATCGGTCACGCCGCGCCGGCGGCCGCTCAAGGGTGTCAGACCGCTCTCAACTCCTCGTCGGGATATACGACGCTCACCAACGCAACCGCCGCGAATGCGACCAAGACCGTGGACGAGTGGGATGACGACGTGCTCAAGATCACCACGCAGCGCCCCGGTGTGATCACCATCGAGAGCACCGGCGTCGCATCGCAGAATTCGGTGTACACGGAAGGCTCGACCGGCATTCATCCGCTCATCGACAGCGCCTACCAGAGCACGGGCCTGGGCGATCTGGAAGTCGTCGTCCCCGCGGGAGACCACTGCATCCAGGTGGATCCCACCACCACGGGGAGCTCCGAAATCGAGATCACGGCCACGTTCACCGACGCGTGCCATCTCGGTGATACAGACGACCACGGTGACAGTTTTCTCTGCGCCACGACGGTCGCGGTCGACGGCTCCGCCAACGGTTCCATCTTCCAGCCGGACACTACGAGCGACTTCGACGTCTTCACCGTCATCCTGGACTCCAGCGCCACTCTCACCTTCGAATCGTCGGGCAGCACCGACGTGGCAGCGGGCCTTTATGACAGCAACGGGGTGCTCCTGGATTCGAACGACAACGGCGCGGGCTCGCCGAACTTCCGGATCGTCCGCTCTTTGAACCCGGGCCGGTACTACCTCCGGGTGCAGGGGGTGAGCGACGACGGCTCCTACAGCGTCTCCGTGGCGGATTGATCGCAGGCCCCTGCACGAGCGGCCGGCTCGATCTCCCCGGGCCGGCCGCTTCTTTTCGTACGCAGAAAGCTTCTTCAGGGGTCCGCAAAGGGTTTGTTGCATCGACGATTCAGTTTAGCACAGGGCTCTATCGAGCAACCCGCGCAGAAATTCTTCGACCTCCTGAATCATCGCGGCGCGAGGCACACCCGCGGGAAAGGAGCTGACGAGGCGCTCGTCCGGAGCGTAGACGGTCATGCCACGGTCCCGGCGATCAGCAATTCGGAATGAAGAGCCGCATGATTCGTCCGCTTTTCCGGGGGGTCATGATCTCCCTCCTTGGGTTTCTCCGCATGTGCGAATTATAACCCCGGCCCAACCGGTTCGCCGGACCGGCCCTGAGGGTGGTACCATTCGTGAGGTTGGTGCATCTCTTCTCCTTCTCGCGACCGAGGCGCGATGCTCAGCACGCGAATGCCTCTAGGCGGAAAGGAGGGCCTATCAACTCTTTACCTGCAACGCAGAATATTCCCTCTCCCGAGGACCGAGCGCCGGCGCAAGCCCTCTGGGGCCGGATCCGGACCCTGCCGCCACCCCGGCAGCTCGGGGAGCTGCGGCGCGCTCCCGCCGAAGGGATCTGGGCACTGTGCGAGGTGCTCTGCGTCGAAAGCCAGCGCCTCTGCGCTCACGACCCGGAAGCGGCGACGGCGCTCGCCGAGCTGGCGCTCAAGGTCGCCGACCGGGTGGTCGGGGAGGCCTCCTGGCGCGCCAAGGTGCGCGGTCTGACCTGGGCGCACGTGGCGAACGCCCTGCGGGCTCAGGGGGATTTCCCGGCTGCGGAACGGGCTTTCCACTCCGCCGACCGATATTGGAAGGCCGGGGAGGAGACGCAGAACGGCCTCCTCGAAGAAGGTCTTCTCTTCGCTCTCCGAGCCTCGCTCCGCAGAAGCCAGCGCCGCTTCGAGGAAGAAGCGACGCTCCTCGAGCAGGCCTCCGCAGCGGCGAGCAGCGTGCAGTTCCGGGTCCAGGTTCTCTTGAGCCGGGCCAGGCTCGCGAAGGAGAGGGGACAGCTCGATCAGGCCGTGGCGATCCTCCAGCAGGCGAACGAGACCGCCCTTCCTGACGACGATGGGCGGGTGATCCTCTGCATCCAGCACAGCCTTGCCGATAATTTGAGCAAGCTCGACCGCTTCCCGGAGGCGGAAGAGCTCTTGCCAGCAGTGATCGACCTGTCGCTCCGGTGTGGCGGCGAGGTGGACCTCCTCCGTCTCCGGTGGATCGAAGGGCGTGTCGCGGCAGGCCTCGGCCATCGAGACGAGGGGGTCGCAACGCTAAGAAAAGTCCGCGGAGAATTCGTCGCCCGCCATCTGACCTACGACGCGGCCCTGGTGTCCCTGGAGCTCGCCATTCTCTACTCCGAGCAGGGACAGGCCGAAGAGGTCAAGATCCTCACCCGTCACATGGTTCCGATGTTTCGTGCGCGGAATGTCCACCCGGAAATCCTGGACGCGCTGAGCCTCTTCCGCCGGGCGGCCGAGCGGGAGCGGGTCTCGGCGGAGCTCGCGCGGAAGATGCTCGCCTACCTGCGCAAAGCGCGGCACAATCCCGGTCTGCGCTTCGAGGGAGAGGCGGAGGGCTGAGCCCGCTCCGGAAGCAGCGTCCAAGACGGTCAGCAGGGCCAACGCGTCACGGCGAAGAGACGCCGCGACGCCCTGCGCCACTCGGTGTGCCGGTTCGTACATAAGCCAGAGGCAGATTCATATCGAAGCCCTGCTCGCTGTAGGACGGATGCTGCTCTCCCTCCGTCTCTTCCGGGACCCTGGCCTGAAGATAGTCGACCAG
>DATEIO010000131.1:0-6343 GCA_035278895.1 Thermoanaerobaculia bacterium | reverse complement strand
TCAACGGTTCCGCGCTCATGATACTCCTCCTTGCGTAAGCTTACTTACCAATAGGTAAGCAGGCCGGGTAAAAAAAATCAGCTCCGGAGCTGACGCCGGATCTGCTCCAGCGCCGCCTCGAAACGCCCCGGGCCCGCAGCGCGGGCGATCTGGAGCGTCCCTTGAAGCGTAGCGATCATCACGAGGGCTTGGTCTTCCGGCTCGCCGGGGAATCCGAAGACCCCGCGCTCCCTCCCCTCGGCCAGGAGCCGCGTGAGCCACGCCTGCATGTCCACGACGAGCGCGCGGACGGACTCCTGGAGCGTTTCGGGGATGGTGTGGTACTCGGCCTGGAGCGTGGCCGACGGGCAGATCCGGTTGCCGTTCTTCAGGAGCTCTTCATAGATCCCGAAGAACGCCTCGAGCTTCGCCCAGGAGGCAGTGCCCTCGGACTCCAGCCTCTCGGCCCAACGCGCAAAGCGCCGCCGGTACCGCTCGATCACGGCGACGCCCAGGTCGTTCTTGGAACGGAAGTGGTAGTGGACGGCGGCGTTCTTGATCCCGAGCCGCTCGGCGATGTGGTGGTAGCTGAAGCCGTTGAAGCCCCGCTCCTGAAGCATCGCCTCCGCGGCGTCCAGAATCTCGCGCTTGGTATCTCTCGGTGCCGCCATGGACACCAGCTTACTTACTAGTCAGTCAGTCGTCAAGAGCTCGGGATCGCGGCGTCGTCGAGCGACTTGCCCGAATTCAGCCATTCGGTGACCCAGCTCGGCCGCTTGCCCCGGCCGGTCCAGGTAAGCGCGGGGTTGTCCGGGTGGCGGTACTTGGGTGGGACGCTGCCCGGTCCGCTCTTCTGGCCCTTCTCGGCCCTCACGACTTCCTCCAGGGTCATGCCGAGGCTTCCGGCGAGCTCCCGCATCTGCTGGAGCACCTTGTCGCGCTCGGCCTCGCGGCGCGCCACGATCTCCGTCTGGGCGTCCTGAACGAGAGTCTCGAGCTCTTCGATTGACAGCTTGGACAGATCCATACTGTTGCTCTTCGCCATTCGCTTGATCTCCTCCGCATTGGAACGCGAGAAAGTATACCCGTCCGTGCCCTCCTAGGAGACCCGCTCCCGCTTCGCCCGGGTGAGAAGCTCCCGCCGCTCGTCCGCCGTCAGGAAGGAGGCTTCAAGGGCGGTCTCCTGCATCTGGTAGAGCTCGCCCTCGGAGAGGCCGATCTCCTCGGCCGCCACCCGGTACTCGTGAGCGAGATCGATGCCGCTGATGCTCGGGTCGTCCGTGTTCAGAGTCGCGGCCACGCCCCGGGCGAGAAGGGCAGGCAGGGGGTGGGACTGGTAGTCGGGAACGGTGCTCGTGTGGAGGTTGCTCGTGGGGCAGACCTCCAGGGGGATGCAGCGCTCGACCAGGAGGTCCACCACGGCCGGGTCTTCGATCGCGCGGATGCCGTGGCCGATCCGCTCGGCTTCGAGCTCCAGCACCGCCTGGCGGACGCTCTCGGGGCCCGCGGCCTCGCCCGCGTGAGCGATGACGTGGAGCCCTGCCTCCCGGGCGCGAGCGAAATGGCGCACGAAGAGCCTCCCCGGGTAGTGGGCTTCGTCCCCCGCGAGGTCGAGCGCCACGATGCCCCGGTCGCGGTAGCGGATCGCCGCTTCGAGCTCGATCCTGCCGATCTCCGGCCCGTAGTGGCGGGAGATGATGCCGATGAGCTTCGCCCGGACCGGCAGATCCCGGGCTTCCTCCAGGGCGTCGCACGCGGCCTCGGCCACGCCAAAGGTGTCGAGCCCGTGCTCCTCGCCCATGAAGTAGGGAGAGAAGCGCAGCTCGATCGCGTCGATCCCCTCGCGGACGGCGTCCTCCAGGTTCTCCCGCACGATCCGCCGCACGGCGTCGTAGTCGACCATCACTTTGCGCAGCAGGTCGAACTTGGCGATGAAGTGGACCAGGCTCGGCTCCCGCTCGGTGATCTGGACGTGGGGCCGCAGTTCCTCGACCGTCCAGGCCGGGAGCTGGATTCCGTGCTGCCGGGCGAGGTCGAGCACGGTGCCGATCCGGACGTTGCCGTCCAGGTGACGGTGCAGCTCGACCAGGGGATAGCCGTTGCGCATGAAGTCTCACCCTCCTCGGAGCGGGATCTTATGACGACAGAGAACCCGATCTGCGTCCGTCTATTGGGATGCCGATCCCGGCAACAGAAAATTGCGAAGAACGGATGAGTGATTTGAGGGATCTACGCTTGTACCGCCGCTTCCGGTACTGGACGCACCGGTTCCACCGCTGGGTGCGGCGTAGCCGGAGGTGGCGCGATAGAACCTCGTAGGGTGCGCACCCTACAGGCACTCCTCCCCCGAGCAGTTCCGCAACCTTGCGAGCCGGGCGGCCAGGCCGGCCCGGATGCCGGCCAGGCCGCGCTCGTTGTGGCGACTTTTCAACTGGTAGGGGTCGCTCTTCAGGTCGTAGAGCTCGCGGCCGCCGTTGTCGTACTCCACGTAGAGCCAGCGCTCGTCGCGCACCGCGGAGTAGGACGGGCTGTTGGAGTTCAGCCTCGCGCCTTCAATCAGGAGCGTGCGGTCCCTTCCCAGGCCCGGCTCCAGGGGGAGCCGCACGAAGGATTGGCCGTCCAGCACCCGGCGCGGGGTGGCCTGGGCGAGCTCCAGCAGGGTCGGCGCGAGGTCGACGTTCGAGACGAGCTGGCTCGCGGTCTGGCCCGCCGGGAAGCTGCCCCCGCGAACGAGGAGCGGCACGCGGACCGCCTCCTCGTAGGGCAGGAACTTGCCCTTGGGGAGCCGGTGCTCGCCCAGGAAGAAGCCGTTGTCCGAAGTGAAGACGATCACGGTGTTGTGGATCTCGCCGGTCTCCTCGAGCGCCCGCACCAGCCGGCCCACCAGATCGTCGACCGCGAGGAGGGAGGCGAGACGCGCCCGGTGGACGAAGGCGACGTCCTCGACGCCGGCCTTGCCGAGCCGCGGGCGCTTGCGCACATGGGGCGGTTTGTCGGCGACGTTCACCTCGTTGAACGAGGGCTTCTTGGGCAAGGGCTCGTCCGCGAAGGCTCCCTCATGGCGAGGCGCCGGACGGGGCGCGACGGTCGCGCCGCCCCGGGTTTCCAGGTGCGGTGCGACCGGAGTCACGGCGAGGAAGAACGGCTCCTTCGCCCCTGCGCGGGAGCGAAGGATGCGCTCGGCCTCGGCCGCGAGCACGTCCGTCTGGTAATCGGCCTCACCCCTCCCGTAGGAGACCGGGACGCCGTCTTCGCTTACCGTATAGTCGTAGAAGTGGTAGGTGGAGGGGCCCATCAGGGCGAACCAGCGCGACCAGCCGGGTGGAACCGCCGAGGAGCCCTCCCCGTAACCATTCATGTATTTGCCCACGAGGGCGGTAAAGTAGCCGGAGCCCTGGAGCCAGACGGCGAGCGTGTTCGTCTCATCCAGCTGGGGATAGCCGTTGGGGCCGGCGTTGGCCACCACGCCGTGGTTGTGGGAGTACTGACCGGTCAGGAACGTCGACCGGGAGGGGCAGCAGAGCGGATAGGAGACGAAGCTGTTCTCGAAGGTGGTCCCCGGGTCGGCCAGGAGCGCGCGAGTCTGTGACATCACGCGCAGGTCGTCGACGGTCTGGTCGTCGGTCATGATGACGAGAAGGTTCGGGAGCCGCGCCTCGGAGGCCGCGCTCCCGGGAAGGGCGGGCTGGAGGAACAGAGCCAGGACGAGCAGGAGGAACTGCTTCTGCGACTTCATGCCGGTATTATGAAGATGAAGGAAGCCAAAATCTCGAAGGAGGTCCTCAAGGACCAGCGGCGCACGGCCGAAAAGCTCCGGATTCCCCGGATTGAGCGGCACATCTTTCTCTGCTGCGATCCCACCAAGGCCAAGTGCTGCAGCCGCAAGAGGACCCTCGAAGCCTGGAAGTTCCTCCGCAAGAGGTTGAAGGAGCTCGGCCTCTCCAAGGCCGGCGTCTACGCCACCCGCGCCAACTGCCTGGATATCTGCTGCGGCGGCCCCATTGCCGTGGTCTATCCCGACGGCGCCTGGTACGGCCACTGCGACCCGCCCGTCCTCGAGCGCATCCTCCAGGAGCACCTCATCGGCGGCGAGGTGGTCCGGGATTACCTGATCGCGGAGCGGCCGATCGGGAGCAGGTGAGAGGCGGGCCTTCAGATCGACGGCCATCCCTCTGGGTTGTTGGAACGACTGTGCCCGCTCCGGAGACGCCCCACGGGGCGTCTCTACATTGGGGGATCAATGAAGGTGGTGACGGTAACGGCGTTCCCTTTCCTAAACGGTTCGGAAAGGCACGGACGCTTCGATGAACGATGACAGCTCCCCCCCGATGTAGAGACGCCCCGTGGGGCGTCTCCGAATCGGAGAGAGCGGTCCAAAAGGGTGGAAGGTGTCCCGGCACACCTACCGTCCGTAGCACCTTCTAGCTGCCTTTTAAGCCAAGTGGATTCTGACCTCCGAGTCCAACGCCCGCGCCAGCTTCACCAGGACCGCGATCGTGAGGTTCGCGTCCCCTCGTAGGACTTTGGCGATGTACACCGGAGAGCGGCCAACCCGTTCTGCCAGAGCTCCCTGTGAGATGTCCTTCTCCGTCATCAGCCTGGACAGCTCCTCAGCGACCTCCAGACCCAGGCCTTCCTTCCAGTAGTCCTCATGCTGACGGGCCTCTTCGAACAGATCCCGAAATGATCGCTGGCTTTTCATCGTGGAATGACAATACGGCGACCACCCAGGTTCTGTCCAGAGGCGACGGACACTGAGCGGCGGAGCTCCCTTGTCGCGGAAGGGGGAATGGGACACGATGAAAGTCCGTTGTGTCTCGCAACGAGACTCGGAGACCTCACGATGACAGATCCCTCTCCTGCCCGCCGCATGCCTCGCGCCCTCCTCTGGACCGTCTGGGCGTGGTCTCTGGCTGCTCTGGGGATCGCCTGCGGGGCGCCGCTTCCGGCCGGAGAGCAGAAGGGCGCGGTGACGGCCCGCAAGCCGGCCAACGTGATGAGCCACGAGGGGGCGGCCTGGCTGGAGCGCGAGGGGCGGGACCAGGAGGAGAAGCCGGAGGTGGTGCTCGCCGAGATGGGGCTCAAGGAGGGGATGACGGTCGCCGAGATCGGCACCGGCACGGGCTACTTCGCCCGCCGGATCGCCAAGGTGATCGGCCCTACCGGCAAGGTTCTGGCGGTCGACATCCAGCCGGAGATGCTCGAGCTCCTCGAGAAGTACGCGGCCGAGGAGGGGGTCAAGAACATCGTTCCGGTCCTCGGCACCGAGACCGATCCCAAGCTGCCCAAGGCCGGGGTCGACCGCATCCTGATGGTCGACGTCTACCACGAGTTCCAGAAGCCCGAGGAGATGCTCGCCCGGATCCGGGAGAGCCTGGCCCCCGGCGGCCGGGTGATCCTCGTCGAGTACCGGGCTGAGGACGACTCGGCCGCCCACATCAACGCCGCTCACCGGATGTCGGCCGAGCAGGTGCTCGCGGAGTGGAACCCGGCCGGCTTCGAGCTGGTCAACCGGGTGGAGACCCTCCCTTCGCAGCACCTCTTCATCTTCACCACCCGCCGTGGCGCGCGGGCCGTGCCCTGAGGCCGGCCCGAGGTTTCATGTTAGAGTCCTCGAAGGGCCGGGGTGTGTCCATCTTGGCCCGAATCCCGGGAACTGATCGCCGAGCTTCGAAACCTCCCTCTCCGGGGGGAACGAGAGGAGTGCCTGTACAAAGATGGCCACCGCACCCCTGACCACCCGCTGGACCGCCGCCGACTCCATGGATCTCTACAACATCCGTGGATGGGGGAACAAATACTTCTCGGTCAGCCACCAGGGCAACCTCCTGGTCCATCCGGGCGGGCCCGGCACGGCGGCGATCGATCTCAAGGAGCTGGTGGACGAGGTCCGCGAGCGGGGGATCAGCCCGCCGCTCCTGATCCGCTTCTCGGAGATCATCAAGGCGCGGGTCGTCGAGCTCAACGAGGCGTTCGCCCGGGCCATTGAAGAGTACGGGTTCAAGGGATCGTACCGCGGGGTCTACCCGATCAAGGTGAACCAGGACCGCTACCTGGTGGAGCGGCTCGTGGAGTACGGGCGGCCCTACCACTACGGTCTGGAAGCCGGCTCGAAGCCCGAGCTTCTGGCCGTCATGGCCATGCTGGAGGACGAGAAGGCCCTGATCATCTGCAACGGCTACAAGGACGAGGAGTACATCGAGACCGCGCTCCTCGCCACCAAGCTCGGCCGGCACGTGATCATGGTCGTCGAGAAGCCGTCGGAGCTGCCGCTCATCCACCGCATCTCCCAGGAGATGAAGGTGCGGCCCCACATCGGCATCCGCTCCCGCCTGTCGGCCAAGGGCGCCGGGCACTGGGAGGC
>DATEIO010000130.1:0-5006 GCA_035278895.1 Thermoanaerobaculia bacterium | reverse complement strand
CGCTTCTCCGGTCCCGGCTGCTCCATGCGGGCCCGTGCGTGCTTGAGGTTCGTCTCCTCGCGCTGCGCCCGTGTCGAAAGAAAGAGCTCCTCAACCCGCGGATCGACAACTTCCTCAATCGTTCCCGAATCTCCGCCTCTCTCGCGAACCGTTCGGCAGACCGCCTGAGTCAAGTAGGGATGCCCGCCAGTCCAATGAAGAATGCGATTCAACCTCTTGGAGGCTTCCTCAGGATCGACATGAAGCCCTCCTGAAAGCTTCGCGGCCTCCTCAGACGAAAAATCGGCGAGATCAATCCTTTTTCCGATATTGAACGGTGTACGCGCCTGATCCCTGATGAGCTGATCCGGGCTCGCGACGCCGAAGAGAGCGAACGTCAACCTCTCGAAGGAAGCATCCGTAGCCCGGGCGTTGAAGCAGGCGCGGAGGGCGGCGAAGAAGTCATCGGCGAAAGGGAGTCCGATTGTCGAGTCGATCTCGTCCACGAAGACCACGACGCGGCCGGGGCAGTGCTCCAGGACGAGGTCGCGAAAAAAGCCGGTGAGACGCTGGACCGGTGGGAGATCGGCCCGTTCCTGCCACCAGGGGCGGAGCGGCTCGGTGATGCGGAGATGGCGGTGGATCTCGTGGGCGATGCCGAAGTACCACTGCGCCGCGGCCTGGTCTCCCCTCTCGGTGCCGATCTGGCTCAGGTCTACGATGGCCGTCGAGATGCCGTCCTGCTCCAGCCGCTTCGCGGTTCGGGCCATCAGGCTGGATTTGCCCATCTGCCGGGCGGTGAGGACGTAGCAGAATTCGCCGGCCCGAAGGCTTTCGAGAAGCTCCGTGTCGGCCTGCCGCTCCATATAGCTCGGGGCGCCCGGTTTCAGGGTGCCGCCGGTGACGTAGAACGGAACGTTGGACGGTTCCGGCTCGCTCACAGGTGTCTCGAAAAGTATTGCTGGTAGAGATCGCAGCGCAGACGCGCCTCGGCGCGGGTCTCGCCGCTTACCAGACCGGCAGCCGAGAGGCGCTGGAAGAGCGTTTCGTCCTCACAGCCGGCTCCCCTGGCGATTTGGGCGACAACGGTTTTCAGCCGTTCGTTCTGATGCAGAGCCCAGAGGTGCCGCCGGAGGTGGTCTCCGAAGGGGCCGTTGTCTTTAGGGGCTTCTTCCCGGAGCCGGGCGAGGGTCCAGCGCTCCGTGGCCAGAACGTAGAGGGCCTGCCGAAGGAGGTAGGGATGGCCTCCTACCAGATCCATCAAGTCGGTGATCTCGTCCGGGCTGCTCAGGGGGCTTCCGTGACGGACGTTCAGGTCCGCCACCTGCTCGCGGTTGAAGCCGTCCTCCAGGCGGAGGCGGTCTCCGACGTTGAAGGGCGATTCGTTCAGGTTTTCGATCCACAGGGCCGGATCGGTGGCATGGCCGAGGATGAGGTGGAGGTTTTCCCAGGCTTCTTCGGTGGCCCGGTTGTTGTGCCAGCCGCGGACGGCGGCGAAGAAGTCGCCGCGATAGGGGCGGTCGAACAGGCGGTCCACTTCGTCCAAGAGGAGGACGACCGGCGGGCCGTCGAGGACCGCGGTCACCAGGAACTCTGCGAAGCTCCCCTTTTCGCCGAGAAGGTCCGAGTCCCATACGTCCTTTGGCTGGATGGTGGTCTTGAGCGTGCGGGCGATCCGCCGGGCGAGGGTCTGGAGGGTGGCGCCGAGGCTGGCGAGTTGGGGCTCGTCGAAGGTCTGGAAGTCGAGGTAGACGGAGCGGCGTCCCGCCAGCTTGGAGGAGGCGTGGGCACGGGCGAGGAGCGAGCTTTTTCCGCTCTGGCGGGGGCCTTTGACGATGATCGTGCTCCCCTGCTGGGTCAGGCAGCGCTCGACGACGTCGTCCTCCCGCCGCCGGATGTAGAACGGGGAATCGAGGCGGATCGTGCCGGTCTCCAGGATGATGCGTGGATCGGCCGCGGGCAGCGGGGCGCCTTTCCACTCAGCGGCCACCGAGGGGTCCGTGAGCGAGATCACGGAGGTGTTGTCGGTCGAGGGGGTGACCGGAAGCGTGGCATTGCCCGTGATCGCGCTGTGGAGAAGGGCGAACAGCTTCTCCGGAGACTCGCCGGGATTCCAGAGGGCGTATTGGATGTGGTTGAGATATCCCCCCAGGTCGTATGGCAGCTCGCCCTCGAAGCCTACGCGGACGGGGAAGATGGTCATCTTGCCGTCGCGCTGGAGCTTGTGCGCGGTGTGGATCTCCTGGCGCACCATGTCGCTGCGGATGGAATCCTCGGAGAGGAAGACGACGAAGGCGGTCGAGGCGCGGATCTGGCGGTCGATCTCCGCCACCCACTCGAGGCCGACCTGGATCTGCTTGTCGAGGAAGACGCGGAGCCCCCGCGCCTGGAGGTAGGCGCAGAGGCCCTCGGCGAGCTCTTCGTCGCGCGGGACGTGCCGGTAGCTGAGGAAGACCTGGCTCACGTGGTTTTTTGATTTTAGCAGAGGGTCTGCTCAAAGACGCATCCTCAGCCCCGCAGGGGCGTCCGGAATTAGCCCGGGCCTTGAGGCCCGGGGAACTTGAGGCCCGGAGAACGTGAATGCCGGGATACGAGGCGACGGTCCGGCCGCCCCTACCGGGGCTTCCGGAAATTGGGGGGAGATTGGGGATGGCCTCGGTTCCAATCCGGACGCCCTGGCGGGGCTTATGAATCGCGTCCGGGGCAGGGTTGCCTCCCCCTCCCCCACCGCCCTACAATCCCCCCGCTCATGGCCAACGACGATCTCCGGCAGTTGCGCGCGGTGCTGCGCGAGGCGGTCCGTGCCGCGGGGTATCCCGTTCGCGAGTGGGAGCGGCGGCTCGGGGTGGGACATGGGAGCCTGGAAAGGCTGCTCGATGGGAGCCAGGAGCTGCGGGTGCGGCACATCCTGGGGTTTGCCGAGCTTCTGTCGGTCTCTCCGGGCGATCTTCTCGATACGGGGTGCCCGGAGGCGGCCAGGCAGGCGGAGCACCGGGTGTCGGACTGGATCGCGAGCGGCCCGGCCCGCCCGCCTCACAAGGCGGCGGCGTCGGCTCCACCGGTGTTGTCCGAAGAGCTCGTCGCGGCCATCCGCGAAGCGGTTCGCGAGGAGCTTTCCGCGGTTTCCGGTCCGAAAAAGAAGTAATTCCGTCCGAAACGAACCCTCAGCAGTCCGAGTTTTCCGCTCCGCCGTCCGATTTTTGTGCTCCGCGGTCCGGGATGAACGTTCCACGGTCCGGGTTGGAGGAATCCAGTCCGATTTCTGTGAATTCCGGTCCTGTTTGGAGCGTTTTTGATCCTGAAAATCCTGGACCTGGTCCGATTCTGTGGCAATCGGTCCGGAAATTCAGATCCGCGGTCCGATTTTTCAGGAGACCCGCGGGGATTCCCGGCTGTAGTATTCCAGTCATCAGGAAAGGGGGCGTCATGAGAGCTCCGACTGGGAAGTGGATTGCCGTCTGCGCAGCTCTGGCGTTTGCCGCCAGCGCCTCGGAGGGAACGGACTGGCCGCAGTGGAGGGGGCCGGGGCGCGACGGCGTCGCGGCGTGCTTTACGGCTCCGAAGGTGTGGCCGCCGATGCTCACGAAGGTCTGGTCGGTCGAGGTGGGGGGCGGGTTTGCCTCCCCGGTCGTGATGGGAGACCGCGTCTACCTCCATTCGCGGCGGGGTGACGACGAGGTCGTCTCGGCGTTCGCGCTCGGCTCCGGCAAGGTCCTGTGGAGCGACAGCTACCGCTCGCCGTTCCCCGATCTCGAGATGGGCTCCCACGGCCCCTACGCCACGCCGGCCGTGAACGGCGGAATCGTCTACGCCTTCGGCATCAACGAGGTGCTCTCGGCCTACGACACGGCCTCCGGCAAGCTCTTGTGGCGAAGGGACTGGGGGACGGAGTACAAGGTTCCCCACCCGGCCTTCGGCGCCTCGGCCTCGCCGCTGGTGACGGACGGCCTCTCGATCGTCCACGTGGGCGGAGAGGGGAAGGGCGCGCTCGTGGCGCTGGACGCGAAGACGGGGGAGCCGCGCTGGAGGGTGGAGGGCAAGGGACCGTCCTACGGGTCCGCGGTGACGGCGACGTTCGACGGCGTCCGCCAGGTGGTCACCCAGACGGAATCGACCGTGATCGGCGTCGAGCTCGCGACCGGGAAGCCGCTCTGGGAGATCCCCTTTGGCATTCCCGGGCGAAACGCGATCCTGACTCCCGTCGTCTACGGCGACCGCTTCATCCTCTCGGCTGGGGATACCGACGTGCAGGCCATCCGCCCCTTCCGCAAGGACGGCGCCTGGACGGCCGAGACTCTCTGGTCCAACCGCGAGGGGATGATGGACATGAGCTCGCCGGTTCTCGCGGACGGCCGGCTCTACGGCTTTTCGAGCCGCAAGCAGGGGACCGTCTTCAGCCTCGATCCGGCCACGGGGAAGCTCCACTGGAGCTCGCCGGGAGAGATGGGACACAACGCGACGCTGGTCGCCGCCGGGGAGTACCTGTTCATCCTGCTCGAATCGGCCAACCTGCTCGTGGTGAAACAGGGAGGAGACGCCTGGACGCCGGTCGCCCGTTTCGACGTAGCCGACAGCGCGGTCTTCAACACCTACCCCGTGCTCGTGGGAGACCGCATCCTCGTCCGGGACAAGAACCGGCTCACCCTGTGGAGCCTGGGCGGCTGGGGGTTTTCCCTCCCGGGGCCGTAGCCGGAACCACGTCCCGGAAGATTCCGCTGCGGCGGACGCCCTTCTTGTGGAGCTTGTATTTCAGGAGGACGGACAGGACGGCAAAGCCGTAGCGGACGCTGCGCATGAATCCGATCTGGGAGGCTTCGGGGAAGTAGCGGGTCTGGATGGGGATCTCCTGGATGCGCATCCCCTTCCAGACGCCCTGGGCGATGATCTCGGTGTCGAAGACGAAGTCGTCCGAGTTCTGCTCGAGGTCCACGGATTCGAGGTAGCGCCGGCTGTAGGCGCGCAGCCCCGAGTGGTATTCGGAGAGGAAGACGTAGAAGGTGGCGTTGGCCACGGCGGTCAGGAAGATG
>DATEIO010000129.1:0-6923 GCA_035278895.1 Thermoanaerobaculia bacterium | reverse complement strand
AGGGGATCGAGCAGGGGATCGAGCAGGGGATCGAGGAAACTCGCAACGTCCTGCTCAGCGAGTTGGAGAAGCGTTTCGGTCCTCTTTCTGAGGATGTATGTCGTCGTGTACAGGCTCTTGGTTCTTTCAAGGATCTGATGGAGCTTTCTGCTCGGATCGGCGCTGCTCCTTCCCTCGCCGCCCTGGGGTTGACCGGAGAGAACGGGTAGCACTTCTACAGGAGTCTCTCCTCAGGTCCACCGGTGAGGACCGTCCGCATTCAGGCGAGAAGGGCTCTCTCCCGAGGGAGGACCGGCCCTTCTCCTGGGACGGTCCTCCTCACTCAGGTGACGCTTACCCGCATGCAGACGGCGTTTTGTGCTTTCCTATTCCTGGCTCACTGGCAAGCCAGGGCGACCGTGTCCTGGATGGGCCGGAAGGCGGTCCCCTGCGGATTGGTGTAGGTCTTGGAGTTGCCGGTCTGTGTGTCCGTCACGGTGAGGGTCACCTGGACATCCGTAAGGCCTCCCGCAAAAACCCAGAACTTCCCATTGAGACCACACCCGTTGAGCACCTTGACCACCGCCTCCACATTGGAGCTGTTGAAGAACCAGAGGTAGCCCGTCTCGTCCGTAAGCTTGACCACGGAGGCGGTGCCGGGAGACTGGCCCGGGGCGGTGAAAGTGGCCTCGACGGCGAAGCGGCCCTGATTCAGACAGAGGCGGCTGGGGCCCGGGACACACGCGGAAGTTGACTCACCGAACTTGGCACGAATCCCAAGCGCTCGATAGGTCGGAAAGAGACCCACCACACCCAACTGGCTGGTCGGGGCCGTGCCAAGTATGCTGCTGCTGATGTATGCGGGCTGCTTCGGCGTCGTGACGCTCTCGTCCATACAGACGAAGAAGTTCTCGTCGTCGCCAGGGTCCCACTCCGGCCCGATATAGATAGAGCTACCTACCGCGATGTTCAGAGACGATAAATCATACCGATAGAACTTGTCTTGGGCGCTGGATACCGCGCTCGCCTGAACCGTGGACAATGTTCCCAACAGCGCTCCAGGACCGCCTCCGGGACCAGAGGAGTCCCACACACGAATATTGAAGAAGATGCTGCTATCAGAGCCACCGCGGGTCCAGCAGATGCACACTGCCTCTAAACGCCCATCGCCGGCCCCCCGGGGGCGTTCCGGCGGATCAATACGCATGACGTACTCCCCCCGGGAGGCGAAAGTCTGAAAACCTACTCCCGTCTCAAAAATGCCATCGTCATACTTCACACCGTCCGAGCAGTCCGAGGGTTGGGCTGAAAGCGCGCATGGGGACATGAGTAAGACCGCCAGCAGCAGTCGCTTCATAACATCCTCCTCTAGATAATGAGATAATTCTCCTACATGCAAGATTCTGAGCCTTGTACTTAGTTGATTTATCCAGATCTATTTCGCTCTCCCGGAGGGCCGACTCTCTACCCGGGAGAACAAGACGGATACTTCCTGTAGCCGGGGGGAAAGAACCCCCCTTCAAAAGGGAAACGCGCATTCGAATCGGGAGAAGGCTCTCTCCGATGGGAACGAGCTGGCCCTCCCAGGGGAACGCTGCTCCGCTCCTCCCGGTATAAAGTTCCCCCCGGGAGGAGCGCCCCATGCCCCACGTCCTCGCCCTCGATCAGGGCACGACCAGCTCGCGGGCCCTGGTGTTCGACGAATCGGGCTCGATCGTCTCGCTGGCGCAGCGGGAGTTCCAGCAGATCTTCCCCCAGCCGGGATGGGTGGAGCACGATCCCCAGGAGATCTGGGATTCGCAGGTCGCGGTAGCGAAAAAGGCCCTGGAGGACGCGGGGCTTTCGGCCGGGGATGTGGCGGCGATCGGGATCACCAACCAGCGGGAGACGACGGTCGTCTGGGACCGGGCGACGGGGTTGCCGGTCGCCAACGCCATCGTGTGGCAGGACCGGCGCACGGCCGGGATGTGCGAGCGCCTGACGCGGGAGGGCCGGGAGCCCGCCTTCCGGAAGAAGACCGGACTCGTGCTCGACCCGTACTTCTCGGGCACCAAGCTCGCGTGGCTCCTCGAAACTGTTCCCGAGGCCCGGGAGGCTGCGGAGGCGGGGCGGCTCGCGTTCGGCACGGTCGACACCTGGCTCCTCTGGAAGCTCACCGGCGGCGGGCTCCACGCAACGGACGTGACGAACGCGTCGCGGACTCTCCTGTGGAACCTCCACACGCAGGAGTGGGACGAGGAGCTTCTGAGCCTCCTCGGCATCCCTCGGGAGGTGCTGCCGGAGGTGCGGGAGTCGTCCGGGATCTTCGCGGAGACGGACGCGCTCGGCGGGTCGATTCCCGTGGCAGGCGTGGCCGGGGACCAGCAGGCGGCGCTCTTCGGCCAGGCGTGCCTGCGGCCGGGGATGGCCAAGAGCACCTACGGCACCGGCTGCTTCCTTCTGATGAACACGGGCGACCGGCCGACGCCCTCGCGGCACGAGCTGCTCACGACGCCCGCGTGGGCGATCGGCGGAGTGACCGAGTACGCCCTCGAAGGGAGCGTTTTCGTGGGCGGGGCCGTGGTGCAGTGGCTGCGCGACGGGCTCGGGATCGTCCGCTCGTCGGCCGAGATCGAGGCACTCGCGGCGAGCGTGCCGGACGCGGGCGGGCTCGTTCTCGTTCCCGCGTTCACCGGGCTCGGGGCCCCGCACTGGGACCCTCACGCGCGGGGGGCGCTTGTGGGGATCACCCGCGGCACGACCGCCGGCCACATCGCCCGGGCCGCCCTCGAAGGGATCGCGTTCCAGGTGGCGGACGTGCTCTCCGCCATGGAGGCCGACGCGGGCGTGCCCGTCGCGGAGCTGCGGGTGGACGGCGGGGCGGCCGCGAACGATCTCCTCATGCAGTTCCAGGCCGACGTGACGGGCGTTCCCGTGGTGCGCGCCAAGGTGCAGGAGACGACGGCCCTGGGCGCCGCCTATCTCGCGGGGCTCGCCGTGGGCGTGTGGAAGGGGACGGAGGAGATCACGGCGCGCTGGCAGGCGGAGCGGACGTTTACGCCCGGGATGGACCGGGAACGCGCGGCGGATCTCCGGGCGCGCTGGAGCCGGGCGGTCGAGCGGGCGAAGGGCTGGGAAGCTTGAACCGGGAGGAGCTTCTCGCCCGGCTGCTCGATCCGGCCGAGCCGCCCTGGGACGTGCTGGTCGTAGGTGGTGGCGCGACCGGTCTCGGCACGGCCGTGGAGGCGGCGTCCCGCGGATACCGGACGGCGCTGCTCGAAGGGCACGACTTCGCCAAGGGGACGTCCAGCCGCAGCACGAAGCTTGTCCACGGTGGCGTCCGCTATCTCCAGCAGGGGAACGTGTCGCTCGTGCTCGAGGCCCTGCGCGAGCGGGGGCTGCTCCTCCAGAACGCGCCCCATCTCGTCCACAACCTCTCCTTCGTCGTGCCCAACTACGACTGGTGGGAGGGCCCGTTCTATGGCGTGGGCTTGAAGATCTACGACCGTCTCGCGGGGAAGATGGGGCTCGCTCCATCCCGCTTCCTCTCCCGGGAGGAGACGCTCGACGCCATCCCGACGCTCGAACGGGAGCGGCTCCGGGGCGGCGTCGTCTACCAGGATGCCCAGTTCGACGACGCCCGCCTGGCCGTGACGCTCGCGCGGACTCTCGTGGACGATCTCGGGGGCGTGGCGGTCAACTACGTGAAGGTCGTGGGCCTCCTGAAGGAAGGGGGGCTCGTGCGCGGCGTGCTCGCCCGCGACGAGGAGAGCGGAGCCGAAATGGAAATCCGGGCTCGCGGGGTGGTCAACGCCACGGGGATCTTCGCGGACGACCTGCGGCAGATGGACGAGCCGGAGAGCGAGCCGCTGCTCGCGCCCAGCCAAGGGGTCCATCTCGTGCTCGACCGCCGGTTCCAGCCGGGGGCGAGCGCGATTCTCGTGCCCCACACGGACGACGGCCGCGTGCTCTTCGCGGTGCCGTGGCACGACCGGGTGGTGGTGGGAACCACGGACACGCCGCTGACCGAGCGGAGCCTGGAGCCCCGCGCCCTTCCCCAGGAGATCGAGTTCCTCTTGACCCACACAGCGCGCTACCTAACCCACGATCCCGCGCCCGGGGACGTCCTCTCCTGCTTCGCGGGGCTGCGGCCTCTCGTGAAAGCCCGGAAGGCCGCGAAGACCGCCGCCCTCTCCCGGGACCACGCGCTTCTCGTCTCCCCCTCCGGGCTCCTTACGATCACGGGCGGGAAGTGGACGACCTACCGCAAGATGGGAGAGGACGCGGTGGATCAGGCGGCGCTGCTGGCGGGGCTCGACGAGCGGCCGTCCAAAACCGCCGAGCTTCACCTCCACGGCTGGATGGAGTCTCCCCGCCCGTGGGCGCCGTGGGCGGAGCACGGCTCGGAAGCGCCGGAGCTCGCCCGCCTGGCCGCCCAGAATCCCGGCTGGGACGAGCCGCTCCACGTCCGCCTCCCCTACCGCGCCGTCGAGGTGGTGTGGGCCGCCCGCCACGAGATGGCGCGGACGGTCGAGGACGTTCTCGCCCGGCGGACCCGGGCGCTCCTTCTCGACGCCCGCGCCAGCGCGGAGATCGCGCCGGCCGTGGCCGCCATCCTGGCGGCCGAGCTCGGCCGGGACGAGGCGTGGCAGCGCGCAGAGGTCGCGGCCTACCGCGAATTGGCCGCCGGGTACGTGCTGTCCTGAAGGTGCTCGGCCTTCCACTCCATGGCCATCCGGATGCGGGCCCGGCCGCTCGGGTGGTCGAAGAAGATCCACTCCTCGACCGGCCCTGGCGACATCTTCCGGTACTCGGAGAGCTGAAGCGCCACCTCGGCGAAGCCGTCCGGCTGGCGGGCGGCGTTCAGACCGAAGACGTCGGCCTCGGCCTCGTTCGTGCGGATGTAGGTGTTGAGAAACGGGGTGAGCACGAAGAAGTAGACCGCGAAGATCGCGGAGAGGAGCGGCAGCCCCGCCGGGTCCGCGACGCCGCGCACGCCCCAGCGCCCTCCCCAGCGGGCGAGCGCCCGGTCGAAGGCGAACCGCAGGAAGGCGAAGCCCGCGACGAGGACGACCCCGAAAAAGAGGATCGATTCGTAGACGTGGTTCAGCACGTAGTGCCCCATCTCGTGCCCCATGACGGCCTCGATGCCGGGCTTCGTCGTGCGGTGGAGCAGGTTGTCGTTCAACGCGATCCGCATGGTGCCGAACGCGCCCGCGACGTTGGCGCTGACCCGGTTCGTCTGCCGGGAGGCGTCCACCACGTAGACGTGCTCGGCCGGAATGCCGTTCGCCCGCGCCATGGAGAGGATGGGCTCGCGCAGCGTAGGGTCGGTCAGCTCCGTGTACTTGTTGAAGATCGGCTCGATGAAGACCGGCCCGAGCGCGACCCCTACGATCAGGAACAGGAGCGCGACGACCGCGCCCCAGATCCACCACGTGCGGGGCGCCTTGCGGAGGACGGCGTAGAGAGCGCAGAGGGCGAGCCCGCCCAGGACGAGCCCCACGCCCAGGCCCTTGCCCTGGTCCGTCAGCCAGGCGCCGAAGGTCTGGGTGGAGAGCCCGTATTTGTGCTCGCGGACGAAGTCCGTATAGAGGGTCCAGGGGAACGAGAGGAGCGCCACCCCCACGATGTACTGGGCCGCATAGAGGAAGGTGTGGACGAATTTGAACCGGGTCACCCGCTCCGCCCGGTCCCGCATGCGGGCCGAAAGGCCGGTCCCCAGGAAGATCCAGGAGACCCCGAGGCCGTAGAGGAATCCCCAGAGCTGCAGCCAGTAGCCTCCCTCGAAATAGGCGTCGGAGCGCTCCCGCGCCTCGGTAGACATGCGGGCGAGGTAGGACTCGGTGGCCGCCTCCGCATCGAAGGCTCCGGCCGCCGGAGCGGGCTCCTGGGCCGGCAGAGCGTTCCCCATCCACAACAGCGCGGCGATTCCCCAGGCTGCCAGACGAGCTCTCTGTCGCATCGGCGTCTCCTTTCCCGGGAGTCTACACCGGGGCCGGCCCGGTCTTTGCAGCTTGCCGGGATTGCGGGGCGCGAACGGCACCGACGCCCGGAGCCGATGAGCACCGAAGGGAAAGGAGATGGACGTGGCGGAGATCGGGATCGAGCGCAAACAGCACAGCATTCTCCCTTGGATCCTGGGACTGGCATTGCTCGCCTTGCTCCTCTGGGGGCTGGCCGAATCTTTCGACCGGAACGCCGTGGGTGAGACCGAGGGAGGCGCCGCGGAGGCCGGGACCGTCAAGGACCAGACCGAGCCCCGGTTCCGGCAGTACGCCGGGCTCGCCGCTGGTCTCGTAGAAACGGCGCCCTGGCAGATGGCAGCCTGAGGAGGCGGAATGAAGGATCGCGACGATCTGACCAAGGAAGTCGACGGCTGGGACGTGATCTCCGCGGATGCGACCCGCATCGGCAAGGCCCGGGGCGTGGTGGACGACCGCTGGCTCGAGGTCGTGCTCGACGGCGAGACCATGGGAGCCCTCCTCCACTTCCAGCGGGACGCGGAGCAGCAGATCAACGATCGGCACGTCGAAGTCCCGCCGCACGGCGACGAGCAACTGGGGGATCTGGACCCGACCGTGGGGGTCAACCAGACGACGGAGTTTCAGAGACCCGGCCCGCGCCAGCACGCCGGGGAGCACCCCGGGGCGGTCCCCTACGACCGGCGGGACAACACCAACCGGTACGGGGACAACCTCGACTTCGGCCCCGAGAGGCACGTGCTGATCCCCAAGGGCGATGCCCGGGTGGACCGCGACGCGAAGCAGATCTTCCTCCGGGAGACGCGAAGCTCGGACGTGGCGGCCCTGCCGCCGTACCGCGAAGCGGAGCCGGCGCGGAGGTAGGGCACGGCCTTGTAGGGGCGGCCCTATGTGGCCGCCCTGGGCGGGGGAAGGCCGAAGCAAGCAGGGCGGCCACATAGGGCCGCCCCTACAGGTGAACCCGCCTTGACGATCTGGTCG
>DATEIO010000128.1:0-12612 GCA_035278895.1 Thermoanaerobaculia bacterium | reverse complement strand
CATCATCAAGGACAAGGTCACCGGCCAGTCGAAGGGCTTTGGTTTTCTCGAGATGCCGGAGCGCACGGAGGCGGAGGCGGCAATCAACCATCTGAACGGACGCGATTTGATGGGACGCAAGATCAATGTGAACGAGGCCCGGCCGCGCGAGAGCCGCGGGGGCGGGATGGGTGGGCATCGCGGGCGCAACGACACGGCCGGCGGCGATCGCTGGTAAGACAGCAGCAACGAGGAGCGCGGTCCGCTCCGGCCGGAGGCCCCGGGCCGGAGCGGGGGTAATTTTTACCTGCCGGTTCCATTTTTTTCCCTGAGGGTGCTCTTTGCCCTGGAATGAATCGAGTTATCTTCGCTTTTTTCCCACTCTGACGTGGCAGAGCGATCCCCAGGTGGAGGCCGTGGCCCGCATGGTGCCGCCGGGCTCCCGGATCGTCGACCTCGGAGCCGGGGGGAGGCGAATCACCAGCAACACCCTCTGCGTCGATTTCCAGCCCTGGCCTGGGACCGACCTCGTGGCCGACGTCCAGCGATTGCCGATCGCGGACTCCTCGGTCGACCTGGTCTACGCAACCGGTCTCCTGGAGCACGTGCTGGACGACCGGGCGGTGATCTCGGAGATGGCTCGGGTGCTCAAGAAGGGGGGGATCGCCCACGTGGAGCTCCCCTTTCTCCAGCAGTACCACGACGACCCCATCGACTGCCGCCGCTTCACGGTCGCCGGGCTCGCGCGGGAGATGGAGCGCTTCGGGCTCGAGACCGTCAAGTCGGGCTTTCACATCGGGCCGACGGTGACGATGATCACCCTCTTCTCCTATTACGCCTCCCTTCTCTTCGAGGGGAAGAGCAAGGCCTCGCGCGCGATCTCCACGGGCGTGTTCCTCGCCTCGTCGATCGCCCTCTATCCCTTCAAGTTCCTGGACCGCCTGCTGCTCAAGAAGAGGAGCGCCCACCGCCTCGCCTTCGGCGTCTATTGCACGTCGAGAAAAGCCTGAAGGTCTGTATGCAGTTGCGAGCCCGGCTTCTCGTCCTCTCCATCGCCTGCCTCTGCTGCGCGCCGGATCCGCAGAACCGCCTCGCCGCGGAGCCCCAGACTCCGGCGGCCGCTCCCATCCTGAAGAGCGCCTCTCCGGTCCGGGTCCCCCTGACCGTGCGCGAGACCGCCGGGGTCTCCCGGGCCGGCGAGATCGTGCGCTCGGGCGTCCCCCTGCCGCGGAGCCTCGGAGTGCGCGACGTGCGCGCGCTGGCGGTCGTGGACGCGGCCGGCCGGCCGGTGCCGGCGGATTTCCAGGTCCTCGCCCGCTGGAACGCGGGGAAAGACGACGCCGCAGCGCCGGTCCAGTGGCTCCTCGTCTCCTTCCCGGCCACCGTACCGGCGGGCAAGAGCGCCGTCTACTCCCTGGTGGACGGCGTGAACCCGGCGCCGCCCGTGGCCGTGAAGCTCACCCGGGAGGGCGGGCAGGTGACCGTGGATACCGGCGCCGCGGTCTTCCGGCTGGGCGGGGAAGGCGCCCTCTTCGACGAGATCTCCGCAGGAGGGCGGCGCGTGGTCACGGGGAGCGACATGACGCTCCGGGCCGGGGGCGCGGCCGGCCGGCACGCGAAGATCCGCAAGCTCCGGGTGGAGCACGCGGGGCCGCTCTCGGCCGTGGTCGTGGTGGACGGCGCCTACGGCCTGCCTCCCCTGGGCAAGGGCGGGTTCGGCTCCCGGCGGCGCTACGTCTTCACGGCGGGATCCCCCACCGCGATCGTCCGCCACGCCGTGGCCTGGGAGGGAAACCTCGGCTGCGACGGGTGCGCCGTGACCGGCCAGAAGGCTCCCAACGGCGCCCTCGTCGAGGGGGCCCGGGACGCTCTGACCCTGGATCTCGGAGGCGCTTCGGCCGTGACGGCGGTCGGAGATTTCAAGGCTCCTGCGGTCGAGGGCGCCGCGGAGGGCGGAGCCTCGGTGCGCCAGCTCCTGCGCCCCCGGCGCACCGCTCCCCTCCGCTTCGAGGTGGCTGTCGCCGGCCAGAAGAAGGAGGGGGAGAAGGCCGACGGCGGCGTGCTCGCCGTCTCAGGCCCCTCGGGGTCGGTGGCCGTCGCGCTCAACCACATGCACCGCTACGAGCCCCAGGCGCTTCGTCTTCTCCCGGACGGCCGCCTCGCCGTGGACCTCGTGGACGACAAGGCCTGGCTCGCCCACCACCAGGGGCTCTTCGCCACCTTCGCGGTGACCGCCTTGCCGGCCGCCCCGAAGCGCGAAGACCTGGACCGCCTGGTCTGGGCCCCCCTGAACCACCCTCTCCGCGCCTGGCCGGACGCGGCCTGGTTCACCGCCTCCGAGGCCGTGGCCGAGGTGCCCGCGGGGCCCCTGCCCAAGAAGCTCGCGGCCTACGACGAGGTGATACCGAAGGTCCTGAACAAGACCCTCCGCCAGGTGGACGCGGACGGGACGGCCGGTCTCATGACCTTCGGCGTCTATCCGCGCTACTGGGGAGAGGGGGGATACCCGGGGGAGATCGAGTGCAAGGACGACCCCACGCCGGAAGAGTGGGACCACACCTTCTGGTGCGGGGCCTGGACCGACTACCACAACACGGTGTCCAACGCGGCGATCTGGGCCATGCGCTCGGGCGACGTCTCGTGGCTCGACGAGATCGCCGTCCCCGGGGCCCTGCGCACGCTCCACACCCAGATCATGCAGTGCAGCCCCGAGGAGAGCTGGTTCTACTGCGGCCAGGCGCCGACCGGCTACGGCGCCTACCGCACCGACTTCAACAGCTCCCACGCCTACTTTGAAAACCTTTTCCTCTACTACTGGCTGACCGGAGACTCGATGGTGGTCGACGTCGTCGAGCGCGGCGGCGACAGCATGCGGCGGTTCGTCTGCGACACCCGCGGACAGGAATCCCGAGGTCCGGCCTGCCCTGCCGACCGGCCGGCCAAGAGCGGAACCTTGACCGGCCGGGTCGGCTCGCAGTGGATCAACGCCTTCCGCTTCCTGGGGCTTGCGAGCGGCGACCCGAGCTTCCTCGAAGATTACAAGAGCGGGCTCGCCCGGGCCCTCACCTGGAGCTACGCGGAGCTTGAGCGAGGCGGCCGGCGCTACGGGTTCCTCGGCGGGGACAAGATCCTGCAAGGCCCCGGAACCTACGAGGCCGGCCCCTGGTGGACCACCGGCTTTTACGACACCGAAAACCTCTACCGATTCCAGCGGGACACGGAAGATGCGCCGATCGGCGATCCCGCGATCCGCCCCAGCCAGGCGATCGCAGCCCTCGCCCGGACCACGGTTGAGATCGGCTCCCGCCAGTTCGGGGATGGCACGCCGGCCGGCAAATGGCCGCGCCTCCTCCTCTACACCTGGACGGGTCCGCGCATCGGTGGCGCGCTCACCGCCGTCGAGCCCAAGGACCGGGAGCTCTACGACACGGAAAAGGCGGGCTCGCTCGCCCTCCTCGCGCGGGCCGGCCGCCAGACCGGAGACCCCGTGCTGATCGAGGCCGGAAACGACCTGATCCAGTTTGTCTTGAAGACGGAAGGAGGCAACGTCCTCCCCCTGGGCAAGATCCAGGGACAGTACTTGACGCGGCTCCACGCGGCCGTGGCCGTGGCGTCCGAGCCTCCCCCTCCCCGGCGTTGACGGGCAGTCTTCTTGCAACCCAGGCGGACGAACGATCCGGAATCCCAGGGATTCCAGAGGGAGGATTTTCTGAACGACATGCAGGCCGGCGGTGACAGTCTTCTTGTTCCCCTGAGCGGTCCGGCCCCCGCGGTTTCTCCCAGCGCGGATTCTTTCTATCAGCGGATTCGCAAGGGAGGGGCTCTCTTCGGCGTCGCCCAGGTCCTCGGGATGGCCGTCGGGTTCCTTTCCGGCATGGTCATGGTCCGGGTGGCAGGCCAGCGCGACGTCGCCTCCTACATGCTGCTCCAGCAGGCGATCATGTCGGTGAGCCTGATTCTGCAGCTCGGTCTCGGGCCGGCCGCGCTACGCTTCGCACCCGTGAGCCGCGGGCAGGGCGGAGACCGGGCCACGGCCCTCCTGCGCCGGCGGCTGCTCGGCCTGCAGCTCCTGCTCTGGAGCGTCGTGGTCCCCGGCCTCGCCCTCGCCTGGCCGTGGATCGCACGGAAGCTCGACGCCCCCGAGCTCGCCCACGCGACCCCGTTCCTGCTCGCCGCCGCGATGCTGGTCTCCTTCGGGAACCTGCTCGACAGCTATCTGCGCGCGTTCCGGATGTACCGGGTGTCGGCGCCCCTGTCCCAGCTCGTGCCCCGCGCGCTCATCCTGGGGGGCTTCCTCGGCCTCTGGGCGACCGCGGCCGGCCAGGTGCCCTGGGAGGGGTTGGCCGCGATCTACGGGACGGCCCTCCTCGTCACGGCGATCGGATACGCCCTCGCCCTGACGGCGACGACGGACGAGGAGACCTCCGAGCCGCGCGCAGCGATTGCGCCTCCTCCCATGCGGGAGATCCTCTCAACCTCGACGGCCATGGGCCTGCGGAGCGCCGCGTCGGTCCTCTACGTGTCGTCGAGCCTGTGGATCCTCTCCTGGGCGCGCCCTCACGAGGAGGTCGCCGTCTATGGCGTCGCGGCCACCCTGCTCCAGATCCTGGCGGCCATCCCCGCCATGACCTCGTTCGTGATCCCCCAGGAGTTCTCTCTCCTCTACTCGGACGGCCGCCAGGAGGAGATGGAGCGGCTGGCCCGCACCGCCTCGACGGTCGTGGCCGGGCTTTCGCTCGCGTCGCTCCTGGGCCTGCTGCTTTTCGGACGCCTGCTGATCCGGATCGCCTACGGCGCGCCGTACGTGGGAGCCTGGAGCATTCTGATGATCCTGGCCGTCGGCAGCTTCTGGGATGCCGCCTCGGGGGGCGCCGGCTACGTCCTCCAGATGACCGGGCACCACACGCGGCTGCTCCTGCTGACGCTGGGCGGCGGGCTGCTCAACCTGGTTTTAAGCTTCGTTCTCGCTCCGCTCTGGGGAGGGCAGGGCATCGCGATCGCGACCACGCTCACGCTGATCGTCTTCAACCTCGCCACGGTCGCCACGGTGAAGCGGCTCGTGGGTGTACGCACGTTCGTCTACCGGAAACCTTCCGATTGGCTCCATACATTGCAGTTGGTCGGTCTCGGAAAAGAAGGGAGGAATCCACGATGAAGGATCGGTTGTGGATCGTCGGGGGCCAGCAAAGGGTCTCTTTCTACCAGCTCAAGGAGTGGCACGCCTTCAAGAAGGCGCTCGTGGTCCGGGTGGTGGACGGACGGGCCGAGCCCGTGCTTGAATACGAGTCCCCTCCCGAGCACTGCCCCGACGACACCCCGTCGCACACCTTCAAGGCGGCCACGATCCAGGGGAATACGGCCTACCTCTGTACCCAGACCGAGGTCCTCCTCTGCGACTTCCCGAGCTTCGCGATCCGGCGGGTGATCTCGCTCCCCTGCTTCAACGACCTCCACCACGTGCTCCCCGGACCCGGCGGCACCCTCTTCGTCGCCGTCACGGGGCTGGACGCCGTGGCCGAGATCTCGCCCGAAGGGGAGCTCCTCCAGATCACGAGCGTCCTCGGAGGCTCCCCCTGGGACCGCTTTCCGCCCGACGTCGACTACCGCAAGGTGCCGACGACCAAACCCCACCACTCCCACCCCAACCACCTCTTCTTCCTGGACGGCCGCCCCTGGGTCACCCGCTTCGAGCAGCGGGACGCGGTGCCGGTCGATGGCGTGGCGAACGGGCACTCCTCGTTTCCGGTCGCTCTCGACGGAATCCACGACGGCCACGTGCGCGGGAGCTGCCTGTGGTTCACCACGGTCAACGGGTGCATCGTCACCTTCGACCTCCGGACCGGGAAGAAGACCTCCCTCGACCTGAACGGAATCCGCAGCCTGGAGGACGACGAGCGTCCCTTGGGATGGTGCCGCGGGCTGCTTCCCCTGGACGGTGGCCAGGCCTGGGTGGGCTTCACCCGGCTCCGCTACACGCGCCTGCGCAAGAACCTGAGCTGGATCCGCCACGGCTTTCGGGAGACGGAGCACCACAACCAGCACCCCAGCCGGATCGCCCTCTACGACCTGAAGCGGAAGGATCTGCTTCGGGAGATCGACCTGGAGCCTGCGGGCCTGGGGGCGGTGTTCAGCATCCACAGCGCCTGAGCTGCGGCTTGTTTCTTGCAAATTCGTTGAAACAATGCGCTCCCGCGCGGTGACTCTGGCGCTCCTGTCGGTCCTCCTCCTGGCGGCCGGCATCCGCTTCTGGGGACTGCTCCACGACCTGCCCTTCTCCTACTTCGGGGACGAGCTGCACTTCATGCGGCGCTCGATGGCAATGGGAACCGGCGATCTCAATCCCCACTGGTTCCACAAGCCGGCGTTCCTCATGTACGTGCTGGCCTTCTTCTACGGTCTCTACTTCGCCTTCGGCCGGATCGCCGGGACGTTCGACTCCACGGCCGCGTTCGGAGCGCACTTCCTGTTCGAGCCGGCCCCCTTCCTCCTGATCGGCCGGCTCGTGGTGGCAGCCTTCGGGTTGGCGACCGTCTATCTCGTCTACCGGATCGGCCGCAAGGTGTTCGGCACGCCCTGGGCCGGGCTCTCGGGGGCTCTCGCCGCCGCCGTGCTCGCGCCCATGGTCTACTCCGCGCAGACGATCAAGAGCGACGTGCCGTGCGGGTTCCTGATGACCCTCTCGGTCTACGTCTACCTGCGGACCCGGGAGACGCCGAGCCTGCGCCCTCTGATCCTCGCCGCTCTCCTCGCGGGGGTGGCCATGGGCACGCACTACTACGCGATCGTGCTCGTGCCGACCTACCTCGCCCTGGAGCTTCTCCGGGGGTTCGACCGCTCCACCCGCTGGAGCACGGTCCTGCTGCGCGGCGCGCTCCTGGGCTTCCTGTTCCTCGCCGGCTTCTTCGTCTCCTCTCCCTACAACTTCCTGGATCCCACCTGGATACGGGACAGCACGGTGGGCGTAAAGCAGAGCCTCGGCCTTGGCAAGGAGACCAAAGCCCGCTTCGAGCCGGACGCCCGGGTGGAGTACAAGCCCGGCCTCGGGGCCTGGACCGGAGCCTCCCTCCACTTCTTCAAGGTCGTCCTGGGCCGGCGGGTGCTGGGGGTGGCCCTCTCCGCCCTCGTGGCGGCGGGCCTGATCATCACCCTCGTTCGGCGCGAGACCCGCTGGTATGGCCTTCTCGTCCTCATCCCGTGCCTGTTCTTCTTTCTCGCGGCGATCACCGTGGCTGCCTACCACGTCCAGCCCCGGCATCTGAACGCTCTCTATCCGCTGCTCGCCACCCTGATCTGGCCGGGCGCGCTCGCCCTGCTCTCGCCGTTCCGCCTGCCGGAGGAACGGCGGGCCTGGGCCGCCCTGGCGCTCACAGCCTTCGCGTGCCTCCCCACGCTTGCGGAGACGGTCCGCTTCAACCGGGAGCTCACGAAGCTCGACAGCCGCCTCGCCGCCTGGCGCTACGTCCACGAGCGCCTCCCCAAGGGAGCCCGGATCCTGGTGGACGATTACGGCCCCTTCCTGAACCCGAGCCCGGCCTCGGCCGACCGGATGGCGAAAGTTCTCGCGAGCCTCGGCAAGAGCCCGTTCACCCATCACCAGGATCTCAGGATCGAGCTGCTCCGGAAGTATCCGCCTGCCGATGGCCTGAACATGGACGAGCTCGGACACCAGTGGTGGCTGCCGCGGGAGAAGTCCGACGCAGAGCTGCGGAGCAATCCCGTGGACCTGGACATGGGAAACCCCCTGGTCACCCGCCAGCCCAAGACCGTCGAGGAGCTCCGGGCGGACGGCATCCGCTTCGTGGTTACCAACAGCGAGGCCCGCGACCAGTACTTCACGAAATCGCCCCGCGGCGGAAACTTCCCCTCCTTCGTCCGCTTCTACCAGGGGCTCGAAAAGACCCGCCGGATCGCCACCTTCGATCCCCGGGAGTGGAACGGCAAGGGTCCGGTCGTCTGGATCTACGACATCGCGAAGCCCGCTCCGCCGGGGCAGCCCCCCATCACTCTCGAGGGGCGGCTGATCTCCGCGCAAGCCCAGGAAGAAAAAGAGTAGGGAGTCAGTCCAGGGGGCACTCGGCGGCATTCGCGAGCCCAAGATCGCGCGCGGCGTCCAGGATCTTCGCCGCGTCTTCGCTGCGCAAGGCGGTGTCGACACGGGTGATCACCTGGGTCCGGGTGAGCGGGAACTCGACCTTGGGATGCCCCGCGTTCAGCAGGGCGGCGACCCCGTTCTGCACCAGGGCTCTGGCCGCTCCGACGAGACCCGCTCCGTGCTGGAACCGGAGGGCCGCCCGCGCCGTGACCGGCCCCACCGTGTCGAACCGCTTCGCCTCGGTGAAAAGGTCGGACACCTTCTGTCCGGGCAGGGTCCCGGTCGCGCTCCAAAGGCCCGGGGAGCGGTCCCAGAACGCGGCGGAGCAGCCCGAAGGCACGGGCAGAGGGAGCCAGAAGGCCGCCATCACCCAGAGCAGGGAATCCGGATTCTTTCCCACCGGCTCGGAGAAGATCTGGACGGACGTGGCCCCGGCCCCGGCGGGGACGTCCACGGAGAAGAGGTCGGCGTCCCACGACTCTCCCGCCGAGCCGTCCAGGCGATCCTGCAGGCTGGGATTCCGGCTGACGTCGATCCGGTCGGGCCCGTTCTTCACGGCGTCCGCGGCGAAGACCACCAGCTTGCCGCGCCGGACCGTGGCCCGCGCGGCCCCGTGGTTGAAGGTGAAGGGGTCGGTGACCTGGGTGTCGCCCGCAGTGCGGTCCTCGCCGTAGGCGAAGTCCAGCCCGTGATGGACGATCACCCGGGCGGGCGCGCTGACCTCCGGATCGGTGTAGACCACGAAGAGACCGGCGCCGTCCAGGTCGGCCAGGTTGCTCGCCGGGTCAGGGTCGGAGATCCGGAAGACCTGGCGCCCGGTCCCTCGCGAGCGCACGAGGTCGGTCACGTCCGCCATGTATCCCAGGTTGTTGATCGGCCCCGCGTTGGTGTCCGGCTGCTCCTCCGATCCGATCAGCGTTCCCTCCACCGCGGCCCCGTCCAGGGAGAGGAGCTGATCCTTGTAGAGTCCCCGGTCCGGGAGGATGCACGGTCCGTCCGGCTTGTCCTGCGGGCAGGGACGGTCCCGGCCTGCCCAGTAGAGCAGGGCGAGCTCCACCCGGCCGCCGATCACCACGGGCAGATTCCTCGATCGCCCAACCAGCAGACCCGCCCCGGCGTAGGCGACGGAGAGGCCCGGCCCCTCGAGATCCTGAGCGGGAAAGAGCGCCGTCCCTCCAACTCCGGCCGTGGCCCCCAGAAGAACTATCGATGCGCAGACCATTCCTCGGAGCGAACGGGCCAACTTCATGTCCATCTCCTTCGATGATGAGGAAATGGACAGCAACCGCCGTACCATTCATTTATCGATATATAACGCCCAATCGTCGTCCGAAGGCGCGGTGAAGGCGCGGATCTTCCCGCCGGGGACCGGGGGGGCATTGCGGAAGGCGCCGGTCCGGGGGTCGTACCAGCGGACCTTCAGAGGACCCGGGGCTCCCCGGAGGTTCACCCGGACCGTTCCCCCCTCCGGGAGATAGAAGACGAAGGCACGCTGCCTTTCGGCCAGAGCCCAGGCGTCGCCCGCGAGGACCAACCGGTTCGCGGGCTCCAGGCGCTCGAAGCGGACCGTCTTGGCGAACCGGGCGAGGTGTTCGAGGAAGGCGCCGGTCCCCACGCCCGCCGCGCCGGACAGGAAGGCGCCCCAGGCTCTGCGGCGGTTCGCCCTGTCCTCGTCCCCCAGGCCGTGCTCCTCCTGGAGGAGCGGCTTGGCCGCGAGCCCCCGCTGGGCGATCCCCAGGGCGTAGACCGCTTCGGGCCGGGCGTCGTTGCCAGCCTGGATATCCAGGAAATCGGCCCAGGGGGCGCTCGGAAAGGCGAACGGGCCGGTGGTTCCGTGGACGCTCGCGAGCCTCCCCCAGGCGTTCTTCTCCTGGAGGAAACGGGCGTGGCTCTCGACCTCGGCCGGAGACCACCCCTCCTGCCACTCCAGGGCCAGAGTGAACATCGTGTTGGAGTAGCCGGACAGGCGGGCCATGGCGTAGCGGATGAGGCGCTTGCGGTCGTCGTCCGGCAGGTCGCCGAATCCGGAATCATCCGCGAAGAACCAGAGGTGGGCCACCATTCCTGCGTCGCGCATCCGTACGACCCAACGCTCATACATCCGGAAGCGGGCGAGATCGAACCTCCGCTTGTCGTTGGCCTCCGCCGTCCCCACCCAGGGGGTGGTTGAAACGCCTCCGTAGTCGCCGCGGTTCGCGAGGTAGACGTTGATCTTGTTGAGCCCCAGGTCCAGGTGGCGGGCGAGCAAGGCCTCCCGGTCCTTCTCTCCCAGCTCCTCGGAAAACATGGTGTGGGAGAACTTCAAGGGCGAGGGGGCGGCCTGGTCGAGGAACTTGCCCACGAGGAAGACCGGCCCGCTCTCCCGGCGAGCGAAGGCGCGCGGCCACCTCGGGCTCACCCCGACCGGCCCCTGTCCGAAGACGCCGCCCAGCCGTTCTTCCACGGTGAAGCGGCCCGAAAAACCGTTCAATCCCGGCACGTCGCTCGCCGTCTCCCATTTCCAGACGCCGGGCTCTTCGGCGGAGATGCGGACCTTGAAGATCCGGCCGGAAGAGCCCCCCTCCCCGTTTCCATCGAAAAAGCCGTCCACGGTAAAACGGCGCCCGGAGGGCGCGGTCACCCGCGCGGTCAGGCTCAGGTCGAAAGGGTTCGGGGTCCCTGCGATCCCGTCATAGGAGACGCTGGAGCGAAGGACAATCTCCTCCGTTCCATAGAGGGGAACCGCCACCGCCGGCCTCGTTGCGAGGATCGCGGCGAGGATCGCCAGGAAAAGAAGGGGAAAAATTCTTACATTCATGTCCTTCAATCCGTCTCTGGATATTCACAGATAGCCCTCGGCGCGATACCACTCGGCGGTCCGCCGGAGCCCTTCGTCGATGCGCACCCGGGGCTGGTAGCCCAGCTCGCGCCGGGCCTTGTCGATCCTGAACGCGCGGTTCTGGCGGTACCAGTCGACCCGGCGGGGAAAGATCGGGGGCGTCACGCCGAACGGCTTGCACACCGCCTCGCAAAGGTGGCCGGCCACCAGAATGGGGATGATCGGGTAGTGGGGGATCTTCACGTTGACGTTCAGGGCCTTCGCCACCCTCCGGACGAGATCCTCGATCTCCAGGTACTCTTCGTCCGCGATCAGGTAGGCCTCTCCCACTCCCTTGCCTTCTTCCATGGCCAGCACGAAGGCATCGATCAGGCTGTCGATGTAGAGCGGGTGGTAGAGCGTCCGGCCGCTGCCGAACATGGGGAAGGTCCCCCGGGCCACGCGCCGGAAGATCATGCCGAAGCGCTCGGGGTCCCCGGGGCCGTAGATCGCGGCCGGTCGCAGAATGACCGTGGGGAGGCCCCGGTCGCAGAATTCGCGGGCGAGGGGCTCGGCCTCGTACTTGGTGCGCTGGTAGTAGTCGGCCGGCTGGATGGGCGCGTCCTCTCCGCCCGGAGGGTGGTCGATGTTGCCGTGCACGCCGCAGGTGCTGCAGTAGACGAGCTTCCGGACCCCCGCCGCGAGCGCCGCCTCGAGGACGTTCCGGGTCCCCCCGACGTTGACCTCGTGGTAGTAGCTGTCGGGAACGTTCATCTCCCGGAAGGCCGCGGCCACGTGGTGGACGAGCTCGACGTCCTTCATGGCGCGGCGGACCACCTCCTTGTCCGTCACGCTCCCCAGGACCACCTCCGCCCCCCAGTCCCGGATCTCCTGGGTCTTCAAGCCCTCCTTGTAGTCGAGGGCCACCACCTCGTGCCCTAGATCGAGCAGGCGGCGGACGAGCGCCTTGCCCGTGAAGCCGGTTCCTCCTGTGACCAGAATCCTCATCGACGTGCTTCCTCCCGTTCGGCGCGAAGGACGACGGGAGACCCGAAGGCGCGCGTCCATCCCAGAAACCGGCTCACTCTTTCCAGGCTCCGCGAGATTCCCCGCCGGGAAAGAGCGCGGTGTACGACCATGGGGATGAAAAACTGGCGCCGGGTTGCAGGCCGGACGAACCCGTGCCGGGCGAGCTCCGCCGCCACCTCCCGGGGCTTGAAGCAGAGGAACGTGCGCGTGTCCCCCTCGATTCTCTTCTTCCAGGGGAAGAGCAGGGTGTACAGGACGTTCCAGCTCCGCACGTCCGGGTACTCGACCACCACCGCCCGGTCCGCGACCCGGCAGAGCTCGGCCACGAGCTCCTTCCACCGCGGCACGTGGGTGAGCAGTCGGAAGGCGATCACCACGTCGAAGGAGTGGTCCGGGAAGGGGAGAGCGAGAAGGTCCGAGGCGCGGAACTCGAAGGAGCCTGAGGGCAGAAGCCGGTCGAGCCGCTCCCGGCAGACCTCCTCGCTCCCCACGACGGTCACCTCGAACCCCTTTTCGAGGAGCGGTCCTGCGAGCTGAGCGTGCCCGCCGCCCACGTCCAGCACCCACGCACCGGGGAAGGGGGCCAACAACTCCAGGAGAGTCGCGGTCTGGACCTCCAGGAAGTACTCCCCCACCGGCCCTCCGAAGCGGCGCGCGTACCCCTCGGACGAGGTCTCGACATCGGCCCAGACCGGCATGGGGAGAGCCTCGCTCA
>DATEIO010000127.1:0-5515 GCA_035278895.1 Thermoanaerobaculia bacterium | reverse complement strand
CCCCTCCTCGTCCTGGAGCACGAGCGTCCGCGTGCCGTGGAGCACGCCCAGCGATCCGCCCGCGAAGCGGGCCGCGTGCTCGCCGCGCGACGCGGTGCCCCGGCCGCCCGCCTCGACGCCGATCAGGCGCACCCGGCGGTCCTCCAGGAACGCGGTGAAGAGGCCGATCGAGTTGCTGCCGCCGCCCACGCAGGCGACCGCGAGATCGGGCGCTTCGGTGCCGGCCTGGCGCTTCAACTGGATGCGGGCCTCGTCGCCGATCACGCGGTGGAAGTCGCGCACCATGCGGGGGAACGGGTCGGGCCCCAAAACCGAGCCGAGCACGTAGTGGGTGGTGCGCACGTTCGTCACCCAGTCGCGCAGCGCCTCGTTGATCGCGTCCTTGAGCGTCCGGCTGCCGGAGTCGACGGGGACCACCTCGGCGCCCAGCAGGTGCATGCGGTCCACGTTCAGGCGCTGGCGGCGCATGTCCTCGCTCCCCATGTAGACCGTGCAGGAGAGCCCGAGGGCCGCGGCGGCCGTGGCGGTCGCGACGCCGTGCTGGCCGGCGCCGGTCTCGGCGATCACCCGCTCCTTGCCCATGGTCCGGGTGAGCAGGCACTGGCCGATCGCGTTGTTGATCTTGTGAGCGCCGGTGTGGAGGAGGTCCTCGCGCTTCAGGAAGATCCGCGCGCCGCCCAGCTCGTCCGAGAGGCGCTCGGCGTAGTAGAGCGGCGTGGGGCGGCCGGCGAAATCCTTGAGGAGCCCGTCCAGCTCGCGGCGGAAGGCGCGCGTGCGCCGGGCCTTGTCGTAGGCCCGGGAGAGCTCCGCGAGCGGGGCCATCAGGGTTTCGGGAACGAAGCGCCCGCCGTAGGAGCCGAAGTACCCTTCGGCGTCAGGACGGGGTTGGGGTCTCGCCATGCCTTGCCTCCTCGATGAGCCGGGACACCAGCTCGGGGTCCTTGATGCCGGGCGACGATTCCACCCGGGAGCAGACGTCGATCGCGAACGGGCGCACGGCCGAGACCGCGCGCCGCGCATTGTCCGGGCCGATCCCGCCGGCCAGGAACAGGCGGCTCTCGCCGTGGAACGGACCGGGCGGGATCGCGCCGTAGTCCCAGGCCGTGCCGGTGCCGCCGTAGAGCGAGCCGTGCGGGGCGTCGAGCAGGACGCCCCAGAGATTGCCGTACGCCGCCAGGACCTCGGGACCGGGGACCCCGCCGGTGCGGAACACCTGGATCGCCCGCGCGGCGTAAGGGGCCACCGTTTCAGGTCCCTCGTCGCCCGAGAACTGGAGGAGGTCCAGACCGACCCGCTCCGCGATCTCCTCGACCTCGGCCCTGGAGTGATTCACGAAGACGCCGGCCAGAAGGACCCGGCCTTCGACCGCCGCGGCGATCTCGCGGGCCCGTTCGACTTCAACGTATCGCGGGCTCGCCCGATAAAAGTTCAACCCCAGGGCATCGGCGCCTAATTCCATCACGGTCCGGGCGTTCCCGGGATCGGTCACTCCGCAGATCTTCACCTGGACGGCCACGTCAGATCTCCGGCCCGATCAGGAGCTGCCGGAGCTGCTCCGCGGGATCGGGCGCCAGGAGGAGCGACTCGCCGATCAGGAAGGCGTCGAAGCCGCTCTCGCGCAGAAGCGCCACGTCCAGGCCGTCCTTGATGCCGCTCTCGGCCACCTTGACCGCCTCTTCCGGGAGGCCGGGCAGGAGCGAGATGGAATTCTGGAGGTCGACGTCAAACGTGCGCAGGTCCCGGTTGTTGATCCCCACGAGCTCCCAGGGCTCGCCGCCGAGCTTTCCGATGTCGTCCGCGTCGTGCGTCTCGACCAGGGGGACGAGCCCCAGGCCGCGCGCCAGGCGGGCGTAGCGTTCCATCTCCTCCGCTTCGAGAAGCGAGGCGATCAGGAGCACCGCGTCCGCCCCGGCCTCTTGGGCCCACAGGAGCTGCACCGGGTCCACCACGAAATCCTTGGCGATGGCCGGGAGCCCCGAGGCCTCGCGGCAGGCGGCCAAAAGGTCGTAGCTCCCATGGAAGAAGTCGGGCTCGACCACGACCGAGAGCGCGGCCGCGCCGTTTTCGGCGTAGAGCCTCGCCTGGGCGAGGGGATCCACCCGGCCGTGGAGATTGCCCAGGCGCGGAGAGCCCATCTTCACCTCGGCGATGATGGCCGCCGTGCCCCGGGGAGCGCGGAGCGCGCCCAGGAACGCGTTGTTCGAGACGGTGCGCGGAGAGCCTTCAGGGATGTCTCTCGCATCCACCGATGCCTCCGCCACGCGGACGCGGCGCTGCCCGGCGATCTTCAAGAGGACGTCGGCGGGACGGCTCATTCCGGGAAGCTCCGCAGCTCTTCGAGCTTCGTGGCTGCCGCGCCCGAGGCGAGCACCTCCCGGGCCTTCCCGATCCCCTCGGCGATGGAAGAGGAGAGGCCCGCCACGTACAGGGCGGCACCGGCGTTCAGCACGGTCACGTCCGCGAGCGGCCCTTCTTCTCCGGCAAAGACCCGGTGCATGGCCGCAGCGTTCTCGTCCGGTCCGCCGCCCGCGAGCTCGGTCAGCTGCGCGCGCCGCAGCCCCAGATTCTCGGGCGTGAGCGTGTAGCACCGGACCTCGCCGTCCCTCACCTCGGCGACCCGCGTCACGCCTGTCGTCGTGATCTCGTCGAGACCGTCGTCGCCGTGGACCACCAGGGCGTGCTCGGCGCCCAGGTCCCGCAGCACGTGGCCGATCGGCTCGACCAGGCTCTCGGCATAGACCCCCATGAGCTGGCGGCGCGCGCCGGCCGGGTTGGTGAGTGGCCCCAGGACGTTGAAGATCGTGCGCAGGCCCAGCTCGCGGCGGACCGGCATCACCTCGCGCATGGCCGGGTGGAGGATCGGGGCAAAGAGAAAGGTGATCCCCACCGCGTCGAGGGTCTTCCCCGCGACCTCGGGGGGGATGTCGATCTTGACCCCCAGGGCGGCGAGCACGTCGGCGCTCCCCGAGCGGCTGGAGACGGAGCGGTTGCCATGCTTGGCGACCGGAGCCCCGGCCGCGGCGGCCACCAGGGCCGCGGCGGTCGAGATGTTGAACGTGCCCCGGCCGTCGCCCCCCGTGCCGCAGGTGTCCACCACGTCGCCCCGGGTGTGGGGGATGGGGATCGCCCGGCGTCGCATGGCCGCGGCGGCGCCCGAGATCTCGGGGACGGCCTCGCCCTTCATGCGCAGAGCGACCAGGAGCGCGGCCTTGAGCGTCTCGCTCACCTGGCCGTCCATGAGCTGCCCAAACAGCTCCTCGGTCTCCTCCCGGGTGAGGCTCTCCCCCGCGGTCACGCGGACGAGGGCGCTACGGGCGTCAAGCGTGGGCACGGCAGATCTCCAGGAAGTTGGCGAGCAGGTGCGGCCCCGAGCCGGTCAGCACGGACTCCGGGTGGAACTGTACGCCCCAGTAGGGAAGCTCCTTGTGGCGCAGGCCCATGAGCGTGCCGTCGTCGCTCCAGGCGAGAGGCTCGACCTCGGGAGGCAGCGTCCCCTCCTTCACCTCCAGGCTGTGGTAGCGGGTGGCCTCGAACGGGTTGGGGAGACCTTCGAAGACCCCGACGTCGTTGTGGCGGACGGGCGAGGTCTTGCCGTGCATGAGCCGCGGCGCCCGGTCGACTGTGGCGCCGAACGCCACGCCCAGGGCCTGGTGGCCGAGGCAGACGCCCAGGAGCGGGACCGGAGCGTGGAGGCGGATCAGATCCAGACAGACCCCGGCGTCCTCGGGCCGGCCTGGGCCGGGCGAGAGCACGATGCCGTCGGGCTTCCTCGCGAGCATGGCCTCGGCGGGCTCGGCGTCGTTTCTGAGCACCAGGACCTCGGCGCCGGCCGCGGTCAGCACCTGGACCAGGTTGTAGGTGAACGAGTCGTAGTTGTCGACCATCAGGATCACGAGCGTGCCTCCAGCTCTTCGGCGAGCGCCACGGCAGCCAGCAGGGCCGCCGCCTTGTTCTCGGTCTCCCGCTCCTCGGCCGCGGGGTCCGAGTCGGCCACGATGCCGGCTCCGGCCGTGACCGCGGTCTCCCCTTCCCGGACCACCAGGGTGCGGATGGTGATGCAGGTGTCCAGGTCCCCCGAGTAGGAAATGTACCCGACCGCGCCCGCGTAGGGGCCGCGCGCCTCGGGCTCGAGCTCATCGATGATCTCCATGGCGCGGATCTTGGGCGCGCCCGAGACCGTGCCCGCCGGGAAGCAGGCGAGGAGCGCGTCCAGCGCGTCCTTGTCCGGCTCCATCTCGGCCTCGACGCTCGAGACCAGGTGCATCACGTGGCTGTAGTTCTCGATCTCCATGAAGCTCGGCACGCGCACGCTCCCGGGGAGGGCCACCCGGCCCAGGTCGTTCCTCCCCAGGTCCACGAGCATGACGTGCTCGGCCCGCTCCTTGGGATCGGCGAGAAGGTCCTCGGCCAGGTTCCGGTCGCCGTCCGCGTCCATGCCCCGGGGGCGCGTGCCGGCGATGGGACGGGTCTCGATGCGGCGCCCCTGCTTCCGGACCAGCATCTCGGGCGAGGCGCCCACGAGCGCGGCCTCGGGCATCTCGATGAGCACCATGTACGGGCTCGGGTTGACCATGCGGAGCGCCCGGTAGAGGGCGAGCGGCTCGACCCGGCGCGGCACCTTGAAGCGGCGGGCGAGGACCACCTGGAAGATGTCGCCCGCGGCGATGTATTCCTTGGCCGCGAGCACGGCTTTGCGGAATTCGGCGCTCCCCAGGCTCGGCGGCCCGGTCTTCACCTTTTCGGGCGCCGGGGAGGGCATGGCGACCCCGCCGCCGCCGGCCTCTTCGGTGAGCACCTTGGAGAGCCGGGCGAGCTGCCGCTCGGCCTCGGCGACCTCCACCTCCCCCTCGATCTCGTTGGCGATGGCGAGCACCCGCTGGCGCGCGTGGTCGAAGATGACCACGGTGTCGAAGCGGGCGAGGAGGGCGACGGGGAGATCGTAGGGATCGGGCGGGCGGTCCGGCAGGCGCTCGACGAGGCGGATCACGTCGTAGCCGAAGTAGCCCACGAGGCCGCCCGTGAAGGGGATGGGTCCGGGCTCGGCCGCGACGCTGTGAAGGATTTCCCGCAAGGCGTCGAGCGGCGCGCCGGGAAGGCGCTTCTTCTTCCCGCCCTTCTCGACTTCCAGACGGTCCTGGTACAGACGGTAGATCTCGCGCGGCCCCGCGCCCAGGAAGCTGAAGCGGGAGATCTGCTCGCCGCCGCTCACGCTCTCGAACAGGAAGCGGTGGGGCGAGATCTTGGCGAGGCGGCGGTAGACCGACAGCGGCGTCAGGCTGTCGGCCAGGAATTCGCGAATGTGTGGCACGGCCCGGCGCGGCCGGCGCGCGTTCCCCTCGGATGACATCAAGAGAATCCTCCAATAGAAATCAAAGTGCTTCCTCCTAGGAGTGCTCCGTCTTGGCCAAACCGTGGCGCCTCGAAAGCTCTTCGGCGATTTCCCCCGGGTCGATGCCGCTCGCCTCGAGGAGGACGAGCAGGTGGTAGACGAGGTCGGCGGCCTCCCCCACCAGCG
>DATEIO010000126.1:0-5224 GCA_035278895.1 Thermoanaerobaculia bacterium | reverse complement strand
GCCGGTCCGCTGCGGCACGCGCACCGAGGAGCCGCCGGCCAGGGCCAGGTCGCACTCGCCGGAGAGCAGGCTCTGGCAGGCCATGTGGACCGCGACGAGCGAGGTCGAGCAGGCGGTCTGCACGGAGATCGCGGGGCCGGCCAGATCCAGCTTGTAGGCGAGCCGGGTGGCCACGAAGTCGCGCGAGCTCGCCACCGTGAGCCCGAGAATCCCGGCCGAGGCGGCGACCTCGGGGTTCGGCAGCAGGCTGTGGAGCAGATAGGTGTTCTCGCTGGTGCCGGCGAACACGCCCACCGGGCGCTTCGTGCCGGCGTAGCCCGCCTTTTCGAGCGCCTCCCAGCCGCATTCGAGGAGCAGCCGCTGCTGCGGATCGATCAGCTCCGCCTCACCGGGCAGGATGCCGAAGAGCTCTGCGTCGAAGAGGTCGGCGTCCTCGAGCACCGCGCCCGCCCGCACGAAGCTCGGGCTCGCGAGCAGCTCGCGGGGGAGGCCGGAGGCGGCGAGCTCCTCCTCGCTGAAGAAGGAGACCGCCTCGACCCCGCCGCGCAGGTTGCGCCAGAACTGCTCGAGATTCGCCGCGCGGGGGAAGCGGCCGGCCATGGCGAGGATGGCGATCCCGGAGGCGGGCTCGCGGCGGCGGGTGCGGACCGGCCGGGTCTCGGCGGCCGCGGTTTCGGGTGTGAGCCGGCGCGCGAGGGAGGCCACGGTCGGGTGGCCGAAGAGGTCGGCGACGCCCACCTCGCGGCCCAGCCTTTCGCGCAGGCGGGCCTGGAGGCGCGGGACGAGGAGCGAGTGGCCGCCGAGCTCGAAGAAGTTGTCTTCGAGGCCCACCTTTTCGACGCCGAGGAGCTCCTCCCAGATCCCGGCGACCTCGCGCTCGACGGCGCTCCTCGGCGGCGCGTAGACCGCGGCCGGAGCGCGCTCGGGGTTGGGCAGGGCCCGGCGGTCGATCTTGCCGTTGGGCGTGAGCGGCAGGGCGGGGAGCACGACCCAGGCGCCGGGCAGCATGGATTCGGGCAGCCGGGCGCGCAGGTGCTCGCGCAGCTCGGCCGTTTCGACGGCTCCGGCCGCCACGATCCAGGCGACCAGGGACTTCCCCTCCTTCAAATCGCGCACCCCGGCCACGGCCTCGGCCACGGCCGGATGGCTGCGCAGGGCGGCCTCGATCTCGCCCAGCTCGATGCGGAAGCCGCGCACCTTGACCTGGTGGTCGAGCCGGCCGAAGTACTCGAGCTCGCCGTCCGGGCGGCGCCGCACGAGGTCGCCGGTGCGGTAGAGGCGGCCGCCTTCCTCGCCGAACGGATCGGGCACGAAGCGCTCGGCGGTCAGGTCCGGCCGCCCGAGGTAGCCGCGGGTCACTCCCGCGCCGCCCAGGAGCAGCTCGCCGGGCACGCCCACCGGCACGAGCGCCCCCTTGGCGTCTACGAGGTGCGCCGTGGTGTTGGCGATCGGGCGGCCGATCGAGACCGGGCGCCGGGGGAGGACCTGGGAGACCGTGGACCAGATCGTGGTCTCGGTGGGGCCGTAGAGGTTCCAGACCGCGGCGGAGCGCGGGAGGAGGGCCGCCGCCAGGTCCTCGGGCAGGGCCTCGCCGCCGCAGAGCACGCGCAGGGCGGGCGAGCCCGTCCAGCCGGAGTCGAGGAGCAGCCGCCAGGTCGCGGGCGTGGCCTGGAGCACGGTGGCGCCGGAGCGCGCGAGGAGGCCCTTGAGACGCGTTCCGTCCTGCGCCTCCTCGCGGGTCGCGACCACCAGCTTCGCGCTCGTGAGGAGCGGCAGGTAGATCTCGAGCCCCGCGATGTCGAACGACAGCGAGGTCACCGCCACCAGCACGTCGCCCTCGCCCAGGCCGGGGCGCTCGCGCATGGAGAGGAGGAAGTTGACCAGTGCGCCGTGGGGCACCTGGACGCCCTTGGGGAGGCCGGTGGAGCCCGAGGTGTAGAGCACGTAGGCGAGACCCTCGGGGTCCGCCGCGGGGGCGGGCCGCTCCGCGGGCCGGCGGGCGATCTCTTCGGCGTCGCCGTCGAGGAGGACGGTCGCCGCCGTTAGCGGCGGCAGGCTGCCGAGGAGGGCCTCTTCGGTCACCACTACCCGGGTGCCCGAGTCCTCCAGCATGTAGGCGAGCCGCTCGCGTGGATAGGCGGGGTCGAGCGGCAGGTAGGCGCCGCCGGCCTTGAGAATGCCGAGGAGGGCCACGACCATCCGGGCGGAGCGCTCGACCGCCAGGCCGGCCAGCGACTCCGGCCCCACGCCCAGGACGCGCAGGTGGTGCGCCAGGCGGTTGGCGCGGGCGTCGAGCTCGGCGAAGGTCAGGCTCTCGTTCCCGGCCTCCACGGCCACGGCCCCGGGGGTCAGGTCCGCCTGCGCCTCGAACAGCTCGTGGGCGAGGGTCCGGGGGAGGGGGGCGGCCGTCTGGTTCCACCCGCGCACGAGCTGCTCGCGCTCGCCCGGGGAGAGGAGCGGCAGCTCCGACAGGCGGGTCTCCGGGCTCTCCACCGCGCCGGCCACGAGCGCCTCGAAGTGGCGCGCCAGGCGCCCTGCCGTCGAGCGGTCAAACAGGTCGGCGTTGTATTCGAGGTAGCCGCCGATCTCGCCGCCCCCTTCGGCGAGCGAGAGCAGCAGCTCGGTCTTGGCGGTGCCGGTTTCGAGCGGCAGCAGCGAGAAGCCGAGCCCCTGGAGGGTGAGCGCCTCGGCCGGCGCGTTCTGCAGGATGAGGAGGGTCTGGAACAGCGGCGGCCGCGACAGGTCCCGCGGAGGCTGCAGCTCTTCGAGCAGCTTCTCGAACGGCAGATCCTCGAGCGCGTAGGCCTCGAGGGCGGTCTCCCGGGAGCGGGCGAGCAGCTCGCGGAAGCCCGGGTCGCCGGAGAGGTCGCCGCGCAGCGGCAGGGTGTTCAGGAAGACCCCGATCAGCCCCTCGATCTCCGGCCGGCTGCGCCCGGCGACCGGCGTGCCCACCACCAGGTCCTCCTGGCCGCTGTAGCGGTGGAGGAGCGCCTGGAACGCGGCCAGGAGCGTCATGAACGGGCTCGCGCCCTCGCGGCGGGTGAGCGCCTGGAGGCCGGAAGCCGTCTCGCGGCGCAGGCGCACGGCCACGCTGCCACCGCGGAAGGACTGCGCGGGCAGATGCGGCCGGTCGGTGGGGAGATCCAGGGCCGTGGGCGCGCCCGCGAGCCGCGCGCGCCAGGCCGCGGCCAGCCGGGAGAGGCGCTCTCCGGTCAGCCACGCCCGCTGCCAGACCGCGAAGTCCGCGTACTGGACCGGCAGCCCGGGGAGCGGCGAGCGCTCGCCCCGCGCCGCCACGGCGTAGAGGGTGGACAGCTCGCGCACGAAGAGGCCGATCGACCAGGCGTCGCCCACGATGTGGTGGGTCGCGAGCGCCAGGGCGTGGTCCCGGGCGCCGAGCCGGAGCAGAAGGGCCTGCAAGAGCGGCCCGCGGTGGAGGTCGAACGGGCTCCGGACGAAGGCGTCCAGGCGCTCCGAAAGCTCGGCGTCGCGCCGGCCGGCGGGGAGGCCGGAGAGGTCGAGCACCGGCAGCGGCACCGGGGCCGGGGGCGCGATCTCCTGGCGCGGCCGGCCGTCGCGCTCCGGGAAGCTCGTGCGCAGGGCCTCGTGGCGGCGGACGATCTCGGAGAGGGCCGCGGCGAGGGCCGCCACGTCCAGGTCGCCGTCGAGCCGCAGGGCCACGGGCATGTTGTAGGCCGTGCCGCCCGGCTGGAAGCGGTCCAGGAACCAGAGCCTCTCCTGGGCGAAGGAGAGGGGGAGGTCGCCGGTCCGCGGCACCGGGGCGAGGGGCGGCTCGGGCTCGCCCCCTTCCTCCCGCGCGGCCCGCGCGATCCGGCCGGCAAGGCCGCGCACCGTGGGCCGCTCGAAGATCCAGCGCACCGGCGGCGCCGTGCCGAGCACGCGGGCCACCCGCGAGGCGATGCGGGTGGCGAGGAGCGAGTGGCCGCCCAGGGCGAAGAAGTCGTCGTCGAGGCCCACGCGCTCGACCCCCAGCACCTCGGCCCAGAGGCCGGCGAGCACCTCTTCGACCGGGTTCCGCGGCGCGACGTACGTGCCGGCCGCGGCGGCGGCCTCGGGCGCGGGCAGGGCCTTGCGGTCCACCTTGCGGTTCGGGGTCAGGGGGAGCGCGGCCAGGGTGACGAAGGCCGACGGCTCCATGAACTCGGGGAGGCGCTCGCGCAGGAACGCGCGCAGCTCCGCGGTGGGCGCCTCTTCGAAGGCGGCCGGCACCACGTAGGCCACCAGCCGGAGGTCGCCCCAGTCGTCGCGGGCCACGACGGCGGCCTGGGCGACCGCGGGGTGGAGGGCGAGCGCCGCCTCGATCTCTCCCAGCTCGATCCGGTGGCCGCGGATCTTGACCTGGTGGTCGGCGCGGCCGAGGAACTCGAACGTGCCGTCCGGCCGGGTGCGGACGAGGTCGCCCGTGCGGTAGAGCCGGGCTCCGGGCGCGGCGGAGAACGGGTCGGGCCGGAAGCGCTCGGCCGTCAGGTCCGGGCGGCCCAAGTAGCCGCGCGCCACGCCCGCGCCGCCGATCCAGGCCTCGCCCGGCACGCCGGGCGGCGCCGGGTCCAGGCGCCGGTCGAGCGCGTAGATCTGCGTGTTGGCGATCGGCCGGCCGACGGGCGCGATCCCGGCCACCTCCTCCTCGACCCGGAAGGCCGCCGACCAGATCGTGGTCTCGGTGGGGCCGTAGAGGTTCCACACCGCGCCGGCCCGCGCTTGAAGACGCGTTGCCAGATCGCCCGGCAGGGCCTCGCCGCCGCAGAGGGCCAGCCGGAGCCCGCCCTCCCAGCCCGCCTCCAGCAGCATGCGCCAGGTCGCCGGAGTGGCCTGGAGGACCGTGGCCGCGGATTCGTGGAGCCGCGCCGCGAGCCGCGCGCCGTCGGCCGCCACCTCGGCGGAGGCGATCTCCAGGCGCGCGCCGGCCAGGAGCGGCAGGTAGAGCTCCAGCCCCGCGATGTCGAAGGAGAGCGAGGTGACGGCGAGGAGGACGTCGTCCGCCGTCAAACCGGGCTCGCGGAGCATCGAGGCCAGGAAGTTGGCGAGCGCGCCGTGCGTCACCTGGACGCCCTTGGGCTTCCCGGTAGAGCCCGAGGTGTAGAGCACGTAGGCGAGGTTCTCCGGGCCGGCCTCGCCGTCGTCCACGAGGTTGGCGGGGCCCAGGGAGTCCATGCAGAGGACGCGGGCGCCGTGCGAAGGCAGCGTCGCCGTCAGCCGCTCGTGG
>DATEIO010000125.1:0-6010 GCA_035278895.1 Thermoanaerobaculia bacterium | reverse complement strand
CCCAGGAACCCGAAGACGATCAGGGCCGCTCCGACCCCGCGCGGAATTCGGTACCGCTCCAGGCGGTCCGCTCCCCGGGCCACGGCGAGCCCGAACAGAACTCCGAGGAAGGTCAGGAAGACCAGCTCGTGGGCGAACCAGAGCAGCCGGAGCCCCAGGTAGAGCCCCATCACCAGCGCCGCGGCCCGCAGGACGTCTTGGCTCCTCCACCCCGGATCGCGCTCGCGCCGCCGGGCAGCGGCAGCCGGCGCCTGGGGCGGCCGGGTGGGCGCGGGAGGGGCAAGGGTGGGAGTGCGTGGCTCCATGACCGCCGGAGAAGAAGCAAAGAGAGTGCCTGAAAGGACAATAAGGACACCAAGGACCTCAAGGACGCGCTTTCCTTGTCCTTGGTGTCGTTGGTGTCCTTGGTGTCCTTTAGGGCCCAGCCGGTGGGAACTTCTCGACCGTGTTCTCGATCGGGGGCAGGGTCAGGAGGTACTCGTAGATCGCCCCCAGGTCTTCGTCGGTCATCCCGGCCAGGGCGAGCCAGGGCATGACCGTGTTGCGGCCGGCCGGGGCGGGGACGGCGGCGCCAGGGTCGTTGTAGACGCGGAAGAGGCCGATGAAACTCTCGCGGCTCCGCTCCCCGAGGCCGGTGACGTGCGGGGTCAGATTCGAGGAGCGGACCGTGCCCCAGGGGCCGCGGAATTCCTGGCCTCCCGCGAAGGCCCGGCCGCGGACCGGCTGGTTGCGGTCGTCGACCGGGGTATGGCAGTACTTGCAGCCCGAAATGGTCGCCAGGTATTCGCCGTAGTGCACCGGGTCGGAAGGGTCGGGCTCCAGCACCGGGCCGTCCAGGTCGCGAGGGGCCATCTTGACGAAGAGGCGCACGGGGAAGTCGATCTCAGGCTCGGCCACGGCGTGGCGGACGGGCCGGAGCGTCCGCAGGTAGACGGCGACGGCCCGGGCGTCTTCTTCGGAGAGCGCCCGGTATTCGGTGTAGGGCATCAGGGGGAAGAGGGCGTTCCCTTCACGGTCGACCCCTTCGCGGGTGGCGCGCAGGATCTCGCCGTCAGTCCAGGCGCCGATCCCGGTCCGCCGGTCCATGGTGATGTTCGAGGCGCAGATCCGCCCCGGGAATCCGTGCTCCTGGGTCAGGCAGTCGCCTCCCGCTCCCCGCGCTCCCCGTACCGGCCCGCCCCAGCGGGACCAGTCCCGTTCGGTGTGGCATCCGTTGCAGTCGAGGACGTGCTCGACGAGATAGCGCCCGCGCGCCATCCGCTCCGGGGTCCGCGCCACAGCTTCGAGCGAGGCCGGCCGCTGGCGGGGCTGGCTGAAGATGAAGAAGGCAGCAAGGCCCACCACGGCCGCGGCTGCCAGAACAGCGAGCGAGAGGAGGAACTTGCGCATGATCCTGAGCGGGATTGTACCGCTCAGGGGGCCGGACCGGTGAAGCGGACGGTCGTCCCCGCCGGGGAGGATTCGAGGTCCAGCCTTCCCCGGAGCCGGCCAGCCCGGCGGCGCATGGTCGCGAGGCCTTCACCCTGGCCGTTGCCGTGCTCCGGGTCGAAGCCGCGGCCGTCGTCGCGGAGCGCCACCTCCAGCCGCCGGCCGCGCAGGGTCACGGACAGCTCGGCCCGGCGGCAGCCGCTGTGGCGCAGGGCGTTGTGGAGAGCCTCCTTGAACAGGAGATGGAGGTCCTGGCGCCAGGCCATGGGCAGGCGCACCCTCTCGAACGGCGCGAGATCCACCACCGAGAGCTCGGCGCCGGCATGGGCAAAGAGCTCGGCGTAGGAGTCCTTGAGCCGCAGGAACAGCTCGCCCAGGGAGTCCCGCCGCGGGTTGACCAGCCAGACGATGTCGCCCAGGCCGTCCACCATCTCCCGCGCGGTCGCGGCGATGCGGTCGAGCTCAGGCAGGCGGCCGGCTTTCCGCGAGGCCACTTCGGAGAGGATGGCGATGTCCGTGAGGCCGGCCCCGACCTGGTCGTGGAGGTCGGCCGCGATCCCGGCGCGCAGGCGCTCCACCTCCAGGAGTTGCCGCACCCGGAAGACCGCGAACAGCCCCGCGGCCAGGGCGACCGCCGCCGCAGCCAGGCCGAGCACCAGGGCCGGCCGGCGCCACCAGGGCGGCGAGAGGAGGGTGAACGAGAGAGCGGCCGGTGCGCTCCAGAGCCCGGCGTCGTTTCTCGCCTGGACCTCGAAGCGGTAGTCGCCGGGTTGAAGGTTGGGATAGCGGGCCGACCGCTGTTCCGAGTCGATCCACTCCCGGTCCAGCCCGGTGAGCCGGTAGCGGAAGCGCAGGAAATGGGCCGCGAGGTCGATCCCCGTGAAGGAGAACGTCAGGTCGTTCTCGTCGTGGGCGAGGACCTGGGAGCTGGGGCGAATCGGGTCCTTGAAAACCTGGAGACCGGTCAGCAGGGCCTTGGGAGGATTGCGCGGGCGGTCCTTCGCGGGATCGTAGACTGTGAGGGCATGATGGAGCCCGAACCAGAGCCGGCCGCGGCGATCCCGGAGGCATACGGAAGAGCCGAGGCTCCGGCTCAGGTGGCCGATCGGGAGGACCCTCGAGACTGGAGCCGGGGCTTGGAGGTCCAGGACATTGACGCCCCGGTTGGTGCTGAGATAGAGACGGCCCTCGCCATCCTCCAGAATGCAATGGATCGTGTCATTGGTCAGACCCTGAGCCGTCGTGTAGGTCTCGAATTTTCCATTGCGGAGGATTGAGAGGCCGCCCGAAGTGCCCGCATAGACGCTTCCGTTCTTTCCGATGTGCACGGACAGAACCTCGTCTTCTGCGAGGCCGTGCCGTCGAGTCCAAACCTGGAAACGGCCTTGGTGGAAAGCCACCAGCCCCCCGCCAGTCCCCAAATAGACCGTGCCATCGGACGCCAGCGCCAGAGCGTTGATCTCGCGCTTGGAAAGGCCGGATGGAGGACCGAAAGAGCGGATCTCGTGCCCTCGAAAGGCGAAGAGCCATCCGGCGTAGGTCGCGGCGTAGAGGACGCCGTCACTTCCTTCGGCCATCCCCCGGACTCGACGATAGCCCTGCGTTCGGATTGGCAACTCGAGGATCCGGAGGAGACGTCCTGCTTCGAAGATCCCGACACGGCCTCGGTCATCCCCAAGATAAAGGCGGCCCGAGCTCCCGGCGAGCAAGGAGGTGACGAGCCCTTCCGGGATTCCTTCGCCTGCAGGAAACCAGCGGCCTGCCCGCAGGATCGCCAATCCCTGCTCTCCCGCCGAATACAGGCCGCCCTGAGCATCTTCCGCAATCGCCAGGACCTGTCCCTCCGGCATGCCCTGGGAAGCGGCCCAGGTCTCTACGGCAGGGCTTCCAGTGATGTCGAGTCCCGTGACTGTCCCGAAAATGACAGGTCCGCTGCGGCTTGCGTAAACGCTGGTCACGAAGAGGCTGGAAAGGCCATGGGCCGTCGTGATGGGCGTGGCGGTTTCCAGGGTCGCCAGCCGCAAGTGGAGGACCCCTGAGCCCCAAGCCGCCAGATAGAAGTCTCCTCCCAGGCTCTCGGCGATGGATTGGATGTCGTGTCCTTGCGCGGAAGGCGGCCTCCAGAAACGGTCCTCGCGCAGGACCAGGAGCCCCTCTCTCGTCCCGATGTAGATCGTCCCGTCCCGCCCCTCATGGAGCGCATTGATGTTGACGTAGACCGGGGCGGAAAGGAGTGGGAGCATCTGCCCGTCGCGCATCGCGAAAAGGCCGTTGCCGCCCGTCCCGACGTACAGCGTGCCGTCCCGGGCTATGAGGAGAGCGGTCGGTGAGTATTTGGAGAGCAGGGGGTGCCCTGGGGCCAGGAGGCGCTTCCATTTCCCCTCTGGATACCGCTTTACGAGCCCCATCTTCCCGCCGAAGAAAACTGTTCCATCCGGCAGCCCGGCGATCGAGAGGACACGGTCTCCGGTCCCGCTCTCCGGGTCCAAAGGGGTGAAGCGCACTCCATCGAAAACCGCAGCGCCGTTTCCACCTCCAACGTAGAGAGTCCCGTCTGGCGATTGATAAAAGGTATTGATCCCGCCGGAGGGAAGACCCTGCTGGCGGTAGAAATTGGTGAAGGCAGTACCGTCGAAACGGCTCACCCCGTCGTGGGTCCCGATCCAGAGGAATCCCTCCCGGTCCTCGAAGATCGAGCGCACCACCGGGTGAGCCAGACCGTCTTCCATCGAAAAGCTGCGGGTGATGAGGCTCTGGGCCCCCGCCCCGGAGGGGAGGCCCGCGGCGCCGAGCCAGAGCGCGAGCGCCGCGAGCTTCCCGAAGAGATGGATGGAGCGCAGCGTCACGGGCTAGAGAGGATCGCAGTTGGCCACGATCTCGCGATCCGGGCACTGGTAGACACAGCACTGGGTAGTCCCGAACTGGCGGACCTCTTCGAACGGGCACCCGAGGATCGAGGACTGGCACGTCTTGGCCTGGAGCGGCTCGGCCGTGAAGGTGAGGCCTCCGAAGAGAGCCGTCGCGGCGAGCAGGGCGAGGCCGATGAGGCGAAGCATCGTCGACTTTTTCATGACGCGCCTCACCAGGTCTGCTCGCAGGTTCCAACTCGTTCCCTGCCGGTGCTTGGGCAGTAGTAGACGCAGCAGATCATGTTGCCGTAGTCCTGGATCCGGTCAAGCTCGCAGCCGAGGAACGTCTCGGGGCAGTAGAGGGCATGAGCCGGCTCGGCGGTGATGTTGAACGCTCCGAAGAGAGCCATCACGGCGAGGACGGTGGCACAGAGGAGGCGGAGCATCGTCGACTTTCTCAACATGTGTACGGACCCCTTTCTCGTTTGTTCTCTCCGTTCCACGGCGCCGTGGAGATCGTCGATGGGGTCATTCTGCGGGCGGGGACAGGGCCGGAGAAGCCGCATGATGGGACGGTCGTCCGGCTCCGGAAGCGAGCCCCCGCACGATCGTGCAGGGGGCCGGGATTCAGAGCAGCCCCTGGCGCAGGGCCTTGGCCACGGCCTCGGATTGCGAGTGGGCCTGGAGCTTCCGGTAGATCTTGCGGATGTGGAAGCGCACCGTGTCGGTGCTGATGTGGAGGCCCTGCGCCGCCTGCTGGTAGGTCTTGCCCGCGGCCAGGCTCCGGAGGATCTCGCGCTCGCGCCGGGTGAGGACGTCCCCCTCGGCTTCGACCCGCTCCGGGGAGGTCTCCACCCGCAGGGCGCGGAGCACCTCGACCACGCGGCGCGCCACCTGGGAGCTCATGGGCGAGCCCCCTTCGTGAGCCTCCCGGATCGCTTCGAGGAGCCGGGCCGGCGGCGTCTTCTTCACCAGATAGCCGCAGGCGCCGGCGCAGAGGGCTTCGAGGATGAGATCGTTGTCCTCGTGGATGGTCAGCATGAGGACGGGGAGGTCGGAGAAGACCTCCCTCGCCCGGCGGGCGCCGTCGATGCCGGACATGCCGGGCAGGCCGACGTCCAGCAGGAGGACGTCCGGCCGGACCGCGGAAAGGCGGGCGAGCATCTCTTCGCAGGTCCGCCAGGAGCCGGCACAGCGGAACCCGGGCGTGCCGTCGATCAGGGCGGTGAGCCCCTGGCGGGTCTGGGTCTGGTCTTCGACAAGAGCGGCTTGAATCGTTGCCATATGCGCTCTCGTCTACGCAGAGAGCGCCCCGGGGTTTTGGCGCTCCCTACGCCGACTCGCCTTCGAGCGCCGGGCTCGCGAGCCCCTTGGCGCCGCCGCCCTGGCGCACCAGGTACTCCTCGACGAACAGGAGACGGTCCGGGCCGGCGCGGCGGATGACGGAGAGGAGGTCGTTCATGGTGGTGACCTCCTCGAGCTGCTCCTCGACGAACCAGTCGAGGAAGCGGACCGCCACGTAGCTGCGGTCCTCCTTGGCGATCTCCACCAGGTCGTAGATCTGGCGGGTGACCTCCTCCTCCCAGGCGAGAGCCTTGGAGACGGCCTCTTCGGCCGAGGCGAAGTCGTGGGCCGGCTCGGGAAGCGTGGGGATCACCACCCGGCCGCCCACGTCGTTGATGAACTTCACGAAGCGCATGGCGTGCGTCCGCTCCTCGTCCGACTGGCGGTAG
>DATEIO010000124.1:0-7258 GCA_035278895.1 Thermoanaerobaculia bacterium | reverse complement strand
AAGCAAGCAGGGCGGCCACGCAGGGCCGCCCCTACAAAATACCTACCGCTGAATCGTAAAGTTCACCGTCAGCGAGAAGTACACCTTGACCGGCCGGCCGTCGAGCGTGGCCGGCTCGAAGCGCCACTGCTCTACGGCGTCGATGACGGCCCGGTCGAGGCCCATGGGCAGAGGGCGCAGGACGCGGGCATTGACCACCCTCCCCTGCTCGTCGATGATCGCCTCGACCATCACGGAGCCTTGCACGCCGGCCCGGCGTGCCATCTCGGTGAACCGCGGCGCCACGCTCCGGATCACCCGCGGACGCACCATGGCGGCTGTCAGGTGCACCGGCAGGCTCTCTCCCACACCGCCCGGAACGCCGCCGGGCTGCCCACCGGGATCGCCGTTCGGCACGCCACCCGGAACGCCATTGGGATCGCCGCCCGGCACGCCTCCGGGCACTCCGCCGGGAACGCCCCCGGGCTCTCCGGCTTCCGAGACCGCCGCGGTCAGATCGATCGTCTGCGGGATCGGCGAAGCCTCCGGAATCTCGTCCGGGACTTGCGTCAAATCCGGCTGGACGGGCGTGTCAGGCGTCACCGGCTGCGGCTCCGGAACCGGCGTCGGCGGGGTGACCGGTCCGCCCGGAGGAGGCGCCGGAGGCGGCGGCGGCGGAGGTGTCAGGGAGACGAACACGAGGTTCATTTCCGGCTCCGCGACCTCGCTCACGTTCCAGTAGCTCGCGAAGGCCACCGTGGCCAGACCCACGATATGGATCGCGAGCGCGACGGGCAGGATCCACGCGCGGCGGGATTTCTTTTTCGAATCCAGATCGATCAGTGAATTCTCGAACACGGTCCACCTCCAGAGGCCGAAAAGGTTGTCGTCCTCGCCCCGATCCCCTGGGGCGGCGGGTTGCCCGAGAGCGCTCTCTATCTGATTTAGACACGTGAGGCGCGAAAAGAGTTCCTGGGATTTTCCAACTGAAAAAGGAAAGGACCTTCGAGCGAAGGTCCTTTCGAAAAACCGGGTTGGCGCGTTCCCGGCTATCTCTGGATGCGGAAGTTCACCGTGAGCGAGAAGTAGACATTGACCGGCTGGCCCTGCAGCGTCGCGGGGGTGAACCGCCACTGCCGCACCGCCGCCAACGCCTCCTGGTCGAGCCCCATGGGCAGTCCGCGGAGGAGCCTCACGTCCGTCACGCGGCCCTGCTCGTCGATCACGGCCTCCACCGTCACGGTGCCCTGAACGCCCGCCTTGATGGCCGGCGGGGTGTAGCGCGGCTGCACCTGATAGACCAGGGCGGGACGAGTCATCCCGGCCTTCAGATGGATCGGCTCGTCGTTCGCCACCCTCGGAACCGAGGGACCGGCGACCGGAACCAGGGTAACGTTTTCGACCGGCCCCACGCCCTTCTCGACGCCCCACTTCACGCCGTCCGTGGGCCCGTTCCGATCGCCTTCCGGATCGCCCGGGCCGTCGAGACCCGCGGTGGCGTCCTGGGCCGGAGCGCTCGCCTCCACCTTCTCAGCAACCTTTTCGAGGTCCGGCTGGACCGGCCCGTCGGGCTTCACCTCGGGCTTCGGCGCGTCGGCCGGAGCTTGCGGCTTCGGCTTCGGAGCGTCCGAGCCGCGCCGGACGAGCGGCGGCGGAGGCGGCACCAGGGAGACGAACACGGCGTTGAGCTCCGGCTCGCCGATAGCGGAGACGTTCCAGTAGCTCGCGAACGTCACCGAAGCCAGCGCCACACAGTGGATGCCCAGCGCAACGGGAAGAATCAGGGCGCGGCGACTCTTCTTTTTCGGCTCTAGATCGATCAACGAGGTCTCGAACATGATCTGTCTCCTCTCTGCCTGAATTAGACACACGAGGCCGCCAAAAGGTTCCTGGCAAACCTCCGGTTCTCTGCCGGTCTGTGCGAAAATAAGGCAAAGCGGCTCGGAAGGAGGAAGTCGATGGGGGATCGGATCGGGCCGGGCGGCGCCGGCGAAGGCGCGTCGCCGGAAGACGACAAGCTCTGGAAGATCATCTCGGAGCTCCTTCCGGACGGCCTCTACATCGCGGATTTCGAGGAGACCACCGGCCTCCCCAAGCTGGTCTACGTCAACCAGGCGGCGGCCGCGATGCACGAGTACACGGCCGAGGAGATGGTCGGGATGCTCCTGCCGGAGTTCGTGGACGAGGAGACGGTCCGGCGGGCCCCGGAATTCATCTCGCGCGTGATGTCCGGCGAGGTCGTCGAGGCCTCTTCGGAGCACCGCCGGCTCGACGGCACGGTGTTCCCCTCCGAGTACAAGCTCCGCATCATCCAGTGGCAGGGCCGGCCCGTGCTCCTCTGCGTGAACCGTGACGTCACCGAGCGCCAGCGCGTCGCCCGGGAGCTCCAGGCCGCCAAGGAGGCCGCCGAGGCCGCGAGCCGGGCCAAGAGCGAGTTCCTGGCCCGCATGAGCCACGAGATCCGCACGCCCATGAACGGCGTGATCGGTATGACGAGCCTGCTGCTCGACACCCCCCTCTCCCGGGAGCAGCGGGAGTACGTCGAGACGATCCGCTCGAGCGGCGACGCCCTCCTGACCATCATCAACGAGATCCTCGACTTCTCGAAGATCGAGGCCGGCAAGCTCCACCTCGCCCAGCAGAGCTTCAGCCCCCGGGAGTGCGTGGAGGAGTGTATGGAGCTCCTCGCCCCCAGAGCGGCCGAAAAGAAGGTCGAGCTCTCCTACGCCGTCGCCGAGGAAATGCCCGAGCTGTTCGTGGGCGACGCCACCCGCCTGCACCAGATCCTCGTCAACCTGGTGAGCAACGCGCTCAAGTTCACCGACCACGGGTCCGTCCAGGTCCGCGCCGGGGCGATCCCCGGCAGCGACGGCGAGCACGATCTCGTGTTCGAGGTCGTGGACACCGGCATCGGCATCCCGGAAGAGCGCCAGGGCGACCTCTTCCAGCCTTTCACACAGGTCCACGAGTCGCTCACCCGCACTCGCGGCGGCACCGGCCTGGGGCTCGCCATCTGCAAGCGGCTCGTGGAGATGATGGGCGGCCGGATCGCCTTCGAGAGCCGGCCCCAGGAGGGCTCGACCTTCCGCTTCAGCCTCCGCATGCGCGTGGCCCCGGGCTCCGACGCCGGCCCGGCCGAAGCCCACCTCCTGGCGGGCCGGCGCGTCCTCGTGGGGGGCCACGCGGCCGTGCAACAGATGCTCGCCAACCGCCTGCGCTCCTGGGGCCTGGACTGGGAGCCCGCGGACTCGGCCGAAGCCGTGCTCGAAGCCCTGGGGAGCGGCAACGGCTTCGATCTCGCGGTCCTGGATTCCTCCCTCCCGGGCCTCCCTTTGGATCAGCTCCTCGCCTGTGTGCGGGCGAGCAGCCCTCTCCCCGTCCTCCTCCTGACGCCCCTGGGCCGGCCGGTCCCCACCGAGTCGTTGAACGGGACGTCCGTGGCGGGCACGCTCACCAAGCCCGTTCGCTCCCCCGCCCTCTACGACCAGCTGGCTCGCATCTTCAATGGAAGCCCGGTGCGGGACGTCCGCAAGGACGTGGCCGAGCCGGACGCCGGCCCCTTCATCCGCAAGGCGCTACGCATCCTCCTCGCAGAGGACAACCCGGTCAACCAGAAAGTGGCGACGCGGCTCCTGGAGCGGCTCGGCTACCGGGCCGACGTCGTGGCCAACGGCCTCGAAGTGCTCGAGGCGCTGGACCGCCAGGCCTACGACGTGATCCTGATGGACATCCAGATGCCCGAGATGGACGGCCTGACGGCCCTGGCCCGGCTCCGCGAGCGTTTCGAGGACGAGGTCGAGCGCCCCTGGGTGATCGCGCTCACCGCCTACGCCCTCCCCGGCGAGCGGGACCGCTTCCTCGCGGAAGGAATGGACGACTACCTGAGCAAGCCCATCCGCCTGGAGGATCTGGCCGAGGCCCTGGAGCGCGTCCCCCGCACCGAATCCGGGACCTGGATCCTGGAGCGGCCCCGTCCCGAGCCGGAGCCCGAGGGCGGGCTCCTGGACCCGCGGGTCCTCTCCGAGCTGCGGCGCGTCGTGGGCGAACAGGCGCCCGAGGTCGTCTCCGAGCTGGTCACGACCTACGTGGCCAACTCTGGAAAGCTCCTGGCCGATCTCCTCCGTGCGCGCAACGAGGGGGATCTCCCCGCGCTCCAGCGCACCGCCCACGCCCTGGGCTCCGCCAGCGCCTCCCTGGGCGCCCTCGGGCTCTCCGGCCAGTGCCTGGAGGCCGAACGCCTGTTCAAGGAGGGGCGCACGGCCGACGCCTGGGAACGCCTGGACGGCGTCGAGGAACGGCACCGGCAGGTCTGCGCGGCGCTACACCGGGAAGCGGAGAGGGTCTGACGGCTCCCGCGGCCGCGGCGGCGCGCTCCCTTCCCCGTACACCCGGCAGCACCCCTTCCCGGCCCGCTTGGCCTCGTACATCGCCGCGTCCGCCCGCTCCAGGACCTCGCGGGCCGAGCGGACCCCGTCGCACGAGGCGAGGCCGATGCTCGCCGTGGGATGAAACGTCCTCCCCTCCAGGGTGATCGGCTGGGTCAGGATCTCGCGGATCCTCTCCATCAGGGCGCGGGCGTCGGCCGCGCCGCAGCCGTCGAGCAGGGCGCAGAACTCGTCGCCGCCGTAGCGGCAGGCGGTGTCTCCCGGGCGGAGCGAGCTGCGCAGCCGCCGGGCCACCTCGGCCAGATAGTCGTCCCCCACCCGGTGGCCCGCCTGGTCGTTGACGCTCTTGAAATCGTCGAGATCGATGAACAGAACACAGAAAACGCCCCCCTCGCGAGGCGCGCGGACCATGGCCTGCTCCAGGCGGTCCAGGAAAAGGACGCGGTTGGGCAACTCGGTCAGCGGATCGTAGAGCGCCTGGCGCCGCAGCTCGTCCTCCCCCCGCTTGCGGTCGGTCACGTCGCGCAGGATGACCACCCAGCGGCTCGACCGGCCGACCGAAACCTGCCCCGCCGACACCTCGAGGGCGTGCACCGAGCCGTCCGCCGCGCGGACGGCGACCTCCCCTTCCGCCACAGGCGCGCCGGCGCCTGCTTCGGTCCCCAGAAGCTCGGAGAGCTTCCGGCCCTGGAGCGCGGAGCTGCCCGGCCGGGTTCCCACGAGCAGGCGCCGCGCCGCCCGGTTGGCGGTGAGCACGGTGCCGGCGTCGTCCAGGGAGAGCAGGGCGTCCGGAGCGTGCTCGATCAGGCGCTCCATGACCTGCTCCGTGGTGGCGAGCTCGTTGCGGCTCCGCCGGGTCGCGAGGAGCCGCGTCACCCGCTGCCGCAGCACCGCCCAGTTGATCGGCTTGGTGATGTAGTCGTCCGCCCCGGCCGCGAAGGCGGCGTCCACCGACGCCGCGTCCTGGAGAGCCGTGATCATGAGGATCGGGAGCTCTTCGGAAGGGTGCTCCTCGCGCAGGCGCCGGCACAGCTCGAAGCCGGTCGTGTCGGGAAGGATGGCGTCCAGAAGCAGCAGGTCGGGCCGCTCCCGGCGGATCGCCGCCAGCGCCTCCTCGCCGCTCGACGCCGGAATCAGGCTCGTGCCCGGCACCCGCAGCATGTGGCGCATCAGCGTCTGCAGAGCGTCGTCGTCGTCCACGACCACGATCTGGTCCGGATCGACCCGGTCGACCATTCGTCGCCTCCCCTACCTGGAGTGTACCCGAAGGATGGCTTCAGCCTAGCCTGAAATGGCAATCCGGGGAAGCGGTGCGCCGGCCAGAATCATCCGAGTGGAATCCCTTCGACGTACTATAGGGAGAATCCACGATTCTCGGTGAGGGGATCTTTATGTCCGCGTCGCTTCCGCGAGCTCTACGATCGAGCTGGACCTGGCTCCTGATGGGAGCCCTGTTGCTGCCGTTCGCCTCGTCCCAGACCGTCATCCCTGCCGCGGCCTGGCTGGCTCCGGTCTGCCTGCTCCGCTTCACCCGCAACGCGTCTCGCGGACGGGTCGCCTGGGGCGCGGTCCTGCTCGCCTATGCCTTTGGCATTGCTTTCGGGCTCCGCAACGGCCTTGCGCCGCTCCCGCTCGTGGGAATCGGGCTCGTCGCCTTGGTGAGCGGTCTGTTCCGCTCCCTGGCGTACGTCGCGGACCGCACGCTCGCCCCGTCACTCGCGGGTATCCGCCGGTCGCTCGTGTTTCCCGCGGCGATGACCGGGGTCGAGTGGGTTTTCGCTCTTCTCAGCCCTTACGGCTCCTGGGGCTCGTCCGGCTATTCGCAGGCCGGAAACCTTCCTCTGCTCCAGATCCTCTCCGTCACCGGGCTCTGGGGTCTCACCTTTCTGATCCACTGGCTGGCTCCGGTCGTCGACGCCCTGCTGGACGAGAAGCCGGGACCTGCTCTTCGCCCCGCCGCGGCGTTCGGTGTGGTTCTCGCGGGAGTCCTTCTCTTCGGCGGTACACGGCTCGCCTTCTTCCCGCCTCGCGGGAACCCGGTTCCGGTCGCGGCGGTCTCGCTCTCGGTCTCCGAATACGACCGCGCCTTTGCCGGGTGGAAATACCGGGAGATCGCCCGGGCTTCCCTGCCGGAGCGGACGGGCCTCCGCCCGCAGCTCGCGGCCGCCCAGGAGCTTCTCCTCGCGCGCACACAAGCCGCGGCGCAAGCCGGAGCCCGGATCGTCTCCTGGCCCGAGTCGACGCCCGTTCTGGAAGAGGACCTGGACGCGCTTCTCGAAAAAGGCGGCACCCTCGCCCGCCGCGAGCGGCTCCACCTCGTGATGACGCCCTGGGTGATCCGGCGGACCGGCCGCTTTCCGTTCGTCGAAAACCTTTCGGTTCTGGTCGACCCGGAGGGGCGCGTCCGCTGGCGCTATCCCAAGACGTATCCGGTCCTCGGGATCGAAGAAGGGAAATTCGGGCGCGGGCCCGGGATCGTACCCCAGGCGGAAATCCCCTCCGGGCGGTTGGCTTCCGTGATCTGTCAGGACCTCGACTTCCCCGGGCTCGTGCGGCAGGCGGGGCGCAGCCGGGCCGGCCTGCTGATCGGTCCCGCGGACGATTGGCCGGCAGTCCAGACGACGCACGCGCAGATGGCGGTATTTCGCGCCATCGAGAACGGAACCTCGTTGCTGCGGCCTACCAACAACGGGATCTCGCTGGCGGTAGATCCTCAGGGACGGATTCTGGGGGCTACCGGGAGCCAAGCCCAAGCCGCTCCCCTGCTGCTCTCCGCGCTCCCTCTCTCCGGAACGACAACCTTGTACAGCCTGGCCGGAGACTGGTTCGCCTATGTCTGCCTCGCAGGCCTCGGAGCTGTCCTGGTGATCGTGAAAAGAAATTCGTAGAGGTTC
>DATEIO010000123.1:0-22188 GCA_035278895.1 Thermoanaerobaculia bacterium | reverse complement strand
TCCGGGCCTCACGGTATTCACTCTCTCGGAGCGGGCGGCCGCGCAGGCGAAGAAGGTGCCGCACCGGGGCTTCTATACGGACCTGCTGCGCTATCTGGACAAGCACAAGGAGGGCGGCTTCATCACGACGCCCGCGATTCCTCTCCTCTATGCGCTGGACGTCCAGCTCGACCGCATCCTGGCCGAGGGGATGGAGGCGCGGTGGGCCCGGCACGAGCGGCTGTACCGGCGGACGGCCCGGTGGGTCGAGGCCCACGCGTGCACGTACGCCTCGGCGCCCAACGCGCGGTCGGTCACGGTGAGCTGCATGAAGCCTCCGGTGGGCGTGGACCCGCAGGCGATCGTCAAGGGCCTGGCGGCCCGCGGCTACACGATCGGCGGCGGCTATGGGGACTGGAAACCGGCGACGTTCCGCTTCGGGCACATGGGCGAGGTGCGGGAAAGCGATCTCGAGGCGCTGCTTGCCGAAACCGACCAGGTGCTCGAATCTCTGGCCGTCGAGGCGGTGGGGTAGGCCATGGCGCGCATTCTGATCGCTGACACTTTGGACCCTTCGGGCCTCGAGATCTTCAAGGCGTCGGGAGTGGAGATCCACCAGCTCACGGCCGAAGAGCGGCCACGGCTGCTCGAGATCCTGGACGGCTACGACGCCCTCGTGGTGCGCAGCTCGACCCAGGTGACGGCCGACGTGCTCCGCGCGGGCAAGAGCTTGAAGGTGGTGGGCCGCGCCGGGATCGGCGTGGACAACGTGGACGTGGCCGCAGCCACGGAGCAGGGCATTCTGGTGGTCAACGCGCCCACGGCGAACCTGATGAGCGCGACGGAGCACACGTTTGCGCTCCTCCTCTCGCTCGCCCGCAGGGTGCCGGAGGCCGACGCCTCGATGAAGGCGGGCGGCTGGGACAGGAAGCTCACGGGCGTCGAGCTCCAGGGGAAGACCCTGGGGGTGATCGGCTTCGGCCGCATCGGCCAGCGGGTGGCGGACCGGGCGCGGGGCTTCGAGATGAAGATCGTGGCGTTCGATCCGTTCCTGGACGCCGCGGCCGCCCGGCGGCTGCAGGTCGACCTCCTCCCCCTCCCGGAGCTCCTGGCCGTCTCCGACGTGGTGACCCTCCATGTGCCGCTGACGGACCAGACCAAGAACCTTTTGAACCGCGAGAGCCTCGCGGGGATGAAGAAGGGAGCGCTCGTCGTCAACTGCGCGCGCGGCGGGGTGATCGACGAGGAGGCGCTTCTGGAAGCGCTCGAATCCGGCCACCTGGGTGGCGCGGCGCTCGACGTGTTCGCGGAGGAGCCACCCAAGGACCTCCGGCTCGTGAAGCACAAGAAGGTGGTCGCGACTCCCCACCTCGGGGCGCAGACCCGCGAGGCGCAGGAGCGGATCTCCAAGGAGACCGCGGAGATGGTGCTCGCGGCGCTCTCGGGATCGCTCGCCGTGGCCGCGGTGAACCTGCCGTTCCGCCCCGCGGGCGGCCGGGTGGAGCCGTACATGGCGCTGGGCGAGACGCTCGGGAGCATGGCCGGCGAGCTTCTGGGGAGCGCTCCCCAGAGCCTGCGGGTGGACGTCTGGGGGCTGGACGAGGCGCTCCGGGTGCCAGTGTCGGTGGCGGTGCTCAAGGGCGTTCTCGCGCGGTTCCTGGGCGAAGGAGTCAACTACGTGAACGCCGAGCGCGTGGCCGAGCAGCGGGGGATCGAGGTCGTCCGCTCGACCCACAACGCTCCGGGCGACTATCCGCAGCTCGTGGGAGTGACGCTTTCGGGCGGCGGCAAGAGCGTGGAGATCGGCGGCACGCTCTTCGGCGAGCGCGATCCCCGCGTGGTGCGCTTCGAGGGCTACCGCCTGGAGTTCCGCCCCGAGGGCAAGCTCCTGGTAATGGAGAACCGCGACGTGCCGGGCGTAGTGGGGAAGATCGGCACGCTCTTGGCGGAGCAGGACGTGAACATCGCGGACATCCACCTCGCCCGCCGCGGGCAGGAGGCGCTCGCGGTGCTGCGGGTGGACCAGGAGCCGACGCAGGAGCTGCTGGAAAGGTTGCGGGCGCTGCCGGAGGTGAAGAGCGCGCGGCGGGTGTTGTTGGGGTAAAAACCGAATACACTCCCCTCGGCCGCCGCGAAGCCTAAGGCGGCCTCGAACCTTTTCACCCGGGAGATTCTTCATGGCGCACGTCGGTGTCGTCTTCGGGGGCCGGAGCGTCGAGCATCAGGTTTCGATCCGTTCGGCCCGGACGGTCGTTCAGGGGTTGCGGGAGGCGGGGCATGAGGTCACTCCGCTGGGGGTGGCCCAGGACGGGTGCTGGATCGACGCGGAGGCGTCGTCGGCGGTGATCGAGGGAGAGGCGAAGGAGATCCCTCCGATCGAGCTGCCGGTGGCTCCCACGATGCGCCACCTGCTCGCCTCGGGGGTGGAGGTGGTGTTTCCGATCGTCCACGGCACGTGGGGGGAAGACGGCACGTTCCAGGGGCTCTGCGAGATGCTCGACCTCGCCTACGTGGGGTGTGGCGTCACGGCGAGCGCTCTCGCCATGGACAAGGTGCTCTGCAAGCGGCAGCTTCAGGCGGCGGGCGTGCCGGTGGTGGAGTACGAAGCGATCTCCCGGAACGATTTCGAAGAGGACCCTGGAGCGTTCTTCGACCGGTGCGAGCGCCTGGGATTCCCCTTGTTCGTGAAGCCCAGCGTGGGCGGGTCGAGCGTGGGGGTGAAGAAGGTGCCGGACCGGAGCTGTCTCGCGGCGTCCATCGAGTTCGCCCTCCGCTTCGACGACGTGGCGCTGGTCGAGCGCGGAGTCCAGGGCCGGGAGCTCGAGACCGCGGTGCTCGGCTACCGGCAGATCGAGGCGTCGGCGGTGGGGGAGATCATCCCCGGCAACGAGTTCTACGACTACGCGGACAAGTACCTGCAGGACACCGCCGGGCTGGTCGCGCCGGCGGAGATCCCCGAGGCGATCTCCGAGCGCCTGCGCCGGATCGCGGTCGAGGCGTTCCGGGCGATCGGCGGCGCGGGGCTCGCGCGGGTGGATTTCTTCTACGAGGGGGAGGACGGGCTCTACGTGAACGAGCTCAACACGCTCCCCGGTTTCACCAGCATCTCGATGTACCCCCGCCTGTGGGGTCTTTCGGGAATTCCCCTCCCCGGGCTGGTGGACCGCCTGGTGAAGATCGCGCAGGAACGCCACGCAGACCGGCGCCGGCTGGACGCGGGGATCAAGGAGTTCCTGGCGGGGTTGGCGCTGGGGTAAAAAACGAGAAAGGCGGGCCGAAGCCCGCCTCCCACGATTAAGACATTGTGAAAAGTCTACCAGCGCCAGGCGATGCCGGCGTTGACGGCGAAGCCGTCGAGATCGATCGCGACGTCCTCGTCGAGATCGGTTTCGTCGTCGCCTTCCAGGCGGTTGCGGCGGAAGGTGGCCTCGGTGCTGCGGTAGAGGCCTTCGACGAAGAAGTTGACGCCTTCGCGGTTGCCGATCTGGGTGCCCAGGGAGACGAAGTAGCCGGTCTCGTCATCGACGTCGAAGCCCTCGCGGGTGGTGTCGATGAAGAAGTAGCTGGCGCCCGCGGCGATCGTGGGGCTGAAGGTCTCGCCGCGCGCGAAGCTGTAGGAGAGGCCCACGTCGACCGGGAGGACTTCCAGGCTCTCCTCCTCGAAGAACGGCTCGTCGTCGTCGAACAGGTTGTCGAGCGGCTCGTCGGTGAGCTCCTGGTAGTAGGTGCCGCGGAGCTTCAGGCCGAAGCCGGATTCTCCGAAGGGGATGCCCAGGCCGATACCGCCACCGAACGTGTCGTCGACATCGGACGTGTTCCAGTAGGAACCGAAGATTTCAAACCCCTGCGCCAGGGCGGGGGTTGCAGGGGCGAGGATCGCCAGAGCCAAAAGCAAACCAAGGACCTTCTTCATTGTCGGACCTCCTTCGTGCAGGCAGGCGGAAGGCAACACCACGCGCTTCCCCCGTGTTTGATCGAGCCGGCCCGGCGGGACCCGACCCACCCGGCTCTCGGAAGGTCCTATGTTGCAAAAGCAATGCCTTGAAGATGCCGTGACGCGTTTTTGTCCCGCTCTCGGGATCCGGCCCCACTTAGGGAATGTCAGGCTCAGCGTGGGAGCCCCGGGGCTTCCGCCGTCCGGGGCTTCGACCTTGCCCCTCTGAAGATTCTCTGGACAGAGGTGAGACGGAGCGGTTGGGGTGGATCGGTCAGGTCCTCCCGGCCCGGATGAGACTTTATCGCCGCGGCAGCGGGTCATACAGGGTGTAAGAGATGACGACCGAGAACCCCCCGAAGCGGGCAGCAGCCGATCTTTCCCCCGAGAAGCTTTCGCTTCTCGTCATGCGGATGAAAAAGAAGGCCGCGGAGACGCGGGAGGCGGGGCGGATCCCCCGCCGCTCCGGAGGCGAGGCTCCGGCCCTCTCCTTTGCCCAGCTCCGGCTCTGGCTGCTCGACCGCCTGGAGCCCGGCAACTCGGCGTACAACATGCCCTTCCCGGCCCGGCTTTCGGGCGCGCTCGACGTGGGGGTGCTCGCCTGGACGCTCTCGGAGATCGTGCGGCGCCACGAGTCGCTGCGCACCACGTTCGCCACGGTGGACGGCACGCCGGTGCAGGTGGTGGCGCCCTGGGCCCCGGTGGCGCTCCCGGTGCTCGACCTCTCCGGCCTGCCGCCCGAAGCCACGGAAGGGGAGGCGCGGCGCCTGCTCGCAGAGGACTCCAGGACCCCCTTCGACCTCGAGACCGGGCCGCTCCTGCGCACGGGGCTCGTGCGGCTCTCTCCGGCCGAGTGCTTCCTGCTGCTGAACATGCATCACATCGTGTCGGACGGCTGGTCGGTCGGCGTCTTTTTCAACGAGCTGTCGACCCTGTACGACGCGTTCCTTTCGGGCAAGCCTTCGCCGCTGCCCGAGCTTCCCATCCAGTACACGGATTACGCCGCGTGGCAGCGGGAGTGGCTCTCGGGCGGAGTGCTCGAAGAGCAGGTGGACTACTGGCGCAACCAGCTCGCGGGGAGCCCGCCCGCTCTCGAGCTGCCGACCGACCGCATGCGGCCGGCGATCCAGACCCACCGCGGGGCGGCGGTCAAGGCGGTCCTCCCGGCGGACCTGACGCTCGCCCTGCGCGAGCTCTCCCGCCGCGAAGGCGCGTCGATGTTCATGCTGCTCCTTTCGGGCTTCGTCCTCCTCCTCTCCCGCCTCGCCGCGCAGGACGAGGTGGTGGTGGGCTCGCCGTCCGCCGGCCGCCGCCGGGTGGAGACCGAGGGGCTGATCGGCCTGTTCCTGAACACGCTCGTGCTGCGCACGAATCTCGCGGGCGATCCCACGTTCCGGGAGCTCCTGGGCCGGGTGAAGACCGTGGTGCTCGGCGCCTACCGCTACCAGGAGGTGCCGTTCGAAAAGCTTCTGGAAGAGCTCCAGCCCGAGCGCCAGCTCAGCCGCTCGCCCTTCTTCCAGGTGCTGTTCAACATGGTCTCGGTCCCCGAGGGCCGGCTCGAGCTGCCGGGGCTCAAAATCGAGTCGCTGCCCATCCCCGAGCCGGACTCGAAGTTCGATTTCACGTTCTATCTGCAGGAGGCGGGCGATGCGGTCCACGTGAACGTGGTCTACAACGCCGACCTCTTCGACGCGGTGCGCATGGAGGAGGTGGTCCGCCAGTTCGAGTACGTGCTGGCCCAGGGCGTGGCCAATCCGGACGAGCGGACCGGCGCGTTCTCCCTGGTCACCACCACCGCGGCCGCGGCCCTTCCCGATCCCGCGTTCCCGCAGTCGGACGAGTGGATGGGCGCGGTGCACCAGGGCCTTTCGCGGAGCGCGGAACGGTTCCCCGGCCGGCCCGCGGTCGCGGGCTTCCAGGACGGCGAGGTGTGGACCTACCGGGAGCTCGACGCGCGGTCGAATCAGCTCGCCTGGTTCCTGCGCTCGAAGGGCTTGGAGACCGGGGACGTGGTCGCCCTCTGGGCCTACCGCGGGGCCTCGCTCCCGTGGGCCGTGATGGGGGCGCTCAAGGCGGGTGGGACGTTCATGATCCTCGACCCCGCCTATCCGTCGACCCGCCTCATCGACTATCTGCGGATCGGCCGTCCCAAGGCCCTGCTGGCCGTGGAGGGGGCTCCGCCGATCCCTGCGGAGGTCGAGGACGTGCTCCTGGGCCTCTCGTGCGACGTGCGGCTGACGCTGCCGCCGCTCGGGAGGGCCGCCGCGGAGGGGATTCTCGCGGGCCAGCCCACGGCCGATCCCGAGGTTTCGGTGGGGCCGGACAACGCCGCGGTCCTCACCTTCACCTCGGGCTCGACGGGCAAGCCCAAGGGCGTGATCGGCCGCCACGGGCCGCTGTCCCACTTCCATCCCTGGATGGGCCGGCGGTTCGGCCTGTCGGAGGCGGACCGCATCGGCATGCTGTCGGCCCTGTCGCACGATCCCCTCCAGCGGGACCTCTTCACCCCGCTCTGGTTCGGCGCCACGCTCGTGGTGCCCGATGCCGGGAAGATCGGCACGCACGGCTATCTCGCGGGCTGGGTGCGGAGCGCGGGCGTCACGGTCCTCCACCTGACCCCGGCGATGATGGAGATGGTGACGATCTCGGCCGAGGACCGGCCGGAAGGCGAGCGGGAGATGCCCACGCTCCGCCTGGCCTTCGTGGTGGGCGACCAGCTCAAGAAGTCGGACGTGGAGCGGCTCCAGCGCCTGGCGCCCGCGCTCTCGTGCGTGAACCTCTACGGCTCGACGGAGACGCAGCGCTCGGTCTCCTTCTTCCCGGTGCCGCGGCCGGAGAGCCCGGCGTGGGGCGAGATCGGCCGCGAGGTCCTCCCCCTGGGCAAAGGGATGGAGGACGTCCAGGTCCTGGTCCTCAATGGAACGCGGCGCCTCGCGGGCATGGGCGAGGCCGGGGAGATCTACATCCGCAGCCAGCATCTCGCCCGCGGCTACCTGGGCGACGAGGCGCTCACCGCCGAGCGCTTCCTGACCAACCCGTTCGCCCAGCCCGGCTCCGGGGCGGGCGACCGCATCTACAGGACGGGCGACCTCGGCCGCTACCTGCCGGACGGCACGGTCGAGTTCGCGGGCCGGGCGGACTTCCAGGTGAAGATCCGCGGCTTCAGGATCGAGCTCGGCGAGGTCGAGGCGGCGCTTTCGCGCTTCCCCGGCGTCAAGGAGTGCGTGGTCGTGGTGCGGGAGGACCGGCCGGGCGACCGGCGCCTCGCCGCCTACCTGGTGGCGGAGACGGCCCCCGCGGCGCGGGACCTCCACGCCTTTCTCGTGCAGCGGCTCCCGGAGTACATGGTGCCGTCCGCGTTCGTGACGCTCCCGGCCCTGCCGCTCACCCAGACCGGCAAGGTGGACCGCCGCGCCCTGCCGGCGCCTGCGGACGACGGCGCGGCCGAGGCGGCCGTGCGCGAGCTGTCGCCCGTGGAGGAGCTGCTCGCCGGGATCTGGGCCGACCTCCTGGGGCGCGGCCGGGTGGAGCCTTCCGGCAACTTCTTCGAGCTGGGCGGGCATTCGCTCCTCGCAACCCGCATGCTCTCGCGGGTGCGTAGCGCGCTGGGAGTCGACCTGCCGCTCCGGTCCCTGTTCGAGGAGCCGACTCTCGAAGGGATGGCCGCCCTGATCGAGCGGGCGCGGCGGGAGGCTTCGGGCACCCAGGCGCCGCCGATCGTGCCGGTGCCGCGCGACGGTGCGATTCCGCTCTCCTTCGCCCAGCAGAGGCTCTGGTTCCTGGACCAGCTGGAGCCCGGGAGCTTCGCCTACAACATCGCGGGCGGCCTCCGCCTGACCGGCACGCTCGACGTATCCGCTCTCGCCCGGACGCTCTCCGAGATCGTGCGCCGGCACGAGTCGCTGCGCACCACCTTCGGAACGGGAGAGGACGGGGAGCCGGTCGCCGTGATCGCGCCGCCCGCCCCCTTCGATCTGCCGGTCCACGATCTGACGCACCTCCCGGCCGAGGAGCGGGAGCGGGCCGCGCTCGCGCTCGCGACGGCCGAGGTGCAGCGGCCGTTCGATCTGGCGCGCGGGCCGCTCTTCCGGCTGACGCTCGCCCGGCTTTCCGAGACCGAGCACGCGATGATCGTGGCGATGCACCACATCGTCTCGGACGGCTGGTCGATCGGCATTCTCGTGCGCGAGCTGGGAGCGCTCTACGCGGCGTTCACGGCGGACCGGCCGTCGCCGCTGCCGGAGCTGCCGGTGCAGTACGCGGACTACGCGGCGTGGCAGCGGCAGTGGCTCTCGGGCGAGGTGCTCGAGGCCCAGGTCCGCTGGTGGGCCGATCACCTGGCGGGCGCGCCGCCGGTCCTGGAGCTGCCGACCGACCGGCCGCGGCCGGCGGTCCAGACCCACCGGGGCGGGCAGGTGTTCCTGGAGATCGGCGCCGAGCTTTCGGAGCGCCTGGAGGCCACCGGCCGGCGGCTGGGCGTCACCCCGTTCATGACGCTCCTCGGGGCCTTCGCCGTCCTCCTCTCCCGCTACTCCGGCCAGCGCGACGTGGTGGCGGGCAGCCCGATCGCCAACCGCAACCACGAGGAGGTGGAGGACCTGATCGGTTTCTTCGCCAACACCCTGGTGCTGCGCACGAACCTGGACGCCCAGGGTGGCGATCCGCTCTTCTCGGATCTGGCGGCGAAGGTGCGGGAGACGGCGCTCGGCGCCTACGCGCACCAGGATCTCCCCTTCGAGCGGCTGGTGGACGAGCTGCAGCCGGAGAGGAACCTCAGCCACTCGCCGGTGTTCCAGGTGATGTTCGCCCTCCAGAACGTCCCGGCTCAAGGCCTGGAGCTTCCCGGGCTGACGCTCGGGCCGCTGCCGGTCGAGAGCGGGCGGGCACAGTTCGAGCTCAACCTGACGATGATCCCCACGGACCGGGGGCTCATCTCGCGGATCGACTACAACGCCGACCTGTTCGACGCCGCGACCGCGGCGCGCATGATCGGCCACTACCGCCACCTGCTCGCCGGGATCGCCGAGGACCCTGCGCGGCGGACGTCGGCCCTGCCGCTCCTTTCGGAGATCGAGCGGCACGAGCTCCTGGTGGGCGGCAACGACACCGGGGCCGAGATCCCGGGCCGCACCGTCCACGAGCTGTTCGAGGCCACGGCGGCGCGGGTGCCCGGCTCCGTGGCCGTCACCTTCGAGGGCCAGAGCCTGACCTACGGCGAGCTGAACGCCCGGGCCAACCGCCTGGCGCACCACCTGCGCGGCCTGGGCGCCGGGCCCGGCGCGCTCTTGGGTGTCTGCGTGGAGCGCTCGCTCGACATGCTGGTGGGGCTCCTGGGCGTCTTGAAAGCCGGTGGCGCCTACGTTCCCCTCGATCCGTCCTACCCGGCCGACCGCATCGCCTACGTGCTGGAAGACGGCCGGATTCAGGTCCTCCTGACCCAGGGCTCCGTGCTCCAGGGCCTGCCGGAGCTGCGGGGCGTGGGCGCGCGGACCGTGGAGCTGGATCGAGAGGATTTCTCCGCGGAGAGCGCGGAGAATCCGGCTTCGCTCGCGGGGCCGGACGACCTCGCCTACGTCATCTACACGTCGGGCTCGACAGGCCGGCCCAAGGGGGTCGAGGTCCGGCACGGGGGCGCCGTCAACTTCCTCGCCTCCATGGCGCGCGAGCCGGGGCTTGCCGAGCGCGACGTGATGGTGGCCGTGACCACGATCTCGTTCGACATCGCGGTCCTGGAGCTGTATCTGCCACTGTCCCGGGGCGCCCGGGTCGAGATCGTCTCCCGCGAGGTGGCGGTGGACGGCGCGCGGCTCGCGGAGCTCATCGCTTCCTCCGGTGGAACCGTCCTGCAGGCCACGCCCGCCACGTGGCGGGTGCTTCTGGAGGCGGAGTGGAAGGGTGCTCCGGGCCTCAAGGTGCTCTGCGGCGGCGAGGCGCTGCCGCCGGACCTGGCGCGCGAGCTTCTCGCCCGGGTCGAGTCGCTGTGGAACGTCTACGGCCCCACGGAGACCACGGTGTGGTCGGCCGTCCACCGGGTCGACCCGGCAGGGGCCGGGGGCGACGGGCGGCGGCCCGTGCCGATCGGCCGGCCGATCGCGAACACGGCCGTCTATCTGCTCGACCGCTCGGGGGAGCCGGTGCCTCCGGGTGCCGCGGGCGAGCTCTACATCGGCGGCGCGGGCCTCGCCCGCGGCTACCTGCGGCGGCCGGATCTGACGGCCGAGCGCTTCGTGCCCGATCCGTTCGCGGGCCTCTACGGCGAGCCCGGAGCGCGGCTCTACCGCACGGGCGACCTCGCGCGGTACCTGCCGGGGAGCGTGCTCGACTTCCTGGGCCGCGCCGACCACCAGGTCAAGGTGCGCGGCTTCCGCATCGAGCTGGGGGAGATCGAGGCCGTGCTCGCGGAGAACCCGGCCGTCCAGGCGTGCGCGGCCGTGGTGCGCGAGGACGTGCCGGGAACGAAACGTCTCGCGGCCTACTACGTGGCGGAAGGGGAGGCGCCGGCCGTCGCCGATCTGCGCGCGACGCTGCTCGCCAAGCTTCCGGACTACATGGTGCCGCAGGTGTTCGTGGCCCTCCCGGCCCTGCCGCTCACCCCGAACGGCAAGGTGGACCGCCGCGCGCTCGCGAATCTGCCTGCGCCGGAAGGGGAGGGGAGCGCGTCGCGCGATTTCGTGGCGCCGCGCGATCTGGTCGAGACGATCCTGGCCGAGGTGTGGGCGGACGTCCTGCGCCTCGACCGGGTGGGCATCCACGACAACTTCTTCGAGCTGGGAGGCGACTCGATCCTGACCATCCAGGTGGTGTCGCGGGCCAAGAAACGGGGCGTGCTGCTCGCCCCGCGGCATCTCTTCCAGAGCCAGACGGTCGCCGAGCTCGCCCGGGTGGCGGACGCGTCTGCGCTCGCGGGCAACGGCGGGAGCGGCGCCGGCCCGGTGCCGTTCACCCCCGGCCAGATCCTGCTGCTCGCTTCGGAAGGGATCGAGCGCGCAAACGACGCCGCGCTGTTCGACCTGCCGCCGGGCGTGGGAGCGGAGGCCGTGGAGAAGGTCCTGGCCGCGCTGACCGAGCGGCACGACGCGCTGCGCCTCCGCTTCGAGAAGGCGGAGGACGGCGCCTGGACGCAGCGGATCGCCGCCCCTGGCGAGGTCGCGATCCTCCTGGGAAGCATCGGGGCCGGGGAGGTCGCGGCAGCGCGCGAGCGCTTCAATCCGGAGGCCGGGCCGTTCCAGGCGTTCCTCGTGGGCTCGGACCGCCTGCTGCTCGTGGCCCATCCGCTGGTGATGGACGCCGCCTCCTGGCCGCTGCTGCTCGAAGATCTGGCCGCGGCTGCCGAAGGTCGGGAGCTGCCGGCCGCGACCGCGCCGTTCCGGCGTTTCGCCGAGGCCCTCGCGGCTTCCTCGGAGACTGCGGAGCCTGGCCGGGCCGCGAGCCGGCTGCCGGTCGACTTCCGTGGAGGGGAGGCGGCCAATACCGAGGGGTCGGCGCGGACGGTCTCGATCGCGGTGCCGGCCGAGGAGACCCGGATCCTGCTGGCCGAGGGGACGCGCCGCTACGGCAACACCGTGGAGGAGGTGCTGCTCGCCGCGCTGGTGCGGGCGGTCTCCGGCTGGACGGGCTTGCCGCGGCTGACGGTGGACCTCGCGGGCTCGCCCCGGGACGGGGGCGTCGAGGAGCTGGACGGCGCACGCACCCTGGGCTGTCTCACCTGGACCCGCCCGCTGCACCTTGGCCATGAAGCGAATGAGGGAAGTCTCCTCAAAGAGGTCAAAGAGACGGTGCGCCGCGGGCTCCGCCCGGGTTTCGAGGCCGGGCAGCCGGCGCCCGGCCTGGCCTTCCGCTTCGAGGACACGGCCGCGGCAGGGGCGTGGAAGGCCGAGCTCCTGGCTCCGGTCCGCGAAGCCTCGGCCGCGCGGCGTCACGTCCTCGAAGCCTCCGGTTTCCTCGCGGGGGAGTCTCTCCGCGTGGACTGGACCTACAGCGAGGCGCTCCACCGGCCCGAGACCGTGCAGCGGCTGGCCGACCGGTTCCTCGACGCCCTGGGCACCCTCCTCCGGCACTGCCAGTCTTCGGAGTCCGGCGGGTTCACCCCCTCCGATTTCCCGGAGGCGGGCCTGAGCCAGGAGGACCTGGACGATCTTCTTGCCGATCTCGCCTAGCCGGCGATCCTGGGGAGAAAGCTTTGACGAGCAAGCAGACCAACATCGAAGACATCTACGCGCTCTCCCCTTCTCAGCAGGGGATGCTCTTCCACCTGCTCTTCGGCGACGAGAAGGGGCAGGTCTATTTCGATCAATACGTCTCGACGCTGGCGGGCCCCCTGGACCGGGACGCCTGGCGCCGGGCCTGGACGCAGGTGATGGAGCGGCACGCGGCGCTCCGGACCCAGTTCGTCTGGGAGCGCCGCGAGCAGCCGCTCCAGGTCGTGCGCCGCGGAATCGAGCTCCCGTGGCAGGAGCTCGACTGGCGGGATCTTCCGGAAGCGGAGCGCGAGGAGCGGTTCGCCGCCTTTCTTCAAGAGGACCACGACCGCGGGTTCGACCTGACCAAGGCTCCCCTGATGCGGTGCGCCGTGATCCGCTTCGCGGACGCCGAGGCCCGGTTCGTCTGGAGCTTCCACCACCTGGTCGTGGACGGCTGGTCCATGGGCGTGATCCTCGGAGAGGTCTTCTCCCTCTACCAGATCCTCGCCGGGGGCGGAGAGCCCCAGATCGCGCGGCCCCGCCCGTTCCGCGACTACATCGCCTGGGTGCAGAAGCAGGATCCGGCCCGGGCCGAGGACTTCTGGCGCCGCACGCTCCGCGGGCTTTCCACCGCGAATCCGCTCCCCTTCGACGGCACCGGTGCCGGCGGCGACCCCACCGGGTGGGTGTCCCGGGAAGAGATCCTGAACCTCTCTCCGGAGCTGACGGAGACCCTGCGGACCTGGGCCCGGCAGAACCAGCTCACGCTCAACACCCTGGTCCAGGGCGCCTGGGCGCTCCTCCTCGGCCGCTACTCCGGCGCGGACAGCGTGACCTTCGGCGGCATCGTGGCGGGCCGCCCGACGGAGCTCGACGGGGTGGAGTCGATGGTGGGCCTGTTCATCAACGCGCTCCCGGTCCGCGTGCCCCTCCCCGCGGAGGAGCCCGTGGCGGCCTGGCTCAAGGCCCTCCAGGAACAGCAGACCGAGCAGCGCGAGTTCGAGCACTCCCCGATCGACCAGATCCTCGGCTGGAGCGAGGTGGGGCGCAAGGGCAAGCTCTTCGAGACCATGCTGGTGTTCGAGAACTACCCCATGGACGCCATGCGGACCGGGGCGGCCGGTCTCGGGCTGGAGATCCGGAAGGCCCACCTCTCCGAATCCGGCAACTTCCCGCTCACCCTCTACGTGGTGCCCAAGGGGAGCGTCGTGGAGCTCCGGCTCGCCTATCACTGGACGCGGATGAGCCGGGAGTCCGCGCTGCGGATCCTCGACCACCTTGAGACTCTGCTCCGCAACCTGGGCCGGCCCGGAGCGCGGCTCCGCGACCTCGCGATCCTCGCTCCCGAGGAGCGCCGCGAGCTCCTGGCGGCGGGGCAGGGACCCCGGACCGGCGCTCCCGAGGCCACGGTCCTTCGCCGCTTCGAGGAGCAGGCGGCGCGGACGCCTTCTTCCATTGCGGTCGAATCCAAGGAGGGGCTCCTCACCTATGCGGAGCTCGACCGGCGCGCCACCTCCCTGGCCCGGTATCTCCGCCAGCTCGGCGTGGGGCCTGAATCGATCGTGGGGCTCCACGTGGAGCGCTCGCTCGACATGCTGGTCGGCCGGTTTGGCGTGTGGAAGGCGGGTGGCGCCTACCTGCCGCTCGATCCGGCCTATCCCGCCGAGCGGCTCGCCTTCATGCTGGAGGACTCGGGCGCCCGCGTGGTGCTCACCCAGGGGAGCCTGGAAGCGAAGCTGCCCGCCTCGAACGCCCGGGTGGTGCGCCTGGACGCGGACTGGCCGGCCGTCGAAACGGCGTTGCCGGAGGCGGATCTCGCCAATGTCGCGTACGTGATCTACACCTCGGGGTCGACGGGGCGGCCCAAGGGCGTGCTCGTCCCCCACGCCACGCTCGCCAACTACGTGCGGGTCGCCGTGGAGGCCTACGGCATCGGCCCGGCGGACCGGGTGCTCCAGTTCGCCTCGATCAGCTTCGACACGAGCGCCGAGGAGATCGATCCGGCCCTGGCCACGGGCGCCACCCTGGTGCTGCGCGACGAGGAGATGGCCTCCTCGGTCGAGCGCTTCGCCCGCGAGGCGGGGGAGCGCGGGATCACGGTGCTCGACCTGCCCACGGCCTACTGGCACGAGCTGGTGGCCGAGGGGGTCGAGATGCCCCCGTCGCTCCGCCTGGTCATCCTGGGCGGCGAGGCGGCGCAGGTGGATCGCCTCTCCGCCTGGCGCGAGCGGGTGGGGGAGCGCGTCCGGCTGATGAACTCCTACGGCCCGACCGAGGCCACGATCGTCTCGACCCACAGGGACCTGACGCACGGCATCGCCTCGGCCGAAGTTCCGATCGGGCGGGCCATCGCCAACGCGCGGACGGCCGTGGTGGACCGCAACCTGGAGCTGGCCCCCTGGGGGATCGAGGGCGAGCTGCTGATCGGCGGGGCCGGCGTGACGCGCGGCTATCTCGGCCGGCCCGGCCTGACGGCCGAGCGGTTCGTGCCCGATCCGTTCGGCGCCGAGCCCGGCGCGCGCCTCTACCGGTCGGGCGACCTGGCGCGCCTGCTGCCGGACGGCGATCTCGAGTTCCGGGGCCGGGCGGACGACCAGGTGAAGGTCCGCGGCTTCCGCATCGAGCTGGGCGAGATCGAGGCCGCCCTGCGCCGCCTGGAAGGAGTGCGCGACGCGGTCGTGGCCGCGCGCGAGGACGGCCCCGCCGGCAAGCGCCTGGTGGCCTACGTGGTCCCCGCCGGGGAGAAGGCGCCTTCGGTCGCGGACCTGCGGAACGCCTTGAAGGATTCCCTGCCGGAGTACATGGTGCCGTCGGCCTTCGTGGTCCTCGAATCCCTGCCGGTGACGCCTTCCGGCAAGGTGGACCGCCGGGCCCTCCCCGCGCCCGACAGCGTGCGGCCCGATCTCGACGCCCACTACCAGGCGCCGCACACCCCGGTCCAGGAGATGCTGGCGGAGATCTGGAGCGACCTCCTGGGCGTCGAGCGGATCGGCATCCACGACGACTTCTTCCAGCTGGGCGGCCACTCTCTCCTGGTCGCCAAGCTCGCGGCCCGGGTGCGCCAGGCCTTCAAGGTCGAGCTGTCGCTCATCGACGCCTTCAAGAGCCCCACGATCGCCGAGCTTGCGGAGCGGATCGAAAAGCCCGGCTCGGGTGCGGAGTTCCCCGAGCTGCCGCCGATCCGGCGGGCCGACCGCAGCCAGCCGATCCCGCTGTCGTTCCCCCAGGAGCGGGTCTGGTTCCTGGACCAGCTCACGGCCGAGGGCGGCAACATCGCCTACAACTTCCAGGTGACGATCTGGTTTCAAGGGCCGCTCCGGGTCGACGTCTTCGAGCGCACGTTGGCCGAGATCGTCCGCCGCCACGAGGTGCTCCGCACGAGCTTCCCCGGGGTGGACGGCCGGCCCATCCAGGTGATCCACGAGCCGTGGCCGGTCGCGCTTCCGGTGATCGATCTCAGGGCCGTTCCCGAAGATCTGCGGCGCGAGGAGTCGGAGCGCCTCGTCTTCGAGTCCACCCAGAAGCCGTTCGACGTCGCAGAGATCCCGCTCATCCGCTGGCGCATGCTCCGCCTGGCCGAGGATCTCTGGGAGCTCATCCAGGTCGAGCAGCACTTCGTGCACGACGGCTGGTCGTTCGGCGTGATGCTGAAAGAGATCAAGGCGATCTACCCCGCGTTCCTGGAAGGCCTCCCCTCGCCGCTCCCCGAGCTGCCGGTGCAGTACGCCGACTTCGCGGCCTGGCAGCGGGAGCTGATGGAGGGCCCGGCCATGGAGCCGCTCCTGGGCTACTGGACGCGCAAGCTCGCGGGCGCCTCGACGGTCCTGGAGCTCCCCACGGACCGGCCGCGCCCGAACCGCCCCTCGTTCGCGGGCGACATCACGCTCTACCGCCTGCCGGTCGATCTGTACGGGAACCTGCGCTCCTTCTGCCGGCGCGAGGGCTTCACCCTCTACATGACGATGCTCGCCGGCTTCTTCTCGCTCCTCCACCGCTACACGGGCCAGGAGGACGTGCTCCTGGGCACCAACAACGCGAACCGGCGGGCGCACGAGATCGAGCTCATCATCGGCATGATCGTCAACACCCTGGTCGTCCGCGGCGACCTCTCGGGCGATCCGGACTTCAAGACGCTCCTCTCCCGCGCGCGGGAGGTGAGCCTCGAGACCTACGCTCACCAGGACATGCCGTTCGAGCGCCTCGTCCAGGAGCTGCGCCCGGAGCGGCAGCCGGGGAGGAACCCGCTCTTCCAGGTGATGTTCAACTTCCACGACGCCGCGATCCCCGACCTCGAGTTCGGGGGGCTCGAAGGCATGTTCCGGGTGCGCGGCAACCGCTCGGCCAAGATGGACATGAACGTCATCGTGGTGCCGGGTGCCGAGCAGCGGGTGGGCCTCGAGGCGAGCGAGCTCGACCGCCGGGCCGTGCTGCACTGGGAGTACAACACCGACCTCTTCGACTTCGCGACCGTAGAGCGGATGATCGGCCACTACCTGACGCTGCTGGCCGGGGTGATCGAAAACCCGCTTTTGAAGCTCTCGGAGCTGCCGGTCCTGACCGGTGCCGAGCGCCGCCAGCTCCTCGTCGAGTGGAACGACACCGGGGCCCCGGTCCCGGCCGGCACGCTCCCCGAGCTGGTGCAAGGTGAGCCCGAGGCGGTCGCCGTCTCCTTCGAGGGGACGGCCCTCACCTACGGCGAGCTCGACGCCCGCTCGAACCGGCTGGCGCACCACCTGCGGCGGCTGGGCGTGGGGGCCGAGACGCTCGTGGGCTTGTGCGTCGAGCGCTCGCCCGACCTCTTGGTGGGGATGCTCGGCGTGCTCAAGGCCGGGGGCGCCTACGTGCCGCTCGATCCCACGTATCCGGCGGACCGCCTGGCGTATGTGGTCGAGGACGCGAAGATCCCGGTTCTCCTCACGCAATCGGCGCTCCACCGGAGCCTGGGCCTGTTCGCGCGGTCGTCCTCCCAGGTCGTGGAGATCGACGGCGACGCCTTCGCCGGGGAGAGCGCGGACAAGCCGTCTCCCCTGGCCGGACCGGAGAACCGCGCCTACGTGATCTACACCTCGGGCTCCACGGGACGGCCCAAGGGGGTCGAGGTCCGCCACCGCGGCGCCGTGAGCTTCCTCGCCTCCATGGCCCGCCAGCCGGGGATTTCCCGGGACGACGTGCTGGTCGCGGTGACGACGCTCTCCTTCGACATCGCGCTCCTCGAGCTGTTCCTGCCGCTCACCGTGGGGGCGCGGATCGAGCTGGCGAGCCGCGAAACGGCGGCCGACGGCGAGCGCCTGGCCGCGTTGATCGCCTCCTCGGGGGCCACCGTGATGCAGGCGACGCCCGCGACCTGGCGGGTGCTCCTCGAATCCGGCTGGGAGGGCGCTCCGGGGCTGAAGGTCCTCTGCGGCGGCGAGGCCCTGCCGCGGGATCTCGCGGACGCGCTCCTCGCCCGCGTGGGCTCGCTGTGGAACGTCTACGGGCCCACCGAGACCACGGTCTGGTCGGCGGTCCACCCGGTCGCTCCCGGCACGGGGCCGGTGCCCATCGGCCGGCCCATCGCGAACACCACGATCCACATCCTCGACCGGACGTTCACGCCGGTTCCGGCCAATATCTGGGGCGAGCTCTGGATCGGCGGGGACGGCCTCGCCCGCGGCTATCTCGGCCGGCCGGACCTGACGGCCGAGCGGTTCCTCCCTGATCCGTTCGCGGCCGTGCCCGGCTCCCGCCTCTACCGCACGGGCGACGTGGCGCGCCGGCTGAGAAACGGCGACGTCGAGTTCGCCGGCCGTGCCGACCACCAGGTCAAGGTGCGCGGCTTCCGCATCGAGCTGGGGGAGATCGAGGCCGCTCTCGCCGAGCACCCCGGCGTGCGCCGCGCGGTGGTCGCCGTGCGCGAGCCCGCTGCGGGGGAGCGCCGGCTGGTGGCCTGGGTGGTTCCGGAGGGCGAGGCGCCGCCGGCCGACGAGCTCAGGGCGTACCTCCGCGACCGGCTCCCCGAGTACATGGTTCCGGGCCAGATCGTGACGGTCTCCGAGCTTCCCCTGACCCCGAACGGCAAGGTGGACCGGAAGGCCCTGCCCGATCCCGACCCCGGCCACCCGGCCGCGGCCGTGGAGACGCCGTACGTGGAGCCCCGAAACGAGGCCGAGCGCATCCTGGCCTCGGTCTGGGCCCAGGTGCTGCGCGTCGAAAAGATCGGTATCCACGACAACTTCTTCTCGCTGGGCGGGGACTCGATCCTCATCATCCGGGTGGTGGTGCGGTGCCGCAAGGAGGGCGTCCGCTTCGCCCCGGCGCAGCTCTTCCAGCACCAGACGATCGCCGCGCTCTCGCGCGTGGTGGACGCCTCGGGCCTCGCGGGCGAGACCCCGGAGATCGCGCTCACCCCGTTCATGCGGCGGGTGCTCGAATCGGAGAAGCCCGAGCGCTGGAACGAGGCGGTCCTGGTCGCGCTCCCTCCAGGAGTCGGGCCGGAGCCCGTGCGGGCCGCCCTGCAGACGCTCCTCGACGGCCACGACTCCCTCCGCCTCCGCTTCCGGAACGGCCGGCCGGAGGTGGCGCCGGCCGGAGAGCCGGTCGCCTTCGAGACCGTGAACGGCCTCGCGGCGGCCCTCGAGATCCGCGACCGGCTGGACGTCTCGGCCGGACCCCTGCTCCGCGCGGCGTTCTTCGTGGCTGGAGACGCCGGCCGCCTGCTCCTCTCCGTCCACCGGCTGGTGGCGGACGGCCCCACCCTGGCCGGCCTGCTCGCCGCGCTCCCGTTCGGGGAGGCCGCCCCGGCGCTCCGCGACGAGGGCGGGGTCTCCGTGGTCCTGGGGCCGGAAGAGACGCGGGCGGTCCTCGAGACCGTGCCGGAGCTCTACGGCAACACCGTGGAGGAGGTGCTCCTGGCCGCCATGGCCCAGGCGTTCGGGCGCCGCCTGGAGGTGGACGTCGAGCTGGACGTGCCGGGCGGCACGGGGTGCTCCACCGTGGATCTCGCCGTCCGCCTGGAGCCGGCCGAGGGGCCCGGAGAGGCGCTCAAGGGCACCAAAGAGCGTCTCCGCGAGGCTTTGCGCCACGTTCCGGCGGAGCCGGGCGGCCGCTCCGAGGTCTCCTTCCGGTTCCGCGGACGGCTGGGAGCGGTCGAGCCGCTCCCCGCGGGCCGGCCGGAGGCCGAAACCACTCCGCTCGCGATCACGGCGGTCGTGGCCGGGGGCCGGCTCCGGGTCGACTGGACGTGGGACGAGCGGGTCTGGCAGACCGCGGCCGTGCGGTCGCTTGCGGAGCAATCCGGAGAGGCCCTGCTCTCCTTTCTCCGGCATGCCGAGTCGCCCGAGGCGGGAGGCTTCACGCCGTCCGACTTCCTGGAGGCCGGCCTCGACCAGCGGGAGCTCGACGACCTTCTGGCGGAGCTGTAAAGCGCGCCGGGTGTCTCGTTTTCGCAGGCCCGGTGCACTTGGAGGTAGAACGGAAGTAGAGACGAGGAGCACCGCGCGGTCCGGCTCCTCTTGAAGGCCGGACGCAGGCTGGATCCGCCTGCGTCCGCATGTCGTTGCCGAAGTGCTCCCTTAAGGACCTGCGTCGTTCATCCAGCATAGCCAGTCCCGGCAAGACGGGCGGCTCGATGCCGCAACGGGTTGGTGGAGCTGTAGGCGCACAGGAGACATGGTTTTGAGCCAGCAGCAGAAGAAGAACGTCGAGGATCTCTATCCTCTGGCGCCTGCCCAGCAGGGGATGCTCCTGTATCTCCTGATCTCCGGAGCGGGCTCGGAGGTTTTTTTCGATCAATTCGCCTCCACCATGGCCGGACGGCTGAACCCCTCCGCCTGGCGCCGCGCCTGGCAGACGGTGGTGGACCGTCATCCGGCGCTCCGCACCCTTTTCCTCTGGGAGAAGCGGGAGCAGCCCCTCCAGGTCGTGCGGCGCACGGTCGAGATGCCCTGGCAGGAGCTCGACTGGAGCGATCTGCCGCTGCCCGAGCGCGAGGCGCGCTGGGCCGCCTTCCTCCACGACGACGCGAAGCAGGGCTTCGATCTCGGCCAGGCGCCTCTCACCCGAGCCGCCGTGATCCGCTGGGACGGCGAGACCTGGAAGTTCGTCTGGAGCTTCCATCACCTGGTGCTCGACGGCTGGTCCATGACCCTCGTCCTGGGCGAGGCCCTCTCCCTCTACCAGGCCTACAGCCGGGGAGAGGAGCTCTCTCTGGCTCCAGCCCGCCCCTACCGCGACTACATCTCCTGGCTTCAGCGCCGGGACATGGACAAGGCCCGCGATTTCTGGCGCCACATCCTCGCAGGCTTCACCTCTCCCACGCCTCTCGCCTTCGACGGCACCGCGACCGGCGAGGACCGGACGAGCATGGCGTCGGCGGCCCGGGGGGTCCTGCTGCCGGCCGAGAAGAAGCAGGCTCTGGAGGCGTTCGCGCGCCAGCACCAGCTCACGCTCAACACCCTGCTCCAGGGAGCCTGGGCGCTGCTCCTCGGCCGCTATGCCGACCGCTCCGACGTGGTCTTCGGCGGCATCGTCTCGGGCCGCCCCTATGACCTGGACGGCGTCGAGTCCATGGTCGGGATGTTCATCAACGTGCTGCCGGTGCGCGTCCAGGTGGATCTCGGGGCGCGCCTCGTGCCGTGGCTCCGCGCGATCCAGGAGAACCAGATCGAGCAGCGGGAGTACGAGTACTGCGCGTTGGAGCAGGTCCAGGCCTGGAGCGGCGTGCCTCACGAGGTCCGCCTGTTCGACAGCCTGCTCATCTTCGAGAACTACCCGACCGATCCCCTGGCGGAGGAGAAGTCCGCAGACGTCGGCTTCACCCAGCTCCGGCTCGCCGAGTCGAACCACAACGCGCTCTCCCTCTACGTGGTCCCCCGGACCGGCCTGGAGCTGCGGATCGCCTACCACTGGAAGCGCTTCGGCCGCGCCGCGGTGGAGCGCATGCTCAGCCACCTGGTGGCGCTCCTGGACGGCTTCCTCGCGAACCCGGAGGCGGCGCTCGGAGAGCTTTCGCCGATCACGCCCGAAGAGCGCCACGAGCTGGCCGCCGCGGGCCAGGGGGAGACGGCCGCGCCCGCGGCTCCGGTCCTCCGCGGCTTTCGCGAGCAGGCGGCAAAGACGCCCGAAGCCGTCGCCGTCGAGTCCAAGGCAGGACACCTGGCGTACGCGGATCTCGACGCGCGTTCCACGGCCCTCGCCCGGCATCTCCGTGACCTTGGAGTCGGGCCGGAATCGATCGTGGCCCTCCACGCCGAGCGCTCGCTCGAAGTCCTCATCGCCATGCTCGGCGTCTGGAAGGCGGGGGGCGCCTACCTGCCTCTCGACCCGGCCTACCCCACCGAGCGGCTCGCCTTCATGCTGGAGGACTCGGGCGCCCGCGTCGTGCTCACCCAGGAGCGCCTGGAAGGGGCGCTCCCCGCATCATCCGCCAGGGCCGTGCGGCTGGATTCGGAGTGGCCCGCCTCGCAGGCGGAGCTTCCGGAAGTCGACGCCGCGAGCCCGGCCTACGTCATCTACACCTCGGGCTCGACCGGCCGCCCCAAGGGTGTGCTCGTGCCCCACTCGTCCCTCGCCAACTACGTGCGCGCCGCGACCGAAGCCTACGGGATCAACGCCGCGGACCGGGTTCTCCAGTTCGCCTCGATCAGCTTCGACACCAGCGCGGAAGAGATCTGGCCGGCGTTGACGACCGGCGCCACCCTGGTGCTGCGCGACGAGGAGATGGTGGGCTCACTCGAACGCTTCGCCCGCGAGACCGGCGAGTTGGGCATCACGGTCCTCGACCTGCCCACGGCCTATTGGCACGAGCTGGTGGCCGAGGGCGTCGAAATGCCCGCGTCGCTGCGCCTCGTGATCCTGGGCGGCGAGCAGGCGCAGGCGGACCGCCTGGACGCCTGGCGCGAGCGGGTGGGGGAGCGGGTCCGGCTGATGAACTCCTACGGCCCGACCGAGGCCACGATCGTTTCGACCCACCGCGACGTGACCCACGGCATTGCCTCGGCCGACGTGCCGATCGGCCGCGCCATCGCGAACGCGCGGACGTACGTGCTCGACCGCAACCTGGAGCTGGTTCCCTGGGGCGTCGAGGGCGAGCTCCTGATCGGCGGGGCGGGTTTGGCG
>DATEIO010000122.1:0-6057 GCA_035278895.1 Thermoanaerobaculia bacterium | reverse complement strand
GAAGCAAGAAGGCCGGCAGGATGCCGGCGCTCCCAGTAGGTTTCAGAGAGTACAGGACAGCGTCTGCGAGGTGCAGGCAGGATCGCACATTGGCGGCTCGGACCACTTCTGGATCTGCGCAGCTCCCTGGATTTCCGCCAGATTTTCCGGAGAGAGATTGAGCACCGTCTCACGATTCAAAGCCAGCTTCTTCATCTGCCGCTTCCGCATCGTCTGCTTCTCCTTTGCTACCGCTTGTCTGGGTTGATTCGCATCGCACACACCGACGTCGCCCGCGCCACCAGCCGCCCCTCCCCATCCTCCAGATCGCATTCCAGGTGCGCCGTCCCCCTCCCCCGGCGGACCACGCGGGCGTGGGCGGTCAAGCGGCCTTCCACGACGGGCAGGAAGTAGCTCATCTGGAGTTGGAGCGTCGAGAAGGACTCTCCTTCCGCGGTGACGGTGGCGAGGGCGGCTCCGATGGCAACGTCCGCCAAGTCGCAGAAGATGCCGCCGTGGAGGGTTCCCATGGCGTTGTGGAGGTGTTTCCCGGCGGTCATCTCGATCTTGGCTTCGCCCTGGCTTAGCGAGAGGGGCTTGACGCCGAGAAGGGTGGTGATCGGCGCCAGCTTGAGCTGGCCGGCGAGCCATTTTTCGACGTATTTCGCGAGACTGCTCATGCCGCGTGCCGCCGGCCCACGATTTTGCGTCCGAAGCGGCGGAGCCATTCGTGATCGTTCTGTTGCGGTTGAGCTCCGGTCCAGCGGGCGATCAGCTTTTCAAGGCCGCGGAAAAGGCCGAGGCGGCCCAGGGTGCGGTCGGCCCAGCCGTTGATCAGGCAGTAGTTGAAGTCGTGATTTCCCTGGTGATGCTGGGCGTGGTGGGAGACCGAGAGCAGGAGGCCGCTCTTCTGGAGGAGGCGAATCCAGAGCGGCTGGCGGGCGCGGTGGCCGCATTTGTGGAAGGCGAGCATGGTGACCAGAAGGACGTCGAAAATCACCACGGCCAGGACCATGTAGCTCGCGGCGAGACCCCCGAAGAAGATCGCTCCGAGGATGGGCGGGGCGGTCAGAATCAACGCGATCCAGGAGAGCGTGCCGGCGTCGTGGAGAAAGCTGATGTGGAAGATCCGGTTGGGATAGACGTGGTGCTCGCGGACCTGCAGCACCATGCGGCGGAGAAAGGCGATGTTCTCGCTGAACCAGGTGTCGAACGCCCAGTGCAGCAGGCCGGAGACGAGATCGGCGGTGTAGACGCCGGCGAAAACCGCGAAGAGGAGCCAGGGCCAGGACGGTGGATTTTCGCTCCAGGTGGCAATCATCCAGATCAGGCCACTCAGCGCGACCGCTCCGTTGAGCACGCCACCCACCACGTGAAAGCGGATCTCGCTCGGAGCGTAGGGCTCGACCTTGAAGGCGTCGGCCGTGAGTGTCGGCTCGCTCATGCCCAGGATTCCAGACCTGCCCGCGGCGCGCTTCCCGGGCTCGGCAGTTGAAGGATCATGTGGTGGGCGGAGAGGCTGCCGGTTTCGAACGAGTTGGCGGCGGACCAGAGATAGAGCACGAAGCGGCGGTAGAGGTGCTTGCCCCAGCGGGCGATCACCTCGTCGCGCTTCGCTTCCAGGTTTTCCGCCCACTTCTTGCAGCTCAGGAAGTAGTTGTGCCGGTCGTTCTTGATCACCACCACTTCGAAGGGGGTGCGCGCCACTTCCGCCAAATACTTCTCGAGATTGAGCGGCGAGGTGTTGCCCTGGAACACCCATTTCGAGATGAACGAGGGCATGCTGTGCCGCGGGCCCGAGTACGCGTCCAGATACACCCGCCGGCCCGGTTTCAGAAGACGGTGGTATTGCGCCAGGGTGCGGCGGTAGTCCGGGAGGTGCTCGGTGACTCCGAGGTTGACGATGGCGTCGAACGGCTCAGCGGGCCGGAACTCGAGGAAGTGCTCCTTGACCACCTCGCAGGCCAAGCCGCGGTGGCGGATCAGCTCGCGCATGGTCTTTTCGGACTCGTCCGAAATGGTGATCGAGGTCACGTGCACGCCCTGCTCGCCCGCGAACTGCAGGAACGATCCCCAGCCGCCGCCGATGTCGAGCACCCGCTGGCCGGGCTGGATGCCGCAGGCGTCAAAGGCGTAGCGGAATTTGCGCTCCATGCCGGCCTCCAGCGTCTCGCCGTCGTGCTCGAAGAAGCCGTGCGAGTAGGCGCGGAGCTTGGAGTCCAACCAGAGGAGGAAGAATTCGGGATCGACGTCGTAGTGGCTCTTGATCCACTTCTTGTCGCTCCCGACCTGGCCGAAGAGGAGCGGCGCGGCGTAGGTGGCGTAGAGATATTTGAACAGGTGGGGATCGCCAAGCACGGGCCGGAGCTTGAGCGCGGCGAGCAGGTCCCCCTCGATGTCGAGATCGCCGTCCATATACGCCTCGGCGATCGCGAGCTCGTCGAAGGCCGACAGGGCGGCCAAGCCCTTGTCGGTGACGATCTGGACGGTGAAGGCAGGCTCGCCTCCACCCCCGATCGAATGCGCCGAGCGGTCCGGCAGGCGCAGCTCGAAGGGGCGGGCCCGGCCGTTTTCCCGGGCGTTCAGCTCGGCGTGGCGCTTCCGCAGGGTCTGGACGAGTGGGAGATCGCCGGTTGCGGCGTCAACGGTGACGGTGTGGGAAAGCTCGCTCATCGTCCGCCCCTTTCCAGGTCGAGAACCGTGATTTGAGCCTGAGTCAATGTAACATAAATAGTCCAGGAGGTCCGCCATGGCCGTGTTTCCGGGTTACGCCGTCCTGCGCTCGCTTTACGTGCTCCTGGCCCTGGCCGCGATCTGGGGCTCGCTCCTCTGGGGGCCGTGGCTGTCGTTTCCCCTCGCGATCCTGAGCCTCCATCTCGTGACCTACGTGGAGCGCTGGACGGGCCCGAGCCCTCCGGACCTGGTGACCGCTCCGGCGGGGTTCGGGCGCTGGCTCTCCCACCCCGAAGACGCGCACGGCCTGCTGTTCTGCCTCCTGCACTTCGCTGCTATCGGCTCCGCGTTCTGGCTCTGGCTTCACCCGGAGGTCACCGGCTTCGTCACGCCCGGGCAGAAGCTCGGCTTCGCGCTGGGGGCCGGGATGTGGCTCGGGTGGTCCGGCGGGATCAACATGGGGATCAACTTTCACAGCCACGCGCACAAGCCGATCTTTCGGAACGACGCTTTGAACCTCTGGTTCGGCCGGCTGTGGACCGTTCCGGGCGGGATCCCCTCCTGGTGGTGGCGCTACAAGCATCTGGCGGTGCATCACTCCCACCTGGGCGAGGACCGCGACTGGGTGCAGCCCAAGCGGCGGGCCGACGGCCGCTACGAAAACATGTGGATCTACGTGCTGCTGTATTGGCCGTGGCGCTGGAGCTACCACTTCTGGCAAGAGCTGCGGGAGGCGACGCCCACGGTCCGGCGCCGCGCTCTTTCGGAGCTCGCCCTCTTCGCGGTGCCGTTTTCGATCCCCTTTTTCATCGATCCCTGGATGGCCGTGGGATTATGGCTCTTCCCGGCCTGGGTCGGCGGCTCGATCGTCATGGGCATGGGAATGTACGCCCAGCACGCCGGGGGCACGAACGATCACCGGTACAGCCACACGACGACGTTTCTCTCCCACTTCTTCAATCTGACGATGTTCAACGCCGGCTTCCACGTGGAGCACCACGAGCACCCGGCGGTGCACTGGAGCGAGCTGCCGCGGCTGCACGAGGAGATGAAGCCCGAGCTGATCGCGGGCCGCGCCCACGTGGTGCCCTACGGGATCTACCGGGCGTCTTCGCTACTCAATTCGTTTTTCAGCCAGCGGCAGGGGTGGGCGCGCTTTCTGGAGCAGCATCCGGAGTACTTGCCCGCCGAGCAACCCATCCGCGATCTGCCAGGATAAAGGCGACTCCGCTCAGGGCCAGAGCCTCGAAGACACCCGAGGTCTCGCCTGCGTTGTATAGATCGGCCAGAGCCCGGGGAATGTGCAGGAGCACCACCCAAAGCAGGATCATGATTCCTGACAGGGTCGCCGCCAGGCGCTGCGTTTTCGGGAGCAGGATGCCCACGCCTCCCGCGATCAGGGCGACCCCGGTGAAGTAGACCCAGAACCGGGTCCCCGGAATCCAGGACGGCACCAACTTCGCCACGAAGTCGGCATAGACGAAGTGCTGAATCCCGCCAAGGATCATGAAACCCGCGAGAAGCACGGGACCCAGAGGCCTCAATTTTCCGAACAGCCAGGCGAGGCCCGAACCGTCCTCGGGCAGAGCTCCCGCCAGAATGATCACACCGCCCAGCATGGCCAGAGCCTTGGCGGGATTGGTCCACATGAAACCCGCCCCTGGATTCGTAGCCGCCAGGGGCAGATGCAGGAACAGGAACGCCAGGAAGATCAGACCGCCCAGCACGGCCGCCGCCGCTCGCACCTTGCGCCCTGTGCCGATCGCAACGCCGGCGACGAGGAGGACGACTCCGATCAGGCGGGCCCAGAACGGATGTCCGGGGATCCAGGCGGGCCAGGGCGGGACCAGCCGGACGAAGCCGGCCGTCACGAGTTGCTGGAGTCCGAAAGCCGCGATGGCGGTTGCGAAAAAAAGCCTTCCCAGGATCGACCGGTTCATCGCAGCTCCGCTGGAATGCGCTCCTGAATCTCGCGGTGAAATTCCGGCAGCTTCGACCAGTGCAGCCCCGGCTTCACGTGATGGGCGGTGTGGTAGCCGGAGTTGAAGGTCACGAGGTTATAAAAGCGGCTCTCGATGTTGCGAGAGGCGCTCAGGTGATTCCCCATGTCCAGGCCGGCGTGCTGGTCGTAGCCCAGCCGGGCGACGTTGAAAATGGCGAGCAGCATCGGGCCGACGAAGACGATCATCGCCTTGGCGGGGTCGAGGAGGAGGAAGACCGAGAGCGTCAGGAGGCTGATAACGGTCATGATCTTCAGGCGGCGGTAGACTCTGGGATATTGGCGGCCCAAGGCGATCGTCCAGGTGAGGTGCCCGGCGAAGTTCTTCACCAGACATTCGAACAGGCTGCGGGGTGAGCCTTCGGAGCGTTGCCAGCGCAAGGTGTCCAGCTCGGGCTCCAAGTAATGCGGATGATGGCCCAGGTTGTGGTGCAGGGTGATGAGGTAGGGCGGGGTTCCAGTCTGGAGAAACAGGATCGTTTCGTAGACCCGGTTCAGCCAGCGCACCTTGAATACGTTGATGTGGTGCTGGTAGTGGTTGCAGGCGATGGCGACCGCCTGCACCGGCTGGAACAGGATCACGCAGACGGCCGTCACCCAGAGGTTGTCGACCTCGAAAAACAAGCCGAGCTGCACCGTGAGCACCATCAGGGTGTACGCCAGGGGCCAGCGGTCTTCCGGATAGCGCAGGATCTTCATCGCCTGGACTTTCGATCGTGAGCCCATGATAACCCAGAAAAACAAAGGGGACCGGTCTCCCGGTCCCCCCAGTTTTCGAATCGCTGCCGGCTTAGCTCTTAGTACCGGTAGTGATCTGTCTTGTACGGCCCTTCCTTGGGCACGCCGATGTACTTGGCCTGATCGTCGCGCAGCTCGGTGAGCCTGGCGTTCAGGGTGGTGAGCTGGAGGCGCGCCACCTTCTCGTCCAGGTGCTTGGGCAGGATGTAGACGCCGACCGGATACTGATCCTTCTTCGTCCACAGCTCGATCTGCGCGAGGACCTGGTTGGCAAAGGACGAGCTCATCACGTAGCTGGGGTGGCCGGTGGCGCAGCCCAGGTTCACGAGCCGGCCCTTGGCCAGGAGAATGAGGCGCTTGCCGTCAGGGAAGATCACGTGGTCCACCTGGGGCTTGATCTCTTCCCACGGATACTGCTCGAGGCCCGCGACGTCGATCTCGCTGTCGAAGTGGCCGATGTTGCAGACGATGGCGTTGTGCTTCATCTGCTTCATGTGATCGTGGGTGATCACATGGAAGTTGCCCGTGGCGGTGACGAAGATGTCCGCCTGGCTGGCCGCCTCTTCCATGGTGACCACGCGGTAGCCCGCCATGGCGGCCTGGAGGGCGCAGATGGGATCGATCTCCGTGACCCACACCTGGGCCTTCAAAGCGGAGAGGGTCTGGGC
>DATEIO010000121.1:0-3054 GCA_035278895.1 Thermoanaerobaculia bacterium | reverse complement strand
CCACGGCGGCGGAGCGGTACTCCTACTCGGCGGCCTGGGTGCTCCTGGGAGTGCTGCTCCTGGCGCTCGGGGTGCTCGGCAAGGGCAAGACGTTGCGCTACGCCTCCCTCGCTGTGATGATGCTCGCCGTGGCCAAGGTCTTCCTCTACGACACGGCGAACCTGTCGGACCTCTACCGGGTCTTCTCCTTCCTGGGGCTGGGCGCCTCGCTGCTGCTCCTCGCCTGGGTCTACCAGCGGTTCGTCTTCCGCGAGACGGCGCCGTGAGGCCGGCGGGCGTCCTCGCGGCGGTGGCGCTCCTGGCCGCCGGGGCGGCGCGGGGGGACGTCGAAGGGTTCCACTACACGCGGGAGGTCGAGGTGCCGGCCGCCGGCTGGGTGCGGGTGCCGCTCGATCTTCCGGCTCTCCAGCACCTGGCACCGGAAGCGATGGACCTCCACGTCTTCGCGCCCGGCGGTGAGGAGATGCCGGTCCGGGTGGCGCCCTCGGTGCCGCGGAGCGAGCGGTCGCCGGTCACGGTGCAGAACGTGGCGAAGGAAGGAAAGGGCTGGGTGATCCTCCTGGACACGGGAGCGGGCACCGCGCCCCACGAGCGCCTCGTCTTCGACGTCGCCCGCACGACGGTCGCCCCCGCGGTGGTCCTCGAAAGCAGCCCGGACAACGCGGCCTGGCACCCCCTGGCCGCCGGGGACCTGTTCCGGATCGGTTCGGCCGACGGTCTCGAGCGGACGTCCCTCTCCTATCCCGCCACCCGGGATCGCTATCTCCGCCTCCACTGGCCCGCGGAGGCCGGGCTGCCCAGGGTCTCGGCCGTGGAGGTCGAGACGGTCACCGGGCCGTCGGTCACGGTCGACGTGCAGGACGCGGAGTGCGACACGGCCCACTCGGGCGTCGCGGTCTGCCTTCTGAATCTGCCCGCGTCGGGTCAGCTCCTGCGGCGGCTCACCCTGGAGATCGAGAGCGACGGGCGGGTGGGCTACGTGCTCCGGGAGCCGCGCGGCGGGCGCTGGTCCCCTCTCGCCTCCGGGGTCTGGCAGCGCGAGGGCGAGCGGACGCGGCATCTCCTGACCGGAACGCGAGAGCCGCTCGCGGGGAATCTTCTCCGGCTGGAGCTCTACGGCACCGGGCAGGTCTCGCCACGCCTCGCGGCCTGGGGCGCCGATCTCGCCGTGCAGACCGTCCTGTTCCGGGCGGAGGAGGCCGGGGTCTACACGCTGGCCTACGGCGGAGGCGGAGGGGCGCCGGCGGAAACCCTCCCGGCCAGGAGACCGCGCCCCGGCGTCGAGACCGCGTGGCTGGAGGCGGGCCCGGAGCGGGAGCATCCGCTGCCTGCGCTCCCCCCCACGGTCACGGCGCCCGGAGTCGCGCTCGGCGACCGGGGCTTTTCCGGCTCCTGGACCGTGATCGCGCCGTCCGCCAAGCCGGGCGACCTGGTCCGCCTGGAGATTCCGGACCGGGTCTACGGCACCGCCCGCGAGGATCTCGGCGACCTTCGCCTCGCGGCGGGCGAGCGCCAGATCCCCTTCTTCCGCTGGTCGCCACCGGTCCCGGTGCTCGCCGCGGAGGAGCGGGACCTGCAGCCGGACGCGGTTTCGCGGGGCGGCAGCGAGAGCCAGGTCGAGATCAACCTCCCGGAGCCCGGCCTGCCGCTCTCCGGGCTGGACCTCTCCGTGCCTCCGGCCCCGTTGCGGCGGGCCGTGGGCGTGCGCTATCTCCGGCCGGCGCGATCGCTGCGCGAAAAGGCTGAAGGGCTCGACGAGCCGCCCGTGGCCCGCGAAACCTGGGAGTGCCGGCCCGAGCCGCCCCTCCCCTGCCGCCAGTCCCTGTCCCTCCCCGGGCCGGCGCCGGCGCTCCTCGGCGTCCGCTTCCACGACGGGGACAACCCGCCGCTCGCCGGTCTCGACGCCACAGTCTGGCGGCGGAGCGACGTCCTCCTCTTCGTCTGGCCCGACGTCGGCGCCGAGACGCCGGTGCGCCTCCTCGCCGGGGCCGAGGGGCTGCGGGATCCCTCCTACGACCTGGAGACGCTGGGCGACGTCCTCCTGGGCCGCCCCTGGCAGCCTGCCGAGCTGGACCTCGAAGGCCTGGCCGCCGAGCGAGGCCCCGGGTGGAGCCGCTGGGTGATGCCCGCGACCTTGGCCGTCGCCGGGATCTTCCTGCTGCTCCTGCTGCGGCGGATTTTGACCGAGAGTTGATGCGACTCCTTCTAGTCGGCGCCGGCCACGCCCATTTGGAGATCCTGCGCCGGCAGATCCTCACCCCCCTTCCCGTGGAGCTGACCGTCGTGTCCCTGGGGCCGCTCCACCACTACTCGGGCATGGTCCCCGGCTATCTCCAGGGGACCTACGGGGAGGAGGAGATCGCGGTGCGGATTCCGGCCCTGGTCGAGCGGGCCGGGGGGCGGTTCGTGCCCGGCTGCGCGGCCGGGGTGGACCCCACGCGGCGAGCGGTCCGCATCGAGCAGAACCCGGACGGGGTCCGCGAGCTGCCGTACGACCTCGTCTCCTTCGCGGTGGGGTCCAACACGGCTGGGGTGGAGACGGCGGAGGCGGCAGAGCGCGTGAAGCCGCTGGAGCGGGTCGTCGCCCTCCGTCGCCGGCTTCAGGATCTCGCCCGGGAGGGAGGGACCGTGCCGGCCGTGGCGGTCGGAGGTGGAGCCGCGGGGGTCGAGCTGTCCCTCGCCCTGGCCGCCGTCTTCGAAAAGGCCAGGGCCGAGCCCCGGATCACGATCGTCGAATCCGGAAGGGAGATCCTCTCCGGCCACCCCGAGCGGTTCCGGGCCCGCGCCCGGAAGATCCTCGCGAAACGCCACATCGCCGTCCGGACCGAATGCCGCGTCGTCGCCGTCCGCCCCGAAGAGGTCGAGTTGGAGGACGGCAGCCGCATCCCCTTCCGCCTCACCGTCTGGCTTACCGGCGCCGTCTCCTGGCCGCTCTTCCGGGAATCAGGCCTGCCGCTCGACGACCGCGGCTTCCTGTGGATCGACGACGCTCTGCGCTCCCTCGGAGATCCCCGGATCTTCGCGGCGGGCGACTGCGGAACTCTCGCGAGCCAT
>DATEIO010000120.1:0-27297 GCA_035278895.1 Thermoanaerobaculia bacterium | reverse complement strand
AAGCAAGCAGGGCGGCCACGCAGGGCCGCCCCTACAAAGCTATCTCCGGATCGCCGCCGCCCTCCGCACCAGATCCACGAATTCGGTGCTCTTCTCGCTCTTGGGAAGCCCGTTGGCCGCCGAGTACGCCTGCCGCAGAACCTCCGAGAAGTCGAGGGAATCGACCCAGGGGGACTGCTTCAGGATCTCGGCGAACTCGGCCACCGAGCCGGCGAGGCGCAGGGCGGGCGAGGCCTGCTCCCAGGAGGGGGCGAGCTCGGACCGCCGGAGCTTCTTCACCGTCTCGAGAATGGCCGCCGTCTCCGGCGAGCGGTAGCGCAGGTGGAGGGTGGCGACGACTCCGTTTTCGGGCGCTCCCGGCCGGAGCTTCACCTCGTAGAGCGCGGTCACGCTGTGGCCGGCGCCCACTTCCCCGGCGTCCACCGTCTCGTCGCGGAACCGGTTGTCGGCGATCGCCCGGTTCTCGTAGCCCAGGAGCCGGTAGCTCTCGACCACGGACGGATCGAGCTCCACCTGGACCTTGGCGTTCTTGGCGATCGTCAGAAGCGTTCCGGAGAGCTCCTCGACGAGGACCCGGCGCGCTTCCTTGATGTCATCCACGTAGGCGTACCGGCCGTCGCCCTTGTCGGCGAGTTGCTCCATCAAGTGGTCGTTGTAGTCCCCCATGCCGAACCCGAGGGTGGTCAGCTCGATGCCGCGCCGGGCCTCACGGCCGATCCGGCCGAGGATGGCCTGGGGACCGGTATGCCCGACGTTCGCGACACCGTCCGAGCAGAGGATGATCCGGTTGACGGCGTTCATCCGGAACGCCCGGCCCGCCACGTCGTAGGCGAGGGTGAGCCCCGCCTCGGCGTTCGTCGAGCCCTCGGAGACGAGCCGGTCGATCGCCCGCCGGACCGCCTCGCGGTCGTCCGTGGGCTCCTGGAGCACCCGCGCCTCGGTTCCGTAGATGACGAGCCCCACCCGGTCGCCCGGCCGGAGCTGGTCGAGCAGCAGGGCGAGCGACTGCTTGACGAGCGGCAAGCGGTTCGGCTCGTCCATCGAGCCCGAGACGTCGACCACGAAGGTCAGCACCACGGGCCGGCGCTTGTCCATCCGCATCTCCCGCGCCTTGACGTTGAAGCGCAGGAGCCGGTACTCGCTCCCCGGCGCGTAGGGAGACGGAGCGCCCTCGGCCTTCAGGGCGAAGTCTCCGCGGGCGGGCGGCGCGTCGCCGTAGTCGAAGAAGTTCACGAACTCCTCGACGCGCACGGCTTCGGGCCGCGGCAGGACGCCGTCCGCGAGCAACCGTCGGGTCACGGTGTAGGAGCCGGTGTCCACGTCGAGCCCGAAGGTCGAGAGCCGGTCGGTCTCCGTGTCCACGAACGGGTTGGTGCCGGCCGACTTGGCATACACCCCGGGATGCTCCGCCTTGGGCTCGGCCGCCGCCTTCATCCTCTGCGCCATGGGTGCCGGCGGTGCCGGCGGCGGGGGCGGTGGAGGCGGGGGAGTCGCTTCCGGCGCGGGCATCCCCCGAGAGAGCCGCGAAGACGGCGGGGCTGCGGGCTCGGGCTCGGGGGCCTCGGCGACGACTCCGCCCGGAGCCCCTCCGGGAGTCCCCCCGACGACACCTCCGACGACGCCACCGACAACACCGCCCTCGACGCCCCCTTCGACATAGGTTTCTTCAGCTTCGAGATCCTGCGGGACCTCGACCGGCTGGGCCGGCGCGGAAGGACCCGTGTAGCCCAGAGCCGGCAGCCTCTGCTCATCCCTCCGGCTCATCGCGGCCGGCGGTGGAGGGGGTGAGGGAAGCGCGCTCCCCGCATCCGCTTCCTGCTGCTGTTCCAGGATCGGAGCCGGGGCCGAGGCCGCCGGGGGCGGCGCCGTGGGCTTCGGCAGGGCCAGGCTCTCTTCGCGGGGTGCCTCGGAGGCCGCCTCTTCCAGGCCCGGCATCTCGCGGCTCAGCTGGAAGGCCAGGAGCCCCGCTCCCAGAACGGTCGTGATCGAGGCGGCGATCAGCCACCGCTGGCGCCGGGGGAGGCTCGTCTCCTTGCGGAACCGGTCGGCCGCGGGGATCGCCTTGCCCACCACGACGGACGGCGGAATCTCGCTCTTGATCTTCTCCAGGAGGCCCGCGGGGGGCTCGAAATCCTCCCGCTCGGCGAGCCTCCGGGCAATGTCTCGCTCGGTCAGTCTGCTCATCGAACGTCCTCCTCGAGAGTCTTGGCCAGCAGCGTGAGCGCTCTCTTCAAGCGCTTGCGGATGGCCACGGGCGTGATCCCCTCCAATCGCGCGACCTCCTTGACCGGCAGCTCCCCCCAGAAGAGGGCCGCCACCGTGGACCGGAGCTCCTCCGGCAACGCGAGGACCGCGCGCCGCAGCCGGTCTCCGGACGACGCTTTCCCCACCTCCTCCTCGACCGAGGGGGCGGGATCGGGGACCACCGTCTCGTGCTTTTCCTCCAGGGGAACGAGGAGACGGGGCCGGCGCAGATGGTTGAGGAAGGTGGTGTAGGCGATGCGGTGGAGCCAGGTCGAGAACTGGCTCCGGCCGTCGAAGCCGGAAAGAGCGTCCCAGGCCTTACGGTAGGTCTCCTGGGTCAGGTCCGCCGCGAGATCCGGATCGCCGGAGAGCCTGCGCAGCAGCCCGTAGACGCCGCGGTAGGTCCTCTCGACGAGCCGCTCGGCAGCTTCCCGGTCTCCGGCCGCCAGGGCCGCCAGGAGCTTCCCCTCTTCCCGTTCCGGTCGGTCCAGCAAGGCGCCTCCCCACCCAAGGGTCGAAACGGCTGTTTTTGGTGTGTTCATCCTAACCGCTTAGACACCGCGGCCGGGAGAAACACAACCATCACATCCGCGACTTCTGGCGGGCCACGGCGAAGGCGCGGTCCATGGCGCGGTAGACCGCCAGGAAATCCCGGTGCCGGTGGCGGATGCCGGAGCGGGCGAGCACCTGGAGCGGCTGCTGCTGAATCCCCGCCAGGACCACGAAGACCCCCAGGGCGCGCAGGCGCTCGATCGCGGATTCGAGCGAGACGAGGCCCGTCGCGTCCATGACCGGGACGGCGGAGAGGTCGAAGACGAGCACCGAGACGCCCGACATGGCCGTCCGGTGGAGGGCGTTCATGGCCCGCTGCGCCGCGCCGAAGAAGAGGGGGCCCGAGACCTCGTAGATCAGCACGTCTTTCGGAATCCCCTCCTTGGCGATCGGGTGCTGGTCCACCAGGCGCGCTCCCGAGACCTCGGCCATGCGGCGCATGAAGAGGAGCGCCGCGAGGAGGACGCCGACCGTCACCGACACCACCATGTCGAAGATCACGGTCAGGCCGAAGCAGGTGAGGAGCACGAGGACGTCGCTCCGCGGGGCCACCCGCAGGGCGTGGACGAAGTGCTTGGCCTCGCTCATGTTCCAGGCCACGATCAGGAGGAGCGCCGCGAGCGACGCCATGGGGAGATAGCCCAGGACGGGGGCGAGGAGCAGCACGGCAAGCAGCACGAAGAGCGAGTGGACGAGCGCGGCCACGGGCGAGCGGGCTCCCGAGCGGATGTTGGTCGCCGTGCGGGCGAGCGCCCCGGTCGCCGCGATGCCGCCGAAGAACGGGGCCACGAGGTTTCCGGCTCCCTGGGCTACGAGCTCGGCGTCCGGATCGTGCGAGCCGCCGGTCATGCCGTCCGCCACCACGGCGGAGAGGAGCGACTCGATCGCGCCCAGCATGGCAATGGCGAAGGCGGACGGCGCGAGCGCCCGGATCAGGTCGAAGGAGAGCCCCAGCGGCTGGCCGTCCGGCCCGGGAAGGTTCCAGGGGAGGACGGGGAGCGGCGGAAGCTGCGGGATGCCCGCGTGGAGCACGCCGCCGATCTCGTAGTGGAAGCGGCTGCGGATCGTCGCCACCTCGAACCCGGGGATCAGGACGCCCAGGAGCACGGCCAGAAGCGCTCCCAGGGTGAGCCCCACGAGCGGCGCCGGCACCTTGCGGGTCACCTTCGGCCAGAGAAGGAGCACGGCGAGCGTGAAGGCGCCGATCGCCAGATCCTGCCAGCGCAGGGTAGGGAGGGCGCGGGCGAGCGCCGCCACCCGCTCCGTGTAATGCTCGGGCATCTTCGCCACGGAGAGCCCCAGGAAATCCTTGAGCTGGAGCGTCGCGATCACCACGGCAATGCCGGCCGTGAAGCCGGTCGTCACGGGATAGGGGACGAACTGGATGAGGCTCCCCATCCTCGCCGCGCCCAGGGCGATCAGGAGGACGCCGGCCATGAGGGTCGCGACCACGAGGCCGCCTACACCGAACTGGGCCGAGATCGGCGCGAGCAGCACGACGAAGGCCGCCGTGGGGCCCGAGACCTGGACCATGGAGCCGCCGAGCGCCGCAATCACGCCGCCCGCAACGATCGCCGTGTAGAGCCCGTGCTGGGGCGCCACCCCCGAAGCCACGGCGAGCGCCATGGAGAGCGGGAGGGCCACGATGCCGACGACGATGCCGGCGAGGACGTCCGCGCGCAGGTCCCGGGCGGAATAGCTGTGGCGAAGCGCGCTCGACAGCGCGGTTCCCAGGCGGATGGGAAAGGCCGAAGCGGCCCTGGGAGATTCGTAGCGTCTGGGCATGGGCTAGAGGTCTTCGGAGATGTCTGCCCCCCGCCGCCAGAGGAGGTAGACGGGGATGCCGGTCAGCACGATGGCAAGGCCGGGCCAGGTGGTCTCCGTCCGATAGACGAGAAGGCAGGCGACCACGAGGAGCGCCCCCGCAATGTAGAAGAGCGGCACGAGCGGGTACCCGAAAGCCCGGTAGGGCCGCTCGGCGTCCGGCCGCTTCCGGCGCAGGATGAAGACGCCGAGGATCGTGAGGACGTAGAAGAGGAGGACCGCGAAGACGACGTACTCCAAGAGGTTGCTGTAGACGTTGCCGTAGCGCGGAGTCCCGTCCTCGCTCGCGAGGCGCGTGCGCGGGATGACGAGGAGCGACGCCCACACGCACTGGACGGCGAGGCCCACGGCCGGCACCCGGAAGCGGTTCAGGCGGCCGATCGAGCGGAAGAAGAGGCCGTCTTTCGCCATCGCGTAATAGACGCGCGCGCCGGCCAGGATCAGCCCGTTGTTGCACCCGAACGTCGAGATCATGATGGCGACCGCCATCAGCCCTGCCCCGGCCGGCCCGAGGATCGCCTCGAGCGCCGCGGTCCCCACCCGGTTTTCCGGCGCGGTCTGGATGGCCTCGATGGGGAGTGCCCGGACGTAGGCCACGTTCGCGAGCACGTAGAGGAGGCTCACGAGCCCCACCCCGCCCGCGAGGGCGATCGGAAGATTCCTCTTGGGATTCTTGATCTCCGCCGCCGCGAAGGTCACGTCGTTCCAGGCGCTCGCCGAAAAGAGCGGGCCGGTCAACGCCAGGCAGAAGACGATCCAGAAAGGGAGCCCCCCCTCGGCCGCGGGGACGACGTTTTGGGGCGTCCAGGGATCGGAGAAGCCCGCGGCGTTCTGCCCGAGGGCGACACCCAGGACGATCAGGGCCGCGAGCGCCAGCATCTTCGCCCAGGTGAACGAGTTCTGGATGAGCTTCCCCACCCGGACCCCGTAGGTGTTGACGACGGAGAGCAGCACGATGAGGAGGATCGCCACGAGCTGCTGCACCGAGAGGCTCACCGCGTAGCCGGGCGAGAGGTCGATCGGGGGGACGATCCACGCCGTGGACGAGACGCCCGGCACCAGCACGCCCAGGAAGCTCGCGAAGGCCACCGCCACCGCGGCGATCGTGCCGCTCTGGATGACGAGGAAGAGGGTCCAGCCGAAAAGGAAGCCCAGGAGCGGCGAGTACGCCTCTTTGAGGTAGACGTACTGCCCGCCCACCCGGGGCATCATGGCGGCGAGCTCGCCGTAGGAGAGCGCCGCGGCGGTGACGAGGAGCCCGCTCACGGCCCAGGCCAGGACGAGCCACCCGGCCGCCCCCACCTGCCGCGCCACGTTCGCGGAGACGATGAAGATCCCCGAGCCGATCATCGACCCGGTGACGATCATCACCGCGTCGAGGAGGCCCAGCTCGCGGACGAACCCGCGCCCCTTCGCATCGGCTGCCAGATCGGACATGGCAGCCAACGATAGAGGATGGACGCGAGGTTGTCACGCCTCCAGCTGGACGATCGTCTCCATGTGCCCCGTCTGGGGGAAGAGGTCGAAAAAGGTGACGCTCTCGATCCGGTAGGCCACGCTCAGGATCCGCAGGTCGCGGGCCAGGGCCGCCGGATGGCAGGAGACGTAGGTGAGCCGTTTCGGCCGGCGCTCCAGAAGCGCCTTCCTCACGGCGAAGTCGAGCCCCGCCCGCGGCGGGTCGACCACCACCCGGTCCACCCCTTCCGGAAGCCCGGTCACCCAGCTCTCGACGACGCGCTGGACGACCTCGACGTTCTGGACCTTGTTCCGGCGGACGTTCAGGCGCCCGTAGCGCGCGCCGATCTGGTCCGCCTCGACGGCCACGACCTTCTCATAGAGGCGGGAGAGCGGCAGGGCGAAGAGCCCGACCCCGGCGTAGAGGTCCACGGCCATGGTCCCGGTCCACGGGCCCACGGTCTTCTCCACGAGCCGCGGCAGGAGCCCGCGGTGCCCCTGGAAGAAGGTGCGGGCGTCGTAGAAGTAGGTGAAATCGCCCACCGTGGTCGAGATCTCGCCCTGGGGGAGCCCCGGAACCACCGGCGCCACGGTGACCGCGCCGCCGTCGCCGGCCGCGAGATCGAGCCGCCAGGGCGTGTCCGGCCCCAGGTGCTTCGGGAGATCCGCGAGCAGGGCCTCGAGCTCCGGCACGAGGATGGGGCAGCGCGAGACCGGGACCAGGTCGTTCGTCCCCCGGGCGAGGTAGCCGACGCGGACGCCGCCCGCGACGGGGTCGACCTCGGTGTGGACCTGGGTGCGGAGCCGGTAGCCCCAGGGATCGCCCGCGATCAGCTCGACGTTCTCGGGAAGCTCCACCTTGCCCAGCCGCAGGAGGGTCTCGCGCACGGCTGCGGCCTTCAGGCGCGACTGCGCGCGGTCGTTCAGGTGCTGGAGGTCGCAGATGCCGGTCCTGGCGAGCTCCGGGTAGGGATCGGGCCGCCGGTCGGGGCCGGGCTCCAGGATCTCGACGATCTCGGCCCGGCCGTAGTCGGGCCGGCGCTCCGCGATCCGTACGCGGAGCCGGTCACCCGGGGCCGAGCGGGGAATGAAGACCGGCACGTCTCCATAGCGGGCGAGCCCTTCGCCGCCCGCGACGATCTTCTCCACCTGGACCGTGATCTCCTCGACCTCCGCCAGGCGCGCGCCGGGCGGCGGCGGGCCCGGCGGCGGTGGCGTGAACGGCTCCTGGCCTTCGAGGACCTTCTTCGCCCGGTCGAAACTCTCGGACCGGCCCCGCCGGACCGGGCCGCGGTCGCCGGGACGCTCCCTCTCCCGGCGTGGGCCGCGAGGGCCGCCCGGGCCGCCACGCGGACCTCGACCGCCTCCGGGTCCCCCCCGGCGTTCCGGCCGTCCCCCCCGTCCTCCGCTCGGTCTGCCTTTCATGCGTCTCGTCCCTCCACGAGGAGATGAATCCTCTCCGCCAGCTCCGGCAGGTGCCGCTCCACCGCGTCGCGCAGATCCTCCGCGCGGAAGCGGCGCGACAGGTGATGCAAGACGATGGCCTCGTTCCGGAAATCGCCCGCCCGGGCGGCGATGTCTGAGAGGTGAAGGTGCTTGAACCTCCTCCCCTTGTCCTTCTGCTCGTCCGCCAGGAACGTGCACTCGAGCATCAGCACCCGGCTCCCGAAGAGGCGCGGCTCGGTCGCGAACACGGCCGGCCCCGTATCCCCGCAGTAGGTGAGCCAGATCTCCTCGATCACCTCCGCGGTGTCCACCCCGCGCTCGCGCAGGGCGATCAGCTCCGCGGCCGGCAGGCCCACGTACGCCGCGGCCAGCCGCCGTTTCGCCCGCAGCAGGTGGAACCCCAGGGAAGGGACCACGTGGTCCGTGGCGAACGCCTCGACCGCCAGATCCCGCCCCACCTCCACCCGGTCGCCCGGGGAGAGCGGGTGGAGCTCATAGCGGTAGGTGGCGTGCTCCAGGCGCTCCGCCGCGGCGATCAGGGCCGCGAGCGGCTCGGCGGTAGCGGCCGGGCAGAACACCCGGGTGTCCACCGACTGGTGGAGCGTGCGCTGGGAGAGCACGTAGGGGAGGCCCAGCGCGTGATCGAGGTGGCCGTGGGAGAGGAACACGTCGCGCGCTCCGGCCAAGTGAAGCGCCCCCCGGCCCACGTCGAAGGCGAGGCCCGGGGGATGGATGCGGAACCAGTTGTCCTCCCCGGCCCGGGACCACCCCTCCAGCCTCAAGTCACCGAATCGCAGCTGAGCGGGTTTCATGGGGAAGGGCCCGCCGCCCACAAGAGAGCGGGCGGCGGTTCCGGAGCGGATCAGATCTCCCGGTACAGCCAGCGGCGCAGCGGGTTCAAACGCGTCTCCACGCTCTGCCAGTCCGGCTCGATCATCCACAGGGTGGCGGCCACCGAGGAGAGGAGCGAGTTGCCGTCCTGCGGGGTGAAGCAGAAGCCGTAGACCTCGCGCTTCCTCCGCACGGCGACCGTCGGCATCACCACCACGGTCTGCGACAGGATGCGGCCGTAGTAGCCATGGTCGCGGCCGAAGCTGAAGATCAGGTTGGCGTAGCGCTTGTCCGTCACTGCCACCATCGGATTGCTCTTCAGGCGCTGCCGCACCTCGTCGAGCGACATGTCCTTGGCGAGGTCCAGGCTGAACCAGATGGAGTGCATGTACTGGGTATTGAGCTTGACCGCGCTCGAAAACAGGTTCAGGTCCTTGTCGAGCGTCTCGAACACGTGGTGGGCGTCGCGGGCGTGGTGGGTGCCGAACTCGGCGTCATCGTGCTTGCCCACGTTCGGGGCCGGGATGTAGCTGTCCGTCGCGGAGATGTCGTTCGCCCGGCGCATGCAGACGAAGGTCCCCTTGTTCAGGTTGTACTCGCCGTTGCCGTCGTCGCAGACCGTCTTGATGAGCGTCGAGATGTTGTGCGTGTTGCAGGAGACGATCTGGACGAAGCGGTCCTCCCCCGGCACCAGGACCTCTTCATTGATGCCGCGGGCATAGGGCTTGCCGAAGCCGAACTCGCTCCCCTGGGCGAGGAACCCCTTGGGGCCGGAGAGCCCTTCGTAGTACTTCTCCTTGTTCTCGTTGCCCGCCGGGGTGCAGTCGAGCACCACGGTGGCCCGCTCCAGCGCCTCGCGGGCCTCGTAGCTGACCTCGTGCCCGATCTTCTCGAACTCGGCCCGCACGTCGTCGTCCACCGCCAGCTTCGCGCCGCGCTGCATGAGGTGGGAGAGCTTCGCTTTATCGGACGCGAGCGGCGTCCGCTTGTGGAAGGTGACCTCGTCGATCCCCATGCGATCCCGGAAGTCGGTAAAAAGGCCGATCAGGGGCTCGCCGATCGTGCCCGTGCCCACGATGTGGACAATCTTCTTCATGGTTCCCTCACGAGAAGGTTAGGGTTGGTCCCGAGCAGTGAAAGCGAATGAGGCGGTTCCGGATGAAACCGCCGGGGGAGATTAGCACAGGCCGTACCCCGGGGGATGCCGAGACGGAGTCGACACTTTCAGCACGGATATTGTAAAGTCTCTATATGAGACGGCTCTCCCCTCCGCTCCCCGAGCGGTCAGTCCACCGGGTTCCCGTCTCCCATCTCCCCATGCTTGCCGCCGCCGCGCCACTCGGCGTCGCGGCGGGCAAAAACGTCCATCTCCCGGGGAACCTCGACGAGCGTCCGGGTGACGTTCGGGTCGCAGACGTCGTTTTCGCACTCGTAGGTATAGACGTTCCATTCGTCGCGGCGGGAAAACCCTGAAAGGGTCTGGTAAGTGTTGCAGTTGCCGCACTTGACGGAAATGTTGCGGATGTTGATCTCCTCGCTCATGCCGTACCTCCACCCGAAATCTTCCCACGGATGGCCTGCTCTTTGCACCGACCTTCCCGACGTGGACAGAATTCGCCGCGCGACCGCGCTCCCGCTGCTTCTCCTGCTGACCGCCACGGCGGTCCCGGCGGTTTTCGCCCAGGAGCCGGAGCCCCAGCCTCCCAGCTTCGAGGAGCAGGTCTCGGTGGGCTACGTGCTGGTGCCCGTGGTCGTCCGCGCGGGCGCGGGCTACGCGAAGAATCTGGACCAGGAGGATTTCCGGGTTCTGGTCGAAGACCGTCCGATCAAGATCGACAGCTTCGAGCGCCGGGCCGAGGCGCCGGCTTCGGTCGTCTTCCTGCAGGACCTCTCCGGGAGCATGGCCAACGCCGGGCGGCTCGACGTCAGCCGCGAGGTGATCCGCTTCTTCACGGGCAAGGCCCTGCCGGGAGACGAGTTCGCCATCGCCACCTTCGCGGGGGGCGAGGTCGGGGTCGAGGTGCCGTTCACCTCGGACTTGAATGTGCTCCGCGAGGCGAGTCAGGCATGGACCGCCTGGGGCACCACGGCGCTCCACGACGCGGTGGCCTGGCTGCCCGACGTCTCGATCAACGGAAAGAATCCGAAGCGTTTCGCGCTCCTCGTCACTGACGGGGTCGACAACGCGAGCAAGATCACGCCGGAACAGGCGCGGGAGATCGTGCAGAAGTCCCAGCTCCCCACCTACGTCCTGGGGCTCGGCTCCGGGAACCCGTACGAGCTCTCGGACAAGGGCGAGAAGGTCTACCGCTACGCGGACGTCCTCTCGCTTCTCGCCGTCGCCACGGGGGGCCGCTACTTCGCCATCTCCACCCCGGAAGACCTGAACGAGGCGCTCGCCATCATCCTCGAGGATCTGAGGCAGCAGTACGTGCTGGGGTTCGCGACGGGGGACGGCCCTTCGCGCTTCCGCCGCGTCCAGGTCGAGGTCAAGGGAGACTCCCGGCGCACCATCGTGTTCCGTCGCGGTTACAAAGGACCGCCGCCCGCCTCTCCGGGCGGCTAACCGCCACCCGGGCCTTCCCGTCTCAGGAACGGCCCGTTTCCATTGAAGGAGAACCAACCCATGAGAATGAGATCCTTCGCTGTTGTCTTCGGTTTGATTGCAGCCCTGGCCGCGACCACCGGCTGTGCCACCAAGAAGTACGTCCGGCAGGAGACCGGGACCGTGAACACGCGCGTGGACGACGTCCAGGGCCAGGTCGAAGAGGCCCAGACCCGCCTCGACACGCACGACCGCCAGATCGGCGAGACCTCCCGGACCGCCCAGGAGGCGCTGCAGCGCGCCCAGGAGGCCGGCAAGCTGGCCCAGGGCAAGCTCCTCTATGAGACCGTGCTGTCGGACGACAAGGTCAAGTTCGGCTTCGACACCTCGGACCTCTCCCCCCAGGCGGAAGCGGCTCTCGACGAGTTCGCCTCGCAGCTCACGGGCGAGAACAAGAACGTCTACATCGAGATCCAGGGCCACACGGACAGCGTGGGCTCCGAGAAGTACAACGAGGAGCTGGGCCTGCTGCGGGCCGAGGCCGTGCGCCGGTACCTGAACCAGAAGCACAGCATCCCGCTGCACCGGATCAACGTCATCTCCTACGGCGAGACCGCCGCGGTGGCCGACAACTCCACCCGCGAGGGCCGCTCCCAGAACCGCCGGGTCGCCCTGGTGGTCCTGCAGTAAAGACACCTCGCCTCGAGGGGCGCCCTGCGTGTGGGCGCCCCGACCGATTTCTCCCAGGATTTACGAAGCGGCCTTGATGGCCTTGCGGATGGTGTCGCCGTCCGCCAGCCCCGAGTGGACCTTGGTGATCTTGCCCTTCTTGTCGACCACGATCAGGGTGGGGAGGGCGAGAACCCCCAGGTTGCTCGCGACCTTGTCGTCCGGGTCCAGGACGACGGGATAGGGGAAGGGCTTCCCCTGGACGAACTTCTTGACCGTATCCACGTCCTCCCCCACGTTCGCGGCCAGGAACTGGACGCCGCGCCCCTTGTGGTCGCGGTAGACGGGCTCCAGGATCTTCGCCTGGATCTGGCACGGGCCGCACCAGGTCGCCCAGAAGTCGATCACCACCACCTGGCCCGGAAAGTCCTTGGGGCCCAGCATCTTGCCGTCGAGCGTCTTCAGCCGGAAGTCGGCCTTGGTGCCGATGGGGCCCTTGCCGGCTGCAGGCGCTGAAGCCGGGCCGGTGAGCAGAAGGGAGAGCGCCAGGGCGCCGAGCGGGAGCATCTTGGTCATCTTCATGGCCTCGCAAGCATAAGGGAAGGCCCCGGACCTGGAAAGCCGGGGCCTTTGCGAGAACAAAGAAGAGGGGAAGGAAAATCCCCGCCTAGCTGCAGCCGCTCGTCGTGCCGCAGTTCAGGCACTTGTAGCAACTGCCGTTTCTCACCATGATCGAGCCGCAGTCGGAGCAGCTCGGCGCGTCCTGCTGGTAGAGGAAGGTCGCCTTGATCGGCGCCTCGATCGCGGCCACGGCCTGGGCCACCGCCTCCAGCCGGCCGCCGCCCGCGAGCGGGATCGTCGCCGGCGGCTCGGTTTTCAGGTCGTCGCGCAGGATGACCCCCGCCGCGGCCTGGTTCTCGCGCGACAGGAACTTCGAGGCGAGCCAGCGGAAGATGTAGTCCGTGATCGACTTGGCGATCGGGATCTCCGGGTTCTTGGTGAAGCCCGAGGGCTCGAACCGGGTGTGGCTGAACTTGTCGACCAGCGTCTGGAGCGGCACCCCGTACTGGAGGGCGATCGAGATCGAGGTGGCGAGCGAGTCCATCAGCCCCGAGATCGTCGAGCCCTCCTTGGCCATCACCAGGAAGATCTCGCCCGGCTGCCCGTCGTCGTAGAGCCCCACGGTCAGGTAGCCCTCGTGGTCGTTGATCGAGAACTTGTGGGTGATCGCCCGCCGCTCGTCCGACAGCTTCCGGCGCACGGCCCGGCGCTCCGAGACGGCCGCGGCCGCCGGCGCGGGCTCGTCCTTGGCGCTGTCCTTCTTGGTCGACAACGGCTGGCTCCGCTTGCAGTTGTCGCGGTAGATGGCGACCGCTTTCAGGCCCATCTGCCAGCCCTCGATGTAGGCCTGCATGATGTCGTCCGAGGTCGACTCCTCGGGCATGTTGATCGTCTTGCTGATCGCGCCCGAGATGTACGGCTGCACCGCGGCCAGCATTTTGAGGTGCCCCATGTAGTGGATGGAGCGCCCGCCCTTGGCCGGCTTGAAGGCGCAGTCGAAGACCGGGAGGTGCTCCTCCTTCAGATGGGGCGCCCCCTCGATCGTGTCGTTCTCGTCGATGAACTCGACGATCTCCTTGATCTCGTCCTTCTCGTAGCCCAGGCGCTTCAGGGCGACCGGGACCGTGTTGTTCACGATCTTGATCATGCCGCCGCCCACGAGCTTCTTGTACTTGACGAGGGCGATGTCGGGCTCCACCCCGGTCGTGTCGCAGTCCATCATGAACGCGATCGTGCCGGTGGGGGCGAGCACCGAGATCTGGCTGTTGCGCAGGCCGTGGCGGTCGCCCAGGTCGATCACCTCGTCCCACGAGTGCTTGGCGGCCTGGAGGAGGTCGAGCTGCACGTGGGCGGCGTCGATCTTCTTGACCGCATCCCGGTGCTTGCGCATCACGCGGAGCATGGGCTCGCGGTTCTTCTCGTACTCCGAGAACGGCCCCATGGCCGCGGCGATCCGCGCCGACTGCGCGTAGGAGGCACCGGACATGAGGGCCGTGATCGCCGCCGCGTAATCCCGGCCCGCGTCCGAGTCGTACGGCACGCCGCGCGCCATCAGGAGCGCGCCCAGGTTGGCGTAGCCGATCCCCAGCGGACGGAAGCGGTGCGAGTTGTCGCCGATCTTCGGGGTCGGGTACGAGGCGTTGCCGACGATGATCTCCATCCCCGAGATCACCACCTCGCAGGTGTGCTTGAAGCTCTCGACGTCGAACCCGGCGTCCGCGTCGTAGAAGCGCATCAGGTTGAGCGACGCCAGGTTGCAGGCGGTGTCGTTCAGGAACATGTACTCGCTGCACGGGTTGCTCGCGTAGATCCGGTCGGTCGCCGCGCAGGTATGCCAGTCGTTGATCGTGGTGTCGTACTGCATGCCGGGGTCGCCGCACACCCAGGCCGCGTCGGAGATCTTCTTCATCAGGTCCCGGGCCTTGTAGGAGCCCATAGGCTGCTTCGTGGTGCGAGCCACGGTCGTCCACTCGCCGTCCGCGAGCACCGCCTTCATGAAAGCATCGGTCACCCGCACGGAGTGGTTGGCGTTCTGGTACGCGATCGAGTCGTAGGCGCCGCCCACCACGTTGAAGCCGCCTTCATAGCCCGCGTCGATCAACGCCCAGGCCTTGCGCTCCTCGACCTCCTTGCAGCGGATGAAGTCCTCGATGTCCGGGTGGTCGACGTCCAGGATGACCATCTTGGCCGCCCGGCGGGTCTTGCCGCCGCTCTTGATGACGCCGGCAAAGGCGTCGAAGCCCTTCATGAAGGAGACGGGGCCCGAGGCGGTGCCGCCGCCGGCCAGGGGCTCCTTCGACGAGCGGAGCTTCGAGAGGTTGCTCCCCGTGCCCGAGCCGTACTTGAAGAGCATGCCCTCGGTCCGGGCGAGGGTGAGGATCGAATCCATCGTGTCCTCGGCCGAGTTGATGAAGCAGGCCGAGCACTGGGGCTTCTCCTCGATCCCCACGTTGAACCAGACCGGCGAGTTGAAGCAGGCGTGCTGGTAGAGGAGGATATGCTTCAATTCGGCGTGGAAGGTGTCGGCGTCCTCCTCCGAAGCGAAGTAGCCGCCGTCCCTCCCCCAATCCGTCACGGTGTCCACCACCCGGCCGATGAGCTGGCGCACGCTCCGCTCCCGCTCCGGCAACCCGATCTGGCCCCGGAAGTACTTGGAGACCACCACGTTGGTCGCCGTCTGCGACCAGAACCGGGGCATCTCCACGTCCTTCTGCTCGAAGACCTTCTCCCCCTTCTCGTTCGAGATGACGGCATTGCGGAGCTCCCACTCGACCGTGTCGAAGGGATCGACCCCCGGCGTCGTGTAGTACCTCTCGACGCGGATCCCCCGCGCTTCGCGCGCGGCCGGAACCCGGGTCGTTTTCGAGGTCCCCACCGGACGGTTGCGGATCGCTCGGCCAATCACCTCGTCGGACTGCAAGGGGGAATGGGGCTCCATGCTTCTCTCTCCTCGAAGGTATTATGTGTTGCCATTCAAGCGGGCGCAAGTGAGGCGAAACACCGGCCCACTCCACGGCACTAAACCCGTTACGGATTCCCGAACATCGCCTCCCCGGCTCAGGTCACGGATTCATCCGACCAGCTCTTCTTGGCTACGAGGTGGCGGGTCGGTCGCATGGGATCAGATGGGAGAATTTCCGGTCAAAAGGACTCTCCAAACTTACCCCCGCGGCCGACGGGTGTCAAGGGGTCAAACCACAAGATGTTGTGTGCTGATGCGGAGTTACGCCCCATGAATTGGGCAAGGAGTTACAATTCCGCAGGCTTTCGACAACTCTTCCTCACCCTCTCCTCAGGGTTTGCACAGGAAATTCTTCCAACGGCTGAAAAATGTGTGGAAAAGAATCCCTCACCTCCCCGGCCCTCCTCTCCCAGCCCCCTCCCTGCCGCCGGGAGAGGAGGGAGACTGCTTTGCGCAGGGAAGGCAAGGGCTCCCTCTCCCGGAAGGGCGGGAGGGGGCTGGGAGAGGGTTGGGGTGAGGGCCGGGCGGGCGGCGGGCAAGGCACCCCTATATCTTGGGGTAGCCCCTACCCCCCCGCCTTCTTCACATCCAGCTTCGAGTACCCCATCCCGTCCGGCTCCTTGCCGGCGGTGAGCGACCCGGCCCGCTCCCACTTGCCGAGGTCCACGATCGAGATCGCGTCGCCGTTGGCGTGGGCCACGAAGGCGCGCTGGCCGCCCGGCTCGATCAGGATGCCGATGGGGACCGAGCTGTCGCCGAAGGCGCCCATGAGACGCCCCTCCTGGTCGGCCGCGCTCTTGACCGGGAGCGCCACCCGGCGGGCGAGCTTGCGGTCCGCCACGGAGAACACGGAGAGGTCTCCGGACTTGGCGTTGCTCACCAGGACGTGCTTGCCGTCCGGCGTGGCCTTGGCGCGGATGGGGAAGCTGGCCGACGGCACCGAGCCCAGGATCTCCAGGGTCTTCGTGTCCACCACCGTCACCGTATCCGCCTCCCGGTTGGTGACCCAGACCTGCCGGCCGTCCGGCGTCACCTCGATCCCCTCGGCTCCGGCCCCGGTCTTCACGTCCCCCAGCGACTTGCCGGCCTTCAAGTCGACGGCGGTCATCGACCCCGAGCCGATGTTCGCCACGAAGGCGCGGGAGCCGTCCGGCGTGACCGCCACCATGTGCGAGACCTCCTGGCCGGTAGGGACCGCCCGCGCCACCTTGCCGGCCTCAACGTCCACCTCGAGGAGGCTCTTGCTCGCCTCGGACGTCACCAGGGCGCGCCGGTTGTCCAGGAAGACCATGCCGTGCGGCCGGCGGTACTCCCCCAGGTCGATCGTCTTGACCACCTTCGCCCCGGGCACGTCGAGAACGGTGAGCGACGAGCCGGGCGCCGGCCCGGTGCCGTAGTTCGCCACGAGCGCCAGCTTGCCGTCCGGCGAGACCGCGATCTCGTGCGGCCCCGTTCCCACCGGGAGGGTCGCGGCGACCTTGCCCGAGCCCAGGTCCACCAGGGAGACCGTGGCCTCGGCCTTGTTCGCCACCAGGAGAGTGGCGGCGTTGAGCGAGTTGCTCGCCAGAAGCGCCGCCACCGTGAGACCTGCGAGCTTTCCCGAAATCGACATTCCCGGCTCCTTTCCGGCCCAACCCTACCAGATCACCCGCGTCATGTGCCCCAGCCCCAGAAGCGTGACCCCGAGGCACGCTCCCAGGAGGGCCAGGAGGTTCCACCGCGGCCGGACCCCCAGGAGCGCCCCGGCCCCGAAGAGGCTCGCGTAGAGGTTCGGCACGAACATCAGGGGCGAGGCGCCCACGGCCGCCAGCCACCACGTGTTGAACGGATTGGGGCAGGCGTCGTTCGGCACGAGGAGCAGCAGGTCGAGCACCAGGAGGCCCGCGAGCGCCGCCCCTCTCCGGCCGGCCGCATTGTAGAGGACGGCCAGGAGTCCCGCCGCCAGAAATCCCCCGAGGGTGACCGCGAGATTCCACCGGAGCACCGGGTCGACTTCGCGGTACGCCGCGAGCGCCAGCCGAAACGGATGGAACTGGTGGACCGACGAGGTGCAGACGAAGGAGAGGACGAGGAGGCTCCACACCGCGGCCGCGCGCGGCCCACCCTCGGGACGGGCGGAGCGCCGCGCCTTCCAGATTCCGGCGGCCGTCCACCCCGACCAGGCCACGAGCCCGAGGAGGCCCGCGACGAAGGCCGGCACGAACCAGGCCGGGAAGGCCTCGCGGAAGAGCACGAGGTCGTACCCCGCCTTGGCGGACAGGAGGGCCGCCGCGGCGAAGACGAGGACGGCGAGACCGGCAAGCCGCGAGGAATCCTTCATCCCGGAGAGTCCTATCACGGTTTCCGGCCTTGAACTTGCAGTGGAAGAACGGTTCCAGCGTCGCGGGTGCCCGGGAGGTGCGTGATCCCCTCCGCGCCCGCAGAGTTTCAACCAGCCGTATGGAAGTCCGATGCAGTCCCTATTGAGCAGAACCCCTTCCCGTAGCGAGCAGATCTTCCTCTTCGCCAAAAACTTCTTCAAGCATCCCAGGATGCTGGGGTCGCTGATCCCGAGCTCCCGCTACCTGATCGGCAACCTGCTCCGGCGGGTGGACTGGCACCGGGCGCGGGTGATCGTCGAGTACGGGCCGGGCGTCGGCAACTTCACGGAGGAGGTCCTCCGGCGGATGAGCCCCGACGGCACGCTCGTCGTCTTCGAGACGAACGGCGAGTTCGTCCGGTATCTCCAGGAATCCCTCCCCGATCCCCGGCTCCACGTGATCCACGGCTCGGCGGAAGACATCGGCCAGGTGCTCGAGCGGCTGGGGTGCGGCCCCGCCGACTACGTGATCTCGGGAATCCCCTTCAGCACCATGCCCGAGGACCTGCGCGAGCGGATTCTCACCGCCACCAAGAGAGCGCTCCACCCGAGCGGAACGTTCCTGGTCTACCAGTTCTCGGCGAAGGTCCGGCCCCACCTCCAGCGGGTGTTCCGGCACGTCCACCGGGATTACGAGGTGAGGAACGTCCTGCCGGCCTGGCTGTTCTTCTGCGGCCCGGCCCACGGGTTCGGAGCGAAGCGCCGCAGGATGGCTGCGGACCACTGAAGGCTTTTCCCTAGGGAGGTGTTGTATGCAGACCCTCAGATCGTCCCGATTCTTCCTGACCTGTCTCGCCGCCGCGCTCTTCACGTTCGCCGGCTGCGCCTCCGGCGACCGGACCGGCACCAACGGCAACGCGGGCGGCAACCGGACCGGCGCCACCTCCGCCTGGAGCGTGGCCTCCCTGATCTCCGGGACCTACCAGGCCGAGGGGAGCGACCTCCGGCTCGACATCCGCGGCGCCGACACCCCGGTCGGCTCCGAGGGGATCAACCTCTTCGCCACCGCGGCCGGCCGCTATGGAGAGAGGAACGTCCGCGAGCAGGGAGTCGTCCACATCGAGAACCAGGCGGGAGACGTGCTCCTGGCCTACATCCCCCGGTTCGACCCGACCATCACCGCGCTCTCTCCCGGGGCCACCGACGTGACGGCCTCAGAAGTCCGCGCTGCCTGCACGGTCTACCTCGGCCGCTCCGGCCAGGGCTACTCCGGGAGGACGAGCGGCACCACGAGCTGCGCGCAGGCGATCGGAGGCGCGGTCGGAGACTGGGCGGTCGAGGTGCAGCCGGGGATGATCCGCTTCTCCACCCGGGGCCAGCAGCCGATCGTGTTCCGGAAGGCGGAGGGGGCGGCGCGGTAGCCCTACTCCACCCGCAGCGCCTCCAACGGGCTCAGCTCCGCGGCGCGGCGGGCCGGCAGGTAGGTGGCGATCAGGGCGACTCCGGCGAGAAGCGCGGCCCCCAGGCCGATGACAAGCGGATCGCGGGGCCCCACTCCGTAGAGAAGGGCCCCGAGCGCCTTCCCGAGCCCGAGAAAAACGAGCGTCCCCGCGACAGTTCCGGCCAGCGTCAGGGCGAGCCCGGCCGCCAGCACCATCCGCTCCACGTCCTCCGGGCGGGCGCCCAGCGCCATTCGGATGCCGATCTCGTGCGTGCGCTGGGTCACGCTGTAGCTGATCACGCCGTAGACGCCCAGGACCGCCAGGGCGAGCGACAGCGCCGCGAATCCGGTGAGCACCGCCATCGCCAGGCGCCGCGTGCCGAGCGAGCGGTCCACGAGCTCCGTCAGAGGGGCCACCTTGTAGAGGGGGATCTCCCGGTCCAGCTGCGCCACGGCCGACCGCACGAGCGCCACCGTGGCGGCTGGCTCGAGCGAGCCGCGCACGGCGATCGCCATCATTCCGGCCGGGATCTGCCGCTGCGTGTAGTAGACGGTCGGATACGCCTCCCTCCCCAGCTCCTCGTCCCGCACCCCGCCCACGATTCCCACGATCACGGCGGGAGGCCCGGCGTGGACGATCTGCCGGCCGATCGGGTCCTCGTCCCCGAAATACTTTTTCGCCAGCGTCTCGTCGATGACCACGGAAATCAGCGGATTCGGATCGTCCGGGCTCCGCAGGACGTCGGTCCGGTCGAAGCTCCGGCCGCGCAGCAGCGGAATCCCCAGGGTCCGGAAGTAGTCGCCCGCCACGATGCGGATGTTCGCGTGGCGCTCGGGCTCGCCCGGCTCCTGCGGGCGCCCCGGAAGGTCGAAGGGGCTGCTGTCCCCGCCGCTGCCGAAGGGGAGCCCGGCCACGAGCCCCACCGCCTCCACCCCGGGGGAGACCTCCAGGCGCTCCAGGAGAGCGTCGAAAAACGCCGTGCGCGCCGCCGGGCCCGGATAGCGGACCCGCGGGAGCGACAGGCTCATCGTCATCACCCGCTCCGCCTTGAAGCCGGGATCGGTGTCGAGCAGGCGGGAGAGGCTCCGGATGGTGAGCGCCGAAGCGAGGAGCAGCACGAGCGTGAGCGCGAGCTGCACCACGACGCTCCCTTCGAGCAGCCGCTTCTGGCGCGCTCCGCCCGAGGTGCCGCGCGACGCTTCCTTCAAGACCTCCTGGGGATCGACGCGCGCGGCCCGGAGCGCCGGGATCAGGCCGAAGAGAAGAGCGGAGAGCCCCGTGACTCCCGCGGTGAAGGTAAGGACCGCGGGGGAGAGCCGCACGTCCTCCAGGGCCGAAAACTGCGCCTGCACCGCGTCCCAGCCGGACAGGATCTCGACGATCCAGGCCCCCACGAGGAGCCCCGCGAGCCCTCCCGCGACGGCCAGCACCAGGCTCTCGACGAGCAGCTGCCGCGCGAGCGGCCACCGCGAAGCGCCCAGGGCCGTGCGCACGGCGAGCTCCCTTTCCCGCCCCGTCGCGCGCACCATCTGCAGGCTTGCCACGTTGGCGCAGGCGATCAGCAGCACCAGCCCCACCGCACCCAGGAGCACCAGAAGCACCGGGCGGAGCTGGCCCGCCAGGGCGTCCACGAACGGCTCGGAGACCAGCGTGTGTCTGTGCTGGGGGGAGTAATTCCCCGGGAACCGCTCGTGCCAGCGCTCCGCCTCGGTCCGGAGCTGCCCGGCGAGCTGCTCGCGCGTGACCTCCGGCCGGAGCCTTCCTACGAAGCTCATGTAGAGCCGCAGGCGGTTGTTGGCGGCCAGGAGCTCCGGCGTCACCGGAACGGGAATCCAGATCTGGGCCTTTCTCGGGAAGCGGGCTTCCGGAGGGAGGACGCCGATCACCTCGTACCAGCCGCCGTTCAGATCGACCTTCCGGCCCAGGATCCCGCGGTCGCCGCCCGCCCACGAGCGCCAGAACGCGTAGCTCAGGACCACCACCTCGGCCCGCCCCGGCTCCGAGTCCTCCGCTCCGTACAGCCGGCCCAGGTAGGGGCGCGCGCCGAGCAGGTCGAAGAACTGCCCCATCGTCTGCGTGACGTCCACCCGCTGCGGCTCACCCAGGCCGGCGAGCAGCACGCCCTGCTCGCTGTAGGCCGCCGAGACCTCGAACAGGTCGGTGCGGGCGAAGAGGTCCGCCACCTCCCCCGGCCCCATCGGCGACTTCGGCAGGTTGAGCCCCGGCAGGTCGTCGTAGACCATGACGAGCCGGTCGAGCGCCGGAGCCGGCAGCGGCCGGAGGAGGACCGCGTGGACCGCGCTGAAGATCGCCGTGTTGGCGCCGATCCCCAGCGCGAGCGTCACGACCACGATTCCGGTGAAGAGCGGGCGCCGCGCGAGGCTCCGCAGAGCGAAGCGCACGTCGCGGATCAGCGTGTCAAACATCCCCCACCTCCTTGAGAAGAGGTCTACGCAAGGAGAAAGGCGGGGTTTCAGGGGGGGCGGCGTCACGCCGGACGAACACGGACGACACGGACCCACAAGGATCCGCAGGAGGATGGGAAGCTTTTCGGGACGTCCTCAGCGCGGCATGTCGGGGCAGACGTACGGCACGGGCGCGGGGCGGTAGGTCTCCTCCTTCGCGCCGTCCCGGAGGGTCAGCCTGAGCTTGAGCTCCGCGCCGCTCGCCGAGAGGATCTCCGCCGGGATTTCCTCCCCGTCTTCGACGATCACCAGCCGCCCCCCGGGGGCCATCCGCCACTCGGCGAGACGGTAGGTCTCGAAGCAGGAGTCCATCACCAGAGTGCCGTCCGGCAGGAAGATCCGCAGCGTCCCCAGAGGAGCCTGGGCGTCCTGCGCCGCCCAGACCTTGCCGCCGAAAACGGGAGCGGCGGGAGCGGCGGCCGGATTGGGGGCGGTCTGCGTATCCGCGGGGCTGCAGCTCCAGAGAAGAATCAGCGCGAGAGGGGCGAGAAGCTTCACCATGGTGCCTATCCTAATCCAAAGGACTGCAGGGACTGCAAGGACCCCGAAAAGCCTCTCGTCCTTGTCGTCCTTGCTGTCCTTGCTGTCCCTGCAGTCCTTTGGGTCCTTGCTTTCTAGGCGCGCCACCGGTAGTGCACGTCCGGCTCGTTTTCGGGGGGCGGGCTCACGCCGAAGGCGACCGCTTCGAAGCCGTGCCGCTCGTAGAGAGCGCGGGCCGCGTGGTTCCTCTGGTAGGTCATGAGGTTGAGATCGCCTTCCGCGAGCTCCTTGGCCTTGTCGAGCAGGGCGGAGCCGATGCCCTGGCCCTGCCGGTCCACCCGCACGAAAATGTGATCGATCCAGCCCTCCCGGAGAGCCATGAACCCCACCGGCTCTCCCGCCTCCTCGGCGATCCAGACGCGGCACGTGAAAAGCAGGGAGCCCTCGAAAAAGGCGCGGTCCTCTTCCAGGGTATAGCGCTGCTGCGCCTCGACGTAAGGAAACGCTTTTCGCTTGGCGTTGTGCCAAAGAGCCAGGACGCTCTCGCGGTCGGCGGGCTCGAAAGGGCGGATCGTGATCACAGACGTCTAAGCTCAGCGCGGCATGTCGGGGTCCGGCATCCGCAGAGAAGGAAAAGAGCGAGAAGGGCGAAGCGTGGGCGCATGGATCTTCTAACGCCGGGTTCAGCAATTTCCCATGAGGTCACAAATCCACACCAACTGCCCGTTCACCCGCCCACAAAAACAGGATGACTGGCAATTGTTATCGGTCATGCAAGGTGTCGTTTCCCATTGCATCGAGCACGAAGTCCCCGCAATCACGCTGCAGAGCGGCCCTGTCGCATTGGCGGTCTGGTTTCCTCCAACCCAAAGAGTCAAGGCCAGAATCACGACGAGAGACAGAAAAACGAGGGGCTTTCTCATGTCACCTCCATAGAGTGGTAAATGGTTTCGCAATTGTACACCTGCTCCACCCAAAGTGCCTCCTGCGGGCTCATCTCCGCGGCGGGCCGGCCACACCCCTTGATGTCCTTCCTGCTTTCTCAAGCAGCGGGAAGGTGAGTGACGATCAACCAGACCCACCAGGCGAGCCCAGCGATTCCGAAAAGGCATAGAAGCGGCAGCAGCCACCCGGTCCGCGTCTTGAAGCTCAGGCCGAACGCCAGAAGCGCCGAGACGGCGCTCATGGCCAGACTGGCCAGGATGAGCCCGCTCAGCTCCAGGAGGCCGTTCGGCCTCAAGAAGGCGATCAGGCCGACGACGAGCGCAGTCCAGGCGATCGCGGCGAAGATGCGTTGCGTTCTCGGCATGGCGTCTTTTGCCCGGAGATTACCGGGAGGTTATCAGAAGCGCGCGGGTGCCCCGCTGGCCCGCGGACGGTCCGCCCCGGGAAGTGGGACGCCCGCCCCGGGATCCGCCCTTCCCGCCTCCCAAAGCGGACGGTTGCCGACGGTTCGCGGGCCCCGAGACCGATTCCCGCGTCCTCCGCCCCGGGAGGCGGAAGCTTCGCCCCGGCAATTCGGACGCCCGCCTCGCGAGGCGAGACCTTCGCCTTGCGGGGCGAGCCTCCCGCCTTCCGGGGCAGCTCATCCGCCCCGAGAGGCGAACCGTCCGCCTTCCGGAGTGGACCGTCCGCTTCGCGGGGCGAGCCTCCCGCCTTCCAGGGCGGGCCGTCCGCTTCGCGGGGCGGGCCGTCCGCCTCGCGAGGCGAGCCTCCCGCCTTCCGGGGCGAGAGACGCATCAAGGAGTCGTGAGGATCTGCAAAGCCGCGGTGCTCCCCGCCACCCGGCAGCGGGCCACGACCGCGCCGTTGACAACTCCCACCGCCCGGATCGTGACCGGCTCCAGGCGGATCTCGCCCGCGATGTCCCTGGGGAGGAGCCCGGTGATGGCGGCACGGGCTTCCCGCTCCGCGTCGCTGAGGATGGGCCCGAGGTCGAGCCGCGCGCGCTTCTCGACCGCCTTCAGAAGATCCTCTTTGTGGAAGCGGTTGGCGAGCCGGAGGCGGAGGTCCTTGGCGGCCAGGCGGACTTGGAGGTCGGTGAAGGTCAGGAGCCGGGTGCGCGGATCGAACACCGGGCGGCCCCGCAGGACGAGCTGGCCCGGAGACTTGCGCTCCCCCCGCGTGGCTTCGAAGTCCAGGGTGAGGAGGAGGCGGTCGCCCTCGGCGGACACGGCGGCGGTCCGCACCGCGAGCTCCTGCTTTCCCTTGCGATAGCGGAAGCCGCGGAGAGAGCGTTCCGCGAGAGCCGTCAGCTCCGCGGGCGAGGCCTGGAGCGGGACGTCGAGCTCGAAGCGGCCGTCGCCGCCGTCCACGGTCTCGGGCGGCGGGAGAGGAGTGAGCGCCGGGACCGGGAGCGCCTGGCCGAGCACCATGGAGACCTCGCCCGAGATGCCGATGCCGGAGCGTAGAACGCCGGCTTTTTCCACGACCCGGGAGAGGGTGATGCCGTCCGGCCGGAAGCGGAGCCAGAGATTTTCGCCGTCTACGGCGCGGCGGGAGAAGTGGAGCGCCTCCCACGCCTCGCGGGCCTTGTCGCGCAGGGCGAGGCCGGAGAGGAGCTGGCCGCCGGCGTCCTCGAGCTCGCGGGCGAGGACAGGGTTGATCTTCTCTTCGAGCAGGCCCCGGAGGCTTACGGGGACACCCAGAACCTTGATGTCCGCCTGGTCGAGCTGGAGCTTCGCAACCGGGTCCGGATCGGCCTGCCAGTCCGGCGTGACCGCGGGCCGGGCGCTGCCGGTTACCGAGCCGCGAAGCTCGATCTTCTCCCGGAGCGGCACGGGGACGCCCACGAGCCGGCCGCTCAGGGTGACGGTCCCGTGAATGGGAAATCCGAAGGTGATCCGGCCGTCATAAAAACCGACGACCACCTCTCCCCGCTCGACGTCGTACCGGTAGGCATCCCCCTCCAGGCTCGCGGAGAGATCCTGCTTCTGCTCCCCCTGCAGCCGCCGGGGGACCGCTTCTTCGAGCGTCCGCCGCACCTGGGAGAGCGGGATCTGCACGGGAAAGAAGAACGCTGCCCGCCCCGTCTCGACGACCGGCCCCGCCGGAGTCACGGCCGGAGGAGCGACCTGCGCGGTGCGGCACGCGCCCAGGAAGAGGGCCAGGCCCGCGAGAGCGGCAAGGAGGCGGCGCGGCATGGGATCAGAGGTCGCCGGGATCGATCTGGTCGAACAGGGCGGAGAAGGAGTCGCGGAGCCCCTCGATGTACTCCCGCTCGACGCCCAGACGGTCCTCGAAATCCCGCGGCCACGGGCGGGCCAGAAGCTCGGCCAAGGCGTTGCGGAGCGTGCGGACCTCCACGGCTTTCATCTGGAGCGTGGAGGCGTCGCCTTCGTAGGAGAGGATTTTCATGGGCCCCCCAACCATTTCCGGATATCCTGGACGAAGAGGCTGAAATCCTCAGGTGCCCGCTCCAGAACGCCCAGGACCATTTCCGGGTCGAGCCGGACATAGTCGTGGACAAGGACGTTCCTGAACCCCGCCATCCCCTTGAAGCGGTCCTGAAGATCTGGACTCACAACTCCCTGTTGGACGAGAAGCCGGACCACGTTTCTGTATTGATCCGGGCTCACTCCGTACTGCGCGGTCAGGATGTGGCCTCCGATGTCAAAGATCAGCTCGGCGCCGAGTTGAAGCCCCCTCTCGACAGCCCACATCAGGGAAAGACTTCCCCGCAGAGCCTCCCGCCCCAGACTCCTAAGCCTCTCCAACTCGGAGATCACCTCTTCGAGGCGCAAGAGGCGAGTCCGAATCGACTCATCGTTGAAAACCACGCAGACGCTCCTTGAGGCGCTCTCCCGCGATCCTCCACTGCTCGTCGAGAAAGGGCTTGAAATCGAAATAACGCATCCGAGCCCGGCAGACGAAATCGGTCTCCAACTCCGGCGGATCCGCATAGAGACACCGCCCCGTGTCCGCCACCTCGCGCGCCAGAACGACCCCGGCCTCGTTCAAAGAAACCAAGTCAATATCCCCTCCAACAGCGAGGGCGACATCCTCTCGGAGGCCCAGGAGCTCCCAGAAGCTGATGGACGGGGCGGTGAGGATGGCCAGGTCCACGTCCCGGACGGGAATCTTCCGGTCGGGATCGGCCGCCGATCCGAAGAAGAAGACGAGCTTCACCCGCGGATCGGCCGCCAGGAACCGGGCGGCGCGCTCGGCTCGTTCACGGGCGACGTCGAGCGGAATCCGGGTGATCTTGTCCACGGGACCACTCTAACACCCCGCCGGGCCGGCTCACTCACCCGCAAGAGCCCGCCGCACCCACTCGACCGGGAAGAGCTCCCCCTCGGGGATGCGCACGTCGGGGGATCGAGCTCCTTCAGACGGACCTCGGAGTTGAGCGAATTCTCCTTTCCGTCCTCCGGCCTACGTCCGTATATAAGCCGAAACGGCGGAATCCCCGCCACTCCCTCCCAGCCCGGACGAGTGCTAGCATCGGCTTGACTGTCAAAGAGCCAGATTTAATGAGCACCTCACTCAACGGATACCTTCAAGGCAAAACCATCACGCTCGATGATCTGGTCCCTCCTCTCGAGGGCAGACGGGTGCGTGTGGTGATCGAGCCTGTCGATGAAAGCAAGGTCGAGCTCAGCCCCCAAGAACAGAGGGTTCTATGGCGGGACTGGAGTTGGAGCGGCCCCCAAGGGCCAATCGACTAAGAACACCCCCTCCCCCCGCCCGGCCGGGCGGGCCGCGCGCTCTCCGATCTGGATAGAATGCGGTTCATGGCTACCGAGACGAAGACCGCCCCCGGCCGTTCCGTGTCCGCCGCTCCGGAGGAGGAGCGGCAGACATCGTCCGAAATCCCCGTCCAGCCGTTCTACCGGCCGGAGGACGTAGGTCCCTACGACGAGCGGGAGGGCGATCCCGGCCGGTATCCGTACACGCGGGGGCTCTACCGCGACATGTACCGGAAGCGGCACTGGACCATGCGCCAGTACGCCGGGTACTCCTCCGCCACGGAGTCGAACCGCCGGTACCGCTATCTCCTCTCGCAGGGCACGACCGGCCTCTCGGTGGCCTTCGACCTGCCGACCCAGATCGGCTATGACTCGGATCACCCCATGGCCCGCGGCGAAGTGGGGCGCGTCGGGGTCGCGATCGACTCAATCGAGGACATGCGCCGCCTCTTCGACGGCATCCCGCTCGACCAGGTGACGACGTCGATGACGATCAACTCGACGGCCGCGATCCTGCTCCTCTTCTACGAGCTCGTCGCGGAGAAGAACGGCGTGCCGGCCGACAAGATCGGCGGCACGATCCAGAACGACCTGCTCAAGGAGTACGTCGCCCGCGGCACCTACATCTACCCGCCGCGGCAGTCGATGCGGATCATCACCGACATCTTCGCCTACTGCCGCGAACGGCTTCCGTCGTGGAACACCATCTCGATCTCCGGCTACCACATCCGCGAAGCAGGCTCGACCGCGGTGCAGGAGCTCGCGTTCACGCTCGCGAACGGCATCGCGTACTGCGCGGCCGCCGTCGAGGCGGGGTTGAGCCCGGACGAGTTC
>DATEIO010000119.1:0-5793 GCA_035278895.1 Thermoanaerobaculia bacterium | reverse complement strand
CACCTCCGGCAAGAAGGTCACCTTCAAGGACGTCGCGGGCGTCGAGGAGGCCAAGGAGGAGCTCCAGGAGATCGTCGAGTTCCTGAAGGAGCCCCAGAAGTTCCAGAAGCTGGGCGGCCGCATCCCCAAGGGCGTGCTGCTCATGGGCCCTCCGGGCACGGGCAAGACGCTGCTCGCCCGCGCCATCGCCGGCGAGGCGAACGTCCCCTTCTTCTCCATCTCGGGCTCGGACTTCGTCGAGATGTTCGTCGGTGTGGGCGCCTCCCGCGTCCGCGACCTCTTCGAGCAGGGCAAGAAGAACGCCCCCTGCATCATCTTCATCGACGAGATCGACGCCGTGGGCCGCCACCGCGGCGCCGGCCTGGGCGGCGGGCACGACGAGCGCGAGCAGACGCTGAACCAGCTCCTGGTCGAGATGGACGGCTTCGAGTCCAACGAGGGCGTGATCCTGATCGCGGCCACCAACCGGCCGGACGTGCTGGACCCCGCGCTCCTCCGCCCGGGCCGCTTCGACCGCCGCGTGGTGGTGGACCGGCCGGACATCAACGGCCGCCTGGGGATCCTCAAGGTCCACACCCGCAACATCCCGCTCGAGGAGAACGTGAACCTGACGATCATCGCCCGGGGCACCCCGGGGTTCGCGGGCGCCGACCTGTCGAACCTGGTGAACGAAGCCGCCTTGATCGCCGCCCGGCGCAACAAGAAGAAGGTCGGCATGGAGGACTTCGAGTTCGCCAAGGACAAGGTCCTGATGGGCGTCGAGCGCAAGACCATGATGCTGACCGACGAGGAGAAGGCGGTCACCGCCTACCACGAGGCGGGGCACGCGCTGGTCGCGGCCTTCACGCCGGGGGCGGACCCGCTCCACAAGGTCACCATCATCCCGCGCGGCCGGGCGCTCGGCCTCACCATGCAGCTCCCGACCGAGGACAAGTACACGTACAAGAAGCAGTACGTGGAAGCCCAGATCGCCATCCTGATGGGCGGACGCGTGGCCGAGGAGCTGACCCAGGACGACATCACGACCGGCGCCGGCAACGACATCGAGCGCGCGACCGACATGGCGCGGCGGATGGTCTGCGAGTGGGGCATGTCCGAGCTGGGGCCGCTCGCCTTCGGCAACAAGGACGAGCCGGTGTTCCTCGGCCGCGAGTTCGCGCAGCGCGCCGACTACAGCCAGGACACGGCCATCCGCATCGACCACGAGGTCCAGCGGATCGTCAACACCGGCTACGAGCGGGCCCGCGCGATCCTCACGGAGTTCCGGGCGGTGCTCGACAAGGTCGCCCACGACCTCCTGGAGCGCGAAACGCTGGACGGCGAGGAGGTCTACAACACCCTTCGCACGATGACGGGCCACGAGCACGCTCCCACCCGTCCGGTGCCTCCGGGCGAGGGTCTGGTGGTGGGCGGGCACGAGGTGCCGGAGGCGGTCGTCACCGCCGTCCGCACCGAGAGCGCCATCAAGGAGGCCCAGAAGGAACAAGAGGAAGAGGCCGAGGTCGCGAGCGCCAAGCGCCGGACCGCCCATCCGGTCCCGGAACCGGAAAAGAGCTCGTAAGGGGACCCTCCACGCCCCTTTTTCCACCCCGAGGCACGGCCCGCCTCGGGGTTTTTCTTTTCCAGGCCGGTCCCCGCGATAGACTAGTGCCGGCCCGAGCGCCATCGCCCCCATGGAGACATCAACCCCACCGAGAACCGGCCGCCGCACCTGGACTCTGAGACTCCCCCGAGGCCGCTCGCTGGTGCTGGGAGAACGGCCGCTGGTGATGGGCATCCTGAACCTGACGCCCGACTCCTTCAGCGACGGCGGCCTGTGGACCGAGCCCGGCCCGGCGGTGGAACGGGCCTTGCGAATGCTCGCCCTGGGAGCCGACCTCCTCGATCTCGGCGCCGAGTCGACCCGCCCCGGAGGGGGCGTCTACGGCGAAGGGGCACGCACCGTGTCGCCCGAGGAGGAAACCGGGCGGCTGCTGCCGGTGCTCGCAGCCCTGCGGAGCGCGACCGACGCGCCGCTCTCCGTGGACACGCGCAAAGGCGAGGTCGCCCGCCGGGCCCTGGAGGCTGGAGCGGACCTGATCAACGACGTGTCGGCCCTCGCCGATCCCGCGCTCGGACGCGCGGTGGCGGAGGCCGGCTGCCCGCTGGTGCTGATGCACAGCCGGGGCGATTTGAGGACGATGCAGAAGAACATCCACTACGGCGACCTCCTGGGAGAGGTGCGCGCCGAGCTGGCCCAGGCCGCCGGGCGCGCCACGGCGGCCGGAGTGGACGACGGCCAGATCGTGCTCGACCCCGGCCTCGGCTTCGGCAAGACCTGGCGGCAGAACCTGGCGCTCCTCCGCAGCCTCCCCGCGCTCTCCGAGCTGGGATACCCGCTCCTCGTGGGCGCGAGCCGCAAGAGCTTCATCGCCCGGACCGTCGAGGAGAGCCGGCCGGGAGCGCCCGCGCCGGAGCCTTCGGAGCGGCTCGCCGGCAGCCTCGCCGCGGCCGGCTGGGCCACTGCGCTCGGCGCCGCGATTCTGCGGGTGCACGACGTCGCCGAAACGGTGCAGTTCCTGGCCGTCTCGCAGGCGATCGCGCGGGAGGTCGAGGCCGGGTGACGATCGCGCGGTTCTTCGAGATCCTGACCTGGCGCGACGCCGTCGACGTGCTCGCGGTCGCGATCATCATCTACAACCTGCTCCTGCTGATCCGCGGCACGCGGGCCGTGCAGATCCTCCTGGGTCTCATGTTCCTGGGGGTCGTCTACTACGTGGCCCTGCTCGCCGAGCTCCCCACGCTCCAGGAGATCCTCGAAAACCTGCTGATCGTCCTTCCCTTCGCGATCATCGTGCTCTTCCAGGCGGAGATCCGCCGCGCCCTCGCGAACTTCGGAAGGAACCCCCTGTGGGGGCTCGCCAAGCAGGAGAAGGCCGTGGCTTCCTTCGGCGACATCGTGCTCGCGGTGACGACGCTCTCGACCCGCCGCGTCGGCGCTCTCATCGTGATCGAGCGCCTTCAGGGGCTGCGCAACTACATCGAAAACGGTATCGCGCTGGACGCCAACATCTCCTACGACCTGCTGATCAACATCTTCGTGCCGGACACGCCGCTCCACGACGGAGCCGTCATCGTGCAGGACGACCGCATCGCCGCGGCCGCCTGCTTCCTGCCGTTGACGGCCAACCCCGAGCTCTCGAAGGAGCTCGGCACCCGGCACCGGGCGGCTCTGGGCATCACGGAGGAAACCGACGCCGTGGCCGTGGTCGTCTCCGAGGAGACTGGCGTCATCTCGGTCGCCTTCGAGGGCGTGCTCCACCGGGATCTCGACAGCAAGAGCCTGAGGAACGCTCTTTACAAGTACCTCCTGACCGACCTCTATCCGCAAGGAGGCCTGCCGTGAGCGAGGGCATCCGCAACTGGGGCCTCCGCCTCCTGGCCCTGGGAATCGCGATCGGCGTCTGGTTCAACGCCTCGGTCGAGGACCGGCTGGTGTCCTCCGAAAAGCTCGTCGAGGCGAACGTGAGCTACAACCGGCCGCGGGGGTTCATCGTCCTCGATCCGGTGGGAAGCGTGAACGTCCGCCTGATCGGCAGCAAGAAGGCGATCCGCCAGGTGAACCCCTACACGGTGGACGTGCAGGTGGACCTGACGCAGCGCAAGGCCGGACCGGTCACCGTCAGCCTGAGCCGCGAGAACGTGCTCGCGCCCGAGGGGCTGGAGGTGCTCTCGATCGAGCCCAACACGATCCAGGTCGAGATCGAGGCGGAGGTCTCGCAGCGGCTGCCGGTCGTGCCCTACGTCCTCGGCAAGCCGCCCGCGGGGGTCGTGTTCGACGAGCCCGAGGTCTTTCCGAACCAGGTCCTGGTGACCGGCCCGGAGTCGCAGTTTTCCAGGGTGCAGTCGCTCTCGACCGCGCCGATCGACGTGACCGGGCACCTCTCCACGTTCGAGGAGACCGTGGCCGTCGTCCCCCCCAACCCCCTGATCCAGATCGTGCAGCCCTCGAAAGTCTCCGTGCGGATGCCCGTGCAGCCGCGGCAGGCCGCGGGCGGAGACGACGCCCAGAAAGGAAAGGACAACTCTTGAGCCAGCCCTCCTCCGACTCCCCCCGGCTCTTCGGAACCGACGGCATCCGCGGACACTTCGGCGAGCCGCCGCTCGACCGCGCCACGGTCACCTCGCTCGCCGCCCACCTGGCGGCCGTGCTCCGCGAGCGCTCCGGCAACGGTCAGGCTCCCCAGGTGGTGCTCGGCGGCGACACCCGCGAAAGCACGCCTGAGATCTGCCGCTGGCTGAACGAGGGGTTGACCGCCGGAGGCGTCACCGTCCGTTTTGCGGGCGTCATCCCCACGCCCGGCGTGGCCTGGCTCACCCGGCAGCTCGGCGCGTCCGCGGGAGTCGTCGTGTCCGCGAGCCACAACCCCTACCCCGACAACGGCATCAAGCTGCTGGATCGGGAAGGCTTCAAGTGGAGCGACGCGGAGGAGGCCGCCCTGGAGCGCCGTCTCGCCGAGCCGTTGCCCTACGAGTCCGCGACCGCCGAGCTGGCGGTGGACGAGGCCCTCCGCGAGCGCTACCTGCGCCACCTGGCCGCCACCGTACCCGGCGAGCGTCCTCTGGACGGCCTTCGGGTGGTGCTCGACACGGGCAACGGCGCGGCTTCTTCCTATGGCCAGGAGCTGTTCGAGCGGCTGGGCGCGACCGTCACCCTGCTCCATGCCGAGCCGAACGGCAAGAACGTCAACGAGGGGTGCGGCTCGACGGCGCCCGGGGAGATGGCGGCCCGGGTGGTGGCCGAAGGCGCGGATCTGGGAGCCGCCTTCGACGGCGACGCCGACCGCTGCATCCTGGCCGACGAGCGCGGCGAGGTGCGGGACGGCGACGCCATCCTCTATCTCTGGGCCACCTGCCTAAACCGGAGCGGCCGGCTCGATCCCGCCCGGATCGTGGCGACCTCGATGAGCAACCTGGGGCTCGAGCGGGCGCTCGCGGCCGAAGGGATCGGCGTCGTCCGCTGCGGAGTGGGCGACCGCTACGTGGTCGAGGCCATGCGCCAGGAGGGGATTCTCCTGGGCGGCGAGCAGTCGGGGCACATCGTGCAGATGGAGCTCGCGAGCACGGGCGACGGCCTCTTGACCGCGGTCCAGATGGCCAAGGTCCTCGCGGACTCCGGCCACCCCTTCTCGGAGCTCCTCGCCCCCTTCCGCCGCTACCCGCAGATCCTCCTGAACGTGCGGGTCCAGAAAAAGATCGACTTCGGAAAGCTCCCCGCCGTTACCGCCGCCGCGAAGTCCGTGGAAGAGCGGCTGGGAGACGACGGCCGCCTGGTCCTTCGCTACAGCGGCACCGAGCCGCTCGCCCGCATCATGATCGAGGGCCCCGAGCAGGGCACGATCGACGCCCTGGCCGAAGAGATCGCCGTGGCGATCCGGGGGGAGCTGGGGGCGGCTTAAGCTCCGATCGCCGCGAGCATCTCCCGGACCGCCGCCTCCATGCCGACGAGCGCGGCGCGGGCGATGATGAAGTGGCCGATGTTGAGCTCTTCCATGCCGGGGATGGCGGCGATGGGGCCGACGTTGTCGGTCCGCAGGCCGTGGCCGGCGTAGGCGTGGAAGCCGGCCGCCCTCCCCTGCTCCACCGCTTCGCGGATCTGGCGGAGCTCGGTCTCGATCGCCGTCGGCTCCGTGACCCGGGTGTAGGCGTCGGTGTTGATCTCGAAGCCTTTCACCCCGCGGGAGGCGAGATCCGCGAGAGCCTGGATCTGCCGCGGGTTGGGGTCGAGAAAGAGGGAGACCTCGATCCCCTCGC
>DATEIO010000118.1:0-5966 GCA_035278895.1 Thermoanaerobaculia bacterium | reverse complement strand
GGACTTGAAGGTCCTGCACCTCCAGAAGGTCAGCGACTTCACGGACTACTTCCTCATCTGCAGCGGCACCAGCGAGCGCCAGGTCCAGGCCATCGCCGACGCGGTCCAGGAGAAGCTCCGCGCGGCCCGCGTGCGCCCCCTTCACGTCGAGGGGTTCAACCGCGGGCAGTGGGTGCTGATCGACTACGGCGACCTGGTCGTCCACGTCTTCCAGGAGGAGCCCCGGAAGTTCTACGCCCTGGAGCGCCTCTGGGGGGATGCGCCCGAGGTGACGGCCGAGTTCCGGGCGTGACGTCCGCGTCGCCGCTGTCGCTCGAACGCCTCCAGAGAGATTTCCCGTCCCTGGCCGAGAGCCTCCGGGGGGCGGACCGCGCCGCGGCCACGGACGCTCCGGTCCTCCTCCTGGGAGAGCCGGGGACCGGCCGCTCCACCGTGGCGCGGGCCCTCCACGACGCCTCGCCCCGCGCCGCGGGTGCCCTGGTCGAGGTCGATCCCGGGGCCATTCCCAGCACCCTCTTCGAGAGCGAGTTTTTCGGTTACCGGGCGGGAGCCTTCACCGGCGCCGACCGGGCGGGGGAGGGGCGGGTGGCCCGAGCGCTCGGCGGCACCCTGGTGCTCGATCACGTGGAGGAGCTGCCGCTCGCCTCCCAGCCCAAGCTCCTGCGGTTGATCGCCGAGCGGAGGTACGCGCCGCTCGGAGGCGCGGAGGTCGAGGCGGATGTCCGCTTCATCGCGATCGGCTCCGAAGACCTCCCCCGGCGGGTCGCGCGGGAGGCGTTCCGCCCCGACCTCTTCTACCGCCTGGAGGTCCTGGCCTTCCGCCTGCCGCCGCTGCGCGAGCGCCGGCTCGACCTCCCGGCGATCCTCGACCACCTCCTGGCGGATCTGGCCGAGCGCTTCGGATATGGAAGGCCTGTCCTCGCTCCCCGCGCCCGCGACTGGATGCTCAAGCATCCCTGGCCCGGCAACCTTCGCCAGCTCAGGAACGTCCTGGAGCGGGGCCTCATCCTGGCCGAGGGAGGCCCCGTCGATCCGCCGCCCCCGGCGGATCTTTCCGAAGCAAGGCCCCGGCCCCTTCTGGAGATGGAGATCGAGCAGATCAGAAACGCTCTCGCCTACACCCGAGGCCACCAGGGGCGCGCTGCGGAGCTTCTGGGGATCAGTCGCAAGGCCCTGTGGGAAAAACGTCGGCGCTACGGGATTCCCTGAGAAGGACTGACACGGACGAGCACGGACCCACACGGACGAAAGGGGAGTCCGTGCCCGTCCGTGTCAGTCCGTGTTCGTCCGTTTCACCGCACCAGCTCCGGCTCCACCACCCGAATCTCCGGCACCGGCGGCGGCTCCCCCTCGCACTCTTCGAGCCACGCCTCCCACCGCCCCACTGCTTCCAAAAGCCCCGCGATATCCAACCCGTGCGAAGCGGGCAGGAACGCCTCCAGGCGGCGCCGCGCCTTGGCGAAGGTGTGGCGGGGGCCGTCTTTCCGGTGGAGATTGCGGAACTGGTGGAGGGCCGCGGCGACCTGGATGATCCCCTGGAAGAGGTCCCGGGGCTCGGGACGGTCGGAGCGCCAGATCTCTTCCAGGACCTCGTGGGCCTCGAAGAAGTCTCCGCGGTTGAAGAGGTCGATTCCTTCCCGGAAGAGGCGCTGCCGCTCCTCGGCGGAGAGGACGGGGTGGAGGACCCGGGGTTCCGGGCTCACTCGGCGGCCCGCCGCTCCAGGTCCGGCTCGGCCAGGGAGTCGAGCAGGTCGGCCGGAAGCGAGAGGCCCGGGTGGACCCGCTTGCACAGCTCGCGCAGGCGGCGGAGCTCGACCTCGGGCAGGTGGCGGAACGCCTCCACGACCACCGGGTCGAGTTGCTGGCCGGCCACCCGCTGGAGCTCGGCGACCGCGACCTGATGGCTGCGAGCCCGCCGGTAGGGGCGGTCGGAGGTGATGGCGTCGTAGGTGTCCACCACCGCGAAGATGCGGGCGGGGAGGGGGATGTTCTCCCGGGCGAGGCCGCGGGGGTAGCCGTGGCCGTCCCACCGCTCGTGGTGGCTGTAGATGATCTCGAGCGAGGCCGGCTGGAGGAAGCTGACCTCGGCCAGCATGTCGAAGCCCCAGCTCGGGTGCTGCTTCATGATGTGCCACTCCTCTTCGGTGAGCGGGCCCACCTTGCGGAGGATCTCGTCGGGCACCACCATCTTGCCCACGTCGTGGAGGAGCGCCCCCCACTCGATCGCCTTGATCGCCTCGCCCTTCTCACCCATGGCCTTGGCCAGGGCCACGGCGTAGAGTGCCACGCGGAAGGAGTGGCCGGTCGTCTCGTGGTCGCGGGCGTCAGCCGCGGTCACCACCGCTCCCACCGCCTCCACGTACGAGCGCTCCCGGGCGTGCTGCGACTCCTCGAGCGTGACCACGAGGGAGCGGAAGGTCTCCTCGATGAGCCGGACCTCGCTCCCGCCGCCGGCGCTCGCGAAGTCGCTCTGGAGCTCGCCCGAGCGCGCCATTTCGGACATGGTCTCGGCGAGCCGGCGCAGCGGCAGCGTGATCCGCCGCACCACCCACCAGGCCCCCGCTGCCGCGAGGATGCCGGCCGAGAAGCCGATGAACAGAAGGTTCCAGCCGATCTGGCTCGCGAGCTGTGGATCGCCGGCGACGGTGACGAGGCGGCCTACGAGGAGCAGCGCGATCACCAGGACCGTGGCGGCAATCGTGGCGGTGAAGAGGAGCGAACGGGTGCGCAGGTTCAAGTTCGATAACTCCCAAAAACCGGAGAGAGGGCCCCGGTGCCCAGGATCCAAGGGATAGACTCCAGACCTCTTCGCGAGGAAACGATTCGAGCGCAGGCGTGGGGAAGCACCTCTCCAGGACGATGGATCGGCGACCGTTCCTTGATCACGCTCCTGCGAAATTGCGTGCAGTATACGCCGATTGCTCCCCTTCCTCCAAGGAGATTCTTCAGTGCCCGGCCCGAAGGCGACACCTGTCTCCGCCGTAGCAGACCGCGCTCCCATCGTCTCAGAAGGGCTCATCTACTGAAGAAGGTGCTTCTCGCGGCCCAAGGCGCGACTTCTTTTCGCTCCTGCTAGCATCCGGCCCATGCGACGCCTCGAAATCCGTTGGGGAGCGCTGGCTCTGGTCGCCGGATTCCTGCTCGCGGCCCCTCCGGCCGGAGCCCGGGAGGCCCTCTCCGCCCATGAAGTGGCCGCGGGCCTCGCCCGGCTCGGGCCGCGGCCGGCCGACCGACCCGCGGACCAGGTCCGGGCCATGGCCTTCCTTCTCGACGCCATGCGCCGCGCAGGCCTCTCGAACGTGCGGCCGGTGCCCGTTGCCGGCCAGCCGGAGCTCGTGAATCTCGAAGGGGTGCTGCCCGGCAAGTCAGACTTGGAGGTCGTGCTCTCCGCCCACTACGACACCGTCTCCCGAAGCCCCGGGGCGGGAGACGATGCCTCCGGCTGCGGCGTGGTGCTGGCCGCGGCGGCCGACCTCAAGCGCACGCCGCTCGACCACACCGTGCGCGTGGTCCTCTTCGACGGCGAAGAGAAGGGCCTTCTCGGGAGCCGCGCCTGGGTGGACGCCCTGCCGCCGGAGCGGGCGTCGCGCATCCTCGCGAACCTGAACGTCGAGATGGTGGGCTGGGCCGGGAGCGCCGGGCCGGTGATCCATACGTTCCCGGTCAAAGCCGGTGAGGAGCCGGTCATGCCCCCCGGGTGGATCTCCCATTTCCTCTTGAAAAGCGGCGAGGCCATCGACTGGCCGCTCTCCGTGGCGGACAACCAATATCCCGTCCTCACCCAGCTCGTCCTGCGCTCGGCCCGGGTACGGTTGGCGGCCGACAGCAACAACTTTCTCGCCCGCGGCATCCCCGCGGTGGCCCTCTCGGACAGCTCGCTCCTGGTCCTGGACCCCGCCTACCACAGCCAGAGGGACGCCCCTGGCCGCCTCGACGCCGCGCGCCTCGGCCGCTGGACCGACCTGATCGCCGCGACCGTCCGCCGGCTCGACGGCCTCGCCGGGAGGCCCGCTCCTGAAGACCGCTACCTCGCCGCCTTCGGCCGGGTCTGGTCGCACCGCGACCTTCTCTGGGCAGGATTCCTCCTCTGGGTGCTTCTGGTCTTCCGGGGCCGTCCCGGCCGCTGGCGCGGCACCTCGGCCGAGGTGCACGGCCGCCAGATGCATACCTACCTCCCGGGCTTCCTCTTCCGGGGCCTCCTCCTGCTCGCCTTGTTCCTCGCGCCCGTTTTCTCCGTGCTCCTCTTTCCGGCGGCGGCTCTCACTCTCTTTCCCTCGCGGGCCAGGGGGATGAAGATCCTCTGGATCCTCTTGGGCCTTCTTCCTCTCTTCCTTTTCCTGGGAGCGCTGGGCTTCGCGGCAGCGGAAGGGATGGTGAGCCTCAAAGGTGGCTTCCAGGGCGGCTGGGCCGCGGCGGTGCTGATTCCGGCGACTCTTCTGGTGTACGGGGTGATGATCGCCCGGACGGCAGAGCGAAACGCTTCTCCTCCTCCGGTCACTCCTTGACGGCACCACCGATTCCCGCGATCATGGGAGATCGGGCTTTGCCCAACAAGGAGGAGGAAGGCCAATGTCGAAAAAGCTCTTTGCTACGTTCGCGCTCGCCGGAGCGCTGCTGACCGTGTCCGCCGCCAACGCCCAGCAGCCCGCGTCCTCGCGGGAGGGGCTCACGAAAGCCATGGAGCGCTACGCCGCCCAGGTGAAGCCCTCGCTGCGCGCCGAAGACGGCCCGGCCAACAAGGCCGTGCCCCGCACCGACAAGGCGGAAGCCACTTTCATCGGGGTCACCGAGCTCGTCGACAGCGTCGACTTCCTGGATGACGGCACGCCCTTCCGGATCGTCGCGATCAGCGCGCGGCGGCCCATCGACCAGTTCCACTTCATCGTCTGCCTGGGCACTTCGGCCGTCAACACCTGCGGCCGTCTGCTCGAGGGCCGCAGGGTCCAGTTCACCGCCGACGTCCTGACGATCGAGGACGGCGACGACGCCGGGCTCGCGCTCTTCGTCGCCAAGAAGGTCAAGACCTAACCCGCGCTTTCGCGGGGGTGGCCGCCGGCTGCCCCCGCTTTCACCCTCTCCTCCCCGTACGCCAGCCTGGCCAGCGTCTCGATCGCGTGGTCGCACTCCGCCTCGGTGTTGTAGAAGTGAGGCGAGAGGCGGATGCCCGCATTCGGCCGGTAGTCGCAGATGATCTCCCGGGCGATCAGCTCCTTGCACAGCCGCTCGGCGTCGGGATGCCAGACCGACACCGTGCCACCCCGGTGCTTGGGATCGCGCGGCGTCCGCACCTCGAAGCCCGCCTCCTCGGCGATCGCCATCAGGTGGGACGTCAGGGCGAGCGAGCGCTCGCGGATCTTCTTCGCGCCCACGCCCGCCACGATCTTGTACCCGGCCCGGGCGGAGTAGAGGGCGGGGATGTTGGGCGTGCCCGTCAGGAACCGCCAGGCGCCTTTGGAGTAGCGGATGGGGCCGGGCCGAAACGCGAAGGGGTCCTCGTCCGCCTGCCAGCCCGTGAAGGACGGCTCGAGGGTGTCCGCGATCTCCGGGTGGACCCACAGGTAGCCCGCGCCGGGGCCGCCGCAGAGCCACTTGACCGATCCGCCGACCGCGGCGTGCACTCCCCAGGCCTCCAGCTCCAGGGGGATCACGCCCGTGGACTGGTAGACGTCCAGGAGCATGATGGCTCCCACCTCCCGGCAGCGCTTCGCGATCGCCTCGGCGTCCTGCACGAAAGCGCTCCGGAAGAGCGTGTGGGAGACGGGGACGAGCCGCGTCCGCTCGTCGATGGCCGCCAGGAGCCGCTCCGTGGGGAGGCCGATGCCGTCGTCCGACGGCACGGTCACGATCTCCGCCCCCTTCTTCTTCTCCCCTTCGAGCAGGTACATCACGTTGGGGAAGTGGAGCCCCTCGTAGACGATGCGGTTTTTCCCCGCCGGATAGTCGATGCAGGAGAGGAAGACGGCCGC
>DATEIO010000117.1:0-18324 GCA_035278895.1 Thermoanaerobaculia bacterium | reverse complement strand
CAGGCGGGCCGCGCGCTCGCCGCACTCGCGGTGGAAGCGCGGCCCTTCCGGCCCGAGCTCGCGCATGTCGCCCAGCACGGCCACGTACCGCTCTCCGGGCAGGTGCGCCGCGCTTTCGAGGGCCTTGCCCAGGGCGTCGGGATTGGAATTGTAGGAATCGTCGATCAGCGTAAAGCCCGCGGGCGCGCGATGCACCACGCCGCGCATGTACGCGGGCTTCACCTCGCGCACCGCCTCCGCGATCTCGGCGAGCGACATCCCGAGCGCCCAGGAAGCGGCCGCCGCGGCGAGGCAGTTCTCCACGTTGTAAAGACCGTGAAGCGGGAGATGCACTTCCTGCGAAGCTCCGCCCGCCTGGAGCTGGAAACGGCTGCCGATCCCCTCGGGCTCCGGAGCGAGATCCACCGCGCGGACGTCCACCTCCGTCGAATGAATTCCGTACCAGACGACCCGTGCCCCGTGCCTTCTGGAGATCCGGGTCACCTCGGGATCGTCCGCGTTCGCCACGATGAAGCCGCCGGGAGCGAGCCCCGCCAGGATCTCGGACTTGGCCTCGGCGATCGCCTGGACGGTGCCGAAAAACTCCAGGTGGACCGGGCGCACCACGGTAAAAACGGCAACGTCCGGTTTCCCGAGGAGGGAGAGCTGGCGCAGCTCGCCGGGCGTCGACATCCCCATCTCGGCGACCATCCACTCCGTGCCGTCGGGCACGTTCAGGAGCGAAAGCGGGAAGCCGTAGAGATTGTTCAGATTTCCCTTGGTCGCGGCCGTTTTGAAACGGTTTCCGAGGAGGGCCGCCAGAATTTCCTTCGTGGTGGTCTTCCCCGCGGAGCCCGTGATCCCCACGAGCTTTTTGGGATTGCGCGCGCGGACGTGGCGGGTCAGCGCGTGGAGAGCCGCGAAGGTGTCGTCCACCCGGATCAGGGCACCGGCAGGCGGCGTGGGGAGATCCTCCTGGATCATGGCGGCCGCGGCGCCCCGGGCGAGGGCGTCCGCCACGAAGCGGTGGCCGTCCGTGTGCTCGCCGCGGAAGGCGAAGAACAGCTCGCCCCCGCGCACGGCGCGCGAATCGATCGACGCCCCCTCGATCGTGGCGCCCGGATCGCCGGCCGTCACCCGGCCAGAGACCGCCTGCGCCGCCTCACCCACGGACAGCCGTGCCAAAGCGCTCCTCCAGCGCCGCCCCGATCTCCTGGATGTCGGAGAAGGGCAGCCGTTGACTGCCGATGATCTGCTCGCTTTCGTGCCCCTTGCCCGCCACCAGCACGGCCCACCCGGGGCCGGCCGCGGCGATCGCCTGGCGGATCGCCTCGCGGCGGTCCGGCACCAGGCGGTATCCGGTGTTGCCGCTCGCCTTCAAGCCGTCCTCGATCGCGGAGAGGATGGCTCCCGGGTCCTCGCTCCGCGGGTTGTCCGACGTCGCGATGACGAGGTCCGCCAGCTCGCCGGCCACCTGGCCCATGATCGGGCGCTTGCCCGGATCGCGGTCGCCCCCGCAGCCGAAGACGACGGCCACCCGGCCGCCGCCCACGACCTCGCGCACCGAGCGGAGCGCCGCGTCGAGCGCCGCGTCCGTGTGGGCGTAGTCCACGTAGACCGGGAACGGCTGGCCGCGGTCGACCGGCTCCAGGCGCCCCGGCACCGGCCGCTGCGCCGCGAACGCCTGCACGATCGCCTCGTGGGGGAGGCCCAGGGCCTCGGCTCCCGCCGCGGCGGCGAGCAGGTTCGACAGGTTGTAGCGTCCGAGAAGGGGCGTGGAGAACGGCGCCTCCCCCCGCGGCGTCACCAGCACGCCGCGAATCCCGGAGGGATCGAGCGTCACGTCCCGCGCGTGGACGTCCCCGCCCTCGCCGAAGGTGAACGCGTCCGGCAACTCCTTCGCCAGACGCCGGCCGTAGGGGTCGTCCAGGTTGACCGCCGGGCGCCTTCCAGGCTTCAACATCCCGAAGAGCTTCCGCTTGGCCGCGAAGTAGTCCTCCATGTCCCGGTGGTAATCCAAATGATCCCGGGTCAGATTCGTGAACACGGCGGCGTCGAACGAGGCGCCCGAAACCCTTCCGAAAGCCAGGGCGTGGGACGACACCTCCATGGCGACCGCCTCCGCTCCCGCGCTCCGCATGCGGCGCAGGATGCGGAAGAGCTCGGAGGCCTCGGGCGTCGTGTGCCCACCGGCATAGGTCTTGTCGCGGAAGCGGTAGCCGAGCGTCCCCAGGAATCCCGCGGGATGCCCGGCCGCCTCGAAGATCGCGACGAGGAGGGTCGCGACCGTCGACTTCCCGTTCGTGCCCGTGACGCCGGCCATCAGAAGCTCCTGGTCCGGATGGCCATAGGCGCGGGCGGCGAGCGGCCCCAGGAGCGCGCGGGGATCGTCCGTCACGAGCCAGGGGACGCCCGCCTCCTGGCCGGGCGACGGCGCGGGGCCGACCACGGCCACGGCGCCCTTCGCGACCGCCTCCGGCACGAAGACCCGGCCGTCGAAGCGCTGGCCCGGGAGCGCGGCGTAGAGATCGCCCGGCTCGACCGTGCGCGAGTCGTGGGCCACGCCCGACACCTCGGGATCGGAGCCTGGCGATCCCGCAACCGCCAAGCCCCGCACCAGCTCAGAAAGGCGCATTGGAGCGACCTCCCGCGGCCGGAACGGTGGAGGAGGGGGGCTCGGGAACGTCTTCGATCAGGACGTCGTCGCCGTCCGACGGCACCTCTTCCGGCTCGGCAGACGCCGGGAGGCTCGCCAGAACGATGGGGTTGCCCGCGCCCTGCCCCGGCCAGCGCAGCAGCGGGGCACGCTCGGGGCGGACTCCCAGGTAGAGCAGCACCTGCCGGGCCACGGCCCCGAAGACCGGCGCCGCCACCTGGCCGCCGTGATAGGCGAAACCCTTGGGCTCGGCCACCGCCACCAGCCCCACGACCACGGGACGGTCGGACGGCGCGAAGCCCACGAAGCTCGGCAAATAGCCGTTCTGGGAGTAGCCGCCGGCCACGGGGATCTGCGCGGTCCCGGTCTTGCCCGCCACGTGATAGCCGGGCACGCCGGCCGCCTTGCCCGTGCCGCCGGTCACGACGCCCTCCAGAAGCCGCCGCAGCTCGCGGGCGGTCTCGGGATTGAGAGGCCGCCCCACGACCGGGGGCTGCGGGTACTTCTGCTCTCTCCCCACCGCCGCCACCACGTGGGGCTTCAAAAGCGTCCCTTCGTTCGCCACGGCCGCGATGGCCGCCGTGAGCTGGAGCGCCGTCACCGAGATCCCCTGGCCGAAGGCGACGTAGGCCTTCTGCCGCGGATGCGTGAAGGGGTGGACGATGCCGGAGCCCTCGCCCGGCATGTCGATGCCCGTGGGCTTGCCGAATCCGAAGCCGTGGACCGTCTTGTCGAGCCGCTCGTCGCCCATGATCAGGGCGGCCTTGATCACGCCCACGTTCGAGGACTTGGCGAGCACCTCGGCAAAGGTCAGCCGGCCGAACGGCTTGTGGTCGCGGATCCGCTTGCCGAAGACCACGACGCCGCCCATCTCGCAGTCGAACACGTCGTCCGCCTTGACGAGCCCTGACTCCAGGGCCGCCGCCGCGGTGATGATCTTGAAGGTGGAGCCGGGCTCGTACACGTCCATGATGGCGCGGTTGCGCCAGCGGCTCGACGGATAGTCGCGCCACCGGTTCGGATCGAACCCCGGATAGGTGGCCATCGCCACCACCCCACCGGTCCAGGGGTCCAGAAACACCGCCATGCCGCGCGTGGCGCCCCGCTCAAGGACGGCCTTGGCGAGCTCGCGCTCCACGATGTGCTGGACCGCGGCGTCGAGCGTGAGGTGCAGATCCTGCCCCGGCTCGGGCTCGGCCAGCGAAAGCTCGGGGGAGACCACGGTGCGGTGCTTGGCGTCGCGCAGCACGGTCCGCTTGCCCGGCTTGCCCGCGATCACGTCGTCGTAGAGCGCTTCGAGCCCCGCCAGGCCCTGGTTGTCCGTCCCCACGTAGCCGAGCACCTGCGCGGCCAGCTCCCGCATGGGGTAGTAGCGCTTGCTCTCCTGAAGGAAATAGATGCCGGGCAGGTCGAGCTTGCGGACGGCCGCGGCCACCGGCGGATCGAGCTTGCGCGCCACCCAGACGAACTCGCGGTCCCGGGAGAGGTCGCGCAGCAGCTTCTTCGTGTCGAGCTCCGGGACCACCTTCGCCAGGGCGCGGGCAACCTCTTCGGGATCGTCGATCTCCGGCGGCACCGCGTAGGCGGAGTCGACCTGCACGGAGACGGCGAGCTCCCGCCCCTTGGCGTCGTAGATCGTCCCCCGCGGGGGATCGAGCGTCACGACCCGCTGCTGCTGCCGCTCGGCCTTGCCCATGTAGTGGTCGTAGCGGACCACCTGGAGCTGGTAGAGGCGCGCGCCGATCAGCACGATCCAGACGGCGCCCACGACCGCGACCAGAAGGAGGCGCCGCTTCACGGGACCTCCTCCCAGAAGATCACCTGTTCGAGCGTCGGCGGCTGCATGCCGAGCTCCGAGGCGGCCCGCTGCTCGATCTGGGGCGGGCTCGCGAGGTAGGTGGCTTCGAGCTGGAGCTGCCTCTCCTCGCGGGTGAGCTTCGTCAGCTCGCTCTCCAGGCGGTCGATGCGGTAGCCCGTGCGCAGGACCTCCAGGTGGATCCAGGTGTAGACGAGGAGCCCGCCGCCCAGGCACACGACGACCAGGAGCACGAGCGCCAGCTCGCGGAAACGCCGGCGGTCGCGCTCGCGCACCAGGTAGGTGTTGGCGCGCAGCGGCGTGAAGGCGTACGCGTTCCTCAAGGCCCTACAGTCTCCTCGCCGCGCGCAGGCGGGCGGAGCGCGAGCGCGGGTTCATCGCGAGCTCCTCCTCGCTCGGGCGGATCGGCTTCTTCGTGAGCACCTCGATCAGCTGGCTTTCCGAGCGCGGCCGGCCCGTCACCGGATCGATGTCGCCCCGGGCCGAGTCCCGAAAAGTGTTCTTGACGATGCGGTCTTCCAGGCTGTGGTAGGAGATGACCACCAGCCGGCCGTCGGACTCGAGCATCCGGATCGTCTGCTCGATGAAATCCTCGAGGCCGGCAAGCTCCTGGTTGACCTCGATCCGCAGGGCCTGGAACACGCGCGTCGCGGGGTCGACCCGCCCTTCGCGGTCCCGGCCGCCCTTGGCCCGTTCGATCACGCGCTTCAGCTGCCCGGTCGTCTCGATCCGCTCTTCGGCCCGGGCTCTGGCGATCGCGCGCGCAATCCTCCGCGCCTGCCTCTCTTCGCCGTACTCCCTGAAGATCTTCTCCAAGTCCCCCTCCGAGCTCTCGTTGACCAGATCTGCCGCCGTCAGCTCCCCCTCCCCCATCCGCATGTCGAGCGGCGCATCGAACCGGAAGCTGAAACCCCGCTCCGGCGTGTCGAGCTGCAGCGATGAAACGCCGAGATCGGCCAGGACCCCCGCGATCCCTCCGCGGACGTCCAGGCCGGCCAGAACCTTCTCCACCTGGTGGAAGTTGCCTTGGACGAGCCGGACCCGGTCGCCGAAAGCCGCGAGACGCCCAGCCGAGCGCTCGAGCGCCTGCGGATCGCGGTCGATCCCCACGAGCCGGACCTCCGGGCTCGCCGCAAGAAGAGCCTCCGCGTGTCCCCCCAACCCCACCGTGGCGTCAATGAACAGCCCGCCGCGCCCGGGTGCCAGAAGCTCCAGGGTCTCGGCGACCAGGACGGGCTGATGCCGTGCCTCCAAAATGTCCTCCAACGCCTTTGCGCCGGGCCCTCCACCGCCCGATCAGATCCCCGCCAGGCTGAGGGCACGGAAGTCCTCGTCCGTAAAGGGCTGGTCTTCCAGCCGTTTGGCAAACCGCTCGTGATTCCAGATGACCAGGTGGTTGACCTGCCCGCTCACCACCACGTCGCCGTTCATGCCCGCGCTCTCCCGGAGGAGCTGCGGGATGACGATCCGCCCCTGCACGTCGAGCGTCACCTGCTGCCCGAAGTAGTTCACCCGCTCCAGGTACCGCACCTTTGTGCGGTCGGTCGAAGGCAGCGCAGCCAGCTTCTGCTCGATCTCCTCCCACACCGGCAGGGGATAGACCAGAGCCGAATCGCCCACGACGGACGTGACGAAGAGGTCCTGTCCGTATCGCTCCTCGACCAACCGGCGAAAGTCGGTCGGGATCTTGAGACGGCCCTTGTCGTCGATCTTGGCTGGAGCGCTTCCACGCAGCATTTGAACCCGCCCTCTAAGCCGACGGTCTGAGGCGAAAGACTAGCAGTTCACTCCACTTTTGTCCATTTTTTTCCACCACGGACCACAACGGACACTCGAATGGTGGCGAAAAGCGAAAACCGGGCGCAAAGAAAGGGAATCGGAAGGGCAAGAAACTGTAGGGGCGCCCCTGCGTGGCCGCCCTGGGTGGGGGGATCTGGGAATCGGGGAGGGAAAAGGTGCGTCGAAGCGAGCAGGGCGGCCACGCAGGGCCGCCCCTACAGATCCGTTGCCGTCAGACTCCCGGCGGCGGAACCTCGGGCGGGGTGGGGTTCACGGGCTTCGGCGTGGGGAGCGTCCCCGGCTCGCCGCCCGGAGGCTCGGGCGTCAGGACCGGGGCTGCGGGGTTGGCCTGGGACGCGGCTTCGCCCAAGCCGCCTTCGAGCTCGCTCGCGGCGTCGCTCCCGCCCTGCTGCGCCACCAGCCGGGCGCGGTAGCCCGCGGCGTCCGGCGGCGGCGTCGCCACGATCAGCGACTTCTTCTCGAGCTCGCCCAGGTACTTGACCCACTCCTCCTGGAAGATCCGGTTCTGCTCGCGCTGGCGGATGGCGTCGGCCACCTCGTTGAACGGCGGGATGCGCGACTCGCGGCGGTCGATCACCTGCACCAGGTGGAGCCCGCCGCGAGCTTCGACGGGCTCGGAAACCGCGCCCTTGGGAAGCTTCCAGACGGCCGTCTCCAGGCTGGGATCGAGGTCGCCGGGTGTCACCCAGCCGAGCTCGATCGCGTTGCTCGTAACGCCCTTGCCCGCGGTTTCGGCCACCGCGTCAGCCAGCGACTTGCCGGAAGCGACCGCCTGCCGGATCTCGCCCGCCACCTGGGCCCGCTCCCCGGCCGTGGGGAGGCCGCCCTCTTCGAGCACCACGACCTCGCGGAGCTGGAGCTGCTCGGGCTGGCGGAACTGCTCGATGTTTTTCCGGTAGTAGCGCCGCAGGTCCTCCTCGTCGAGCTTGACCCGGCTCGCGATCTCGCGGCCCCGGACCTCCTGGAGGCGAATCGTCCCCCGGAGCTGCTCGCGGAGCTGCGGCTCGGTCATCCCGGACTGCGCGAGCGCCGCCTTGAACTCCTGGTCGTTCTTGATCTGGAAGTTCTCCTTGAGCTGGCCGACCGCTTCGTCGACCTGGGCCTCGGTGACCTCGATGCCGAGCTGCTCGGCCCGGGAGCGCAGGAGGAGCTCCTGGAACATCTCGGCGTAGGCCACCTCGCCGGCCTGCTGGACGAGGCGCTGGCGCTCCTCGGGGTCCTGCTCCCGGCGCGAGATCTCCCGCACGTACTCCTGCCGCCGGTCCTGGTAGTCGTTCAAGGTCGCGATCTGGTCGTTGACGCGAAGCACGATCCGGTTCACCACCTCGGCGGGCAGCGCCGCGGGAGCGAAGAGAAGGAGGGACAGGAGGACGAGAGATCTTTTCCGGTTCATATCACTTGTAGGAACCCGCGTAGTTGAACGGAAGATTCCGTTCATAGATGGTGACATTGTAGCGGTTGCGTCCCTCGGTCACCAAAGAGGCGAGGAGACGGTCGGCCTGCTCCTGGCGCAGCTTCCCCACGATCTCCCCCCGCGCGCCCTCGAGCGGCACCACCTCGGCCGGAGAGCGCGCCACGACCTGGAAGAGGTGAAACCCGTAGTCCGCCGGGACGATGCGGCTCACCTCCCCGGGCTTCAGGCCGAAGATGACGTCGGCGAAGGCCGGCGGGAGATCCGCCCGCGACAGCTCCCCCTGGTAGCCGCCCGAGGAGGCGCTGGGATCGCGGGAGAGCTTCTGCGCCACCTCGGCGAAGTCGGCGCCGGCCGTGATCTGCGCGAGCGCCCGCTCGGCCGTGGCCCGGTCCTCGGTCAGGATCTGCCGCAGGCGCACCCGCTCGGGCCGCGCGAACTCCTGCCGGTGCTCCTGGTAATAGCGGGCGATCTCCTGCTGGGAGGGCGCCTCCTCAAGCCCATCCTTGAGCAGGGCGTCGATCGCCCGCCGGTCGCGCTTCGTCCCCTCTCCACTCGCGGTGAGCCCGCGGTCCGCGGCCAGGCGGACCAGGATCTTCTCGTCCAGGAACTGGTCGAAGATCTGGGAAAGGACGTCGCTCGCGAGGACGCTCTCCGGATCACCCACGGTGCGCTCCAGGTATTTTTCGAATTCCGCGTAGCGGACCTCCTCGGCCTCCCCGATCCGGGCTACCACGTCGGGCGCCGCGGGAGGGGCATCCCGCTGGCAGGCGAGGAGGGCCAGAGGCACGAGCCAGAGCACAGACTGCCGTCTCATTGCGAAAGGGACTCCAGGGTCTCCCGCGCCGTTTCGAGCATCTGCCGGCCGCCGCCCGCCGCGATCTGGAGGACGCCGGTGGGGCTGAAGCTCGCACCCGGCCGGTTCGACACCATGTCGATCAGCCGCTCGACGTCAATACGCGCGTCCCGGCGCAGGCGGATGATGAGCTCTCCCCCCTTGGCCGAGATCGACTGTACGCGGAGCGTTTCGGCGAGCCGCTTCAGCGCCGCCACCTGGACGAGCGTCTGGACCGGCGCCGGCGGCGGGCCGAAGCGGTCGGAAAGCTCGGCCAGGACCTCCTTTTCCGGCTCCTCGGCAATCTTCCGGTAGATCTCCATCCGCAGGTTCGCGTCCTCGATGTACTCCTGGGGGATCGACATCGGGACCGGCAGGTCGATCGCGGCCGACGGCGCCTCTTCGACGCTCTCGCCGCGCAGCTCGCGCACGGTCTCTTCGAGGAGCTTCAGATAGGTCTCGATGCCCACCGCTCCGATGTGGCCGCTCTGCTCGCCGCCCAGGAGGTTCCCCGCGCCGCGGATCTCCAGGTCCCGCGCCGCGATGCGGAAGCCGGCTCCGAGGTCCGAGAATTCGCGCAGCGCCGCCAGGCGCTTCCGGGCCTGCTCGGACAGGATGCGGTCCTCCGGCACCAGGAAGTAGCAGTAGGCGAGCTGGTTGCTCCGCCCCACCCGGCCGCGGAGCTGATACAGCTGGGCGAGGCCAAAGCGGTCCGCCCGGTGGACGATCATCGTGTTCACGTTCGGAATGTCGATGCCGTTCTCGATGATCGTGGTGGCCAGGAGCACGTCGAAGTCGCCGCGGGTGAAGGCGTGCATGCGGCGCGACAGCTCCTCCTCTTCGAGCTGGCCGTGCCCCACCGTCACCCGCACGCCGGGCACGATCTCCTTCAAGCGGATCAGGCGCTCCTCGATCGATTCCACCCGGTTGTAGACGTAGTAGACCTGCCCGCCGCGCTCGAGCTCCGCCTCGATCGCCTCGCGCACCAGCTCGTCCCGGTAGGGAAGGATCGCGGTCTCGACCGCCATCCGGTCTTTCGGAGGCGTTTCGATCACCGAAAGGTCCCGTACGCCCGCGAGCGAAAGCTGGAGCGTGCGCGGCACCGGCGTCGCCGACATGGCGAGCACGTGGACGTTCTTCTTGAGCTGCTTTAAGCGCTCCTTCTGGGCCACGCCGAAGCGCTGCTCCTCGTCCACGATCAGCAGCCCGAGCTTCGGGAGCTGGATGTCTTTCGACAGCAGCCGGTGGGTGCCGATCAGGACGTCGACCTTCCCCTCGGTCAGCTTCTTCCTGAGCTCCCGCATCTCCTGGGGCCCGCGGAAGCGCGAGACCATCTCGATGTTCACGGGGAAGCCCCCGAAACGCTTCCGGAAGGTTTCCAGGTGCTGGTCCGCGAGGATCGTCGTGGGCGCCAGCACCGCCACCTGGTAGCCGCCGTCCACCGCCTTGAACGCGGCGCGCATGGCCACCTCGGTCTTGCCGTAGCCCACGTCGCCGCACAGCAGCCGGTCCATGGGCCGCTCGCGCTGGAGGTCCTCCTTGATGGTCGCGATCGCCTCCAGCTGGTCCGGGCTCTCCTCGTAGGCGAAGGCGGCCTCGAACTGGTGGAGCATGTCGGTGTCCGGCGGCATGGCCGGAGCGCGGGCCACCTGGCGCTCGGCGTAGAGCTTCAGGAGCTCGTCCGCCATGTCGCGCATCCCCTTCTTGACCCGCGCCTTGGTGCGGTTCCACGACGTGCCGCCCAACTGGTCGAGCCTCGGGGCGACCCCCTCGATGCCGCTGTACTTCTGGACCTGGTCGATCCGCGAGAGCGGCAGGAGGAGCCGCTTGCCCCCGGCGTAGGAGATCTCCATGACCTCGGTCTCGGAGGCCGTCGAGGACGCCATGTCGCGCAGCGCCGGAGGGAGCCCGCCCGCGCCGTCGCCCTCGCCGCCCACCGAGCGCAGGGCCACGAACTGGCCGATTCCGTGGTCCACGTGCACCACGTAGTCGCCCACCTTCAAATCCCTGAGCGACGACAGGAACGGCCCGAACCGGGCTTTCGACGGCCGCCGCTGGAGCTTGGCCTGCGGCAGGAGCTGCTGCTCGCCATAGACCACGACGCCCGCGGGCGGCAGCCGGAAGCCGCGGCCGAGGTCGCCCGTCACCAGCTCCACGCCGCCCCGGCCCAGCCGCACCTCGCGGTTTTCGAGCAGCTCCTCGATCCGCCGCCGGTGCGCGGGCGAGACCACGACGAGACAACGCTCGCCGCGGGAGCGGGCCGTCTCCACCTCCTGGGGGAAGCGCGGGAGCTGGCCGTGGAAGAGGTCGGTCAGGGCGCCCCGGAAGTCGATCCCGGCCCCTTCTCCGCCGTCCCGGCCCCCGCTCATCACGAGGTCGCGCAGGCGGATGGCCGCGGCTTCGAGCCTCTCCCGCACGCCGTCCGCCGGCTGCTCCAGCATCTCGGGCGGCACGGCGAGGCGCCCGTGGTCGCGGCGGGACGCGAAGTCCGCCTCCAGGCGCTCGGCGTGGTGAGCCACCTCCCCTTCGAGCGCGGGGGGATCGACGGCGAAGACGAGCGGGCTTTCGAGAACGTCCGGGAGCGCCACGGTGCGGTCGGCCAAAAGCGGGAGGTAGTTCTCCCAGCCGGGGAACTCGCCGCGCATCCGCAACCCCTCCAGAAGCTCCGCGGCCTCCGGCCCCAGGTCCGGGTCCGCCGCGCCGCCGCCCACGAGCAGGTCGGCCAGGTGCCGCGCCTCCTCCGCCCCGACCGGGAAAAGGGAAAGAGGAAGGATGCGGACAGAGGCCAGCGTGTCTTCCGAGCGCTGGGACTGGGGATCGAACCAGCGGATCGACTCGACCGTGTCGCCGAAGAGGTCCAGACGCACGGGCGCGTCCTCCCCCGGGGGGAAGAAGTCGACGATGCCGCCGCGCACGGCGAAATCCCCCACCTCGTAGACCAGGTCCGTGCGGCGGAACCCGTGGCGCACGAGGTGCTCGACCAGCTCCTCGATCGGATGGTCCTCCCCCGGCCGGATCTCGCGCACGCTCCGGGCGAAGACCTCCCGGGGCGGCAGCCGCCGGAAGAGCGCCCGCGGGGTCGCGACGATCGTCGTGGCGCCCCCGAAGGCGACGCAGTCCAAGGCCACGGACTCCTGGGCCCGCACCATGAGCGACGTCTCGGTCTCCTGATAGGGGGTGAGCGACGGCGCCGGGAAGTAGACGACCTTCTCCTCGCTCCCGAAGAGCCGCGCCGCCTCGATCCAGCCGAGAGCGTCCGCCTCGCGGGGAACGATCACCAGGAGGGGCCGGCCGAGATCCCGCGCCAGAAGCTCCCCGACCCACGCCGCCGCGGGAACGGGCAGGCGCACCACGTCCCCGAGCCGCTCAGAGAGGGCCTTGTAGGGCGCACTGCTGCGCAGCGTCCGGGAGATCTCCTCCCACGCCGGGTTTGCCATCCGAAGAGAGAGTCTATGTCAGCGGCACGGGTAAAAACGAAATGAGAAGGCCGGCGAGACGCCGGCGGTCCCAGGGGAGCCCTTCGAGGCAGGGGCTAGCCCTGCCGGGCCTCTTCCCGCGCCCGTACCTCGCCCAGCTTCGAGGTCACCCAGCACGCGCAGCGCACCCAGGCGAGCGGCACGACGAGGCAGGCCAGGACGCCGCCGAAGAGCTGGGCGCCCCACGTGATCCAGGAGCTCTCCCCCGGACTGGAGTGGAGCGCGTAGAAACTCAGGGCGATTCCCCAGACCAGGGCCGCGATCGTCCCTATGCAGAGAGCTGATTCCGTTGCCTCCTCGCGCATCTTGATCACCGCAACTCTCCTTTTTCTCTCCCGATCGGGCCGTCCGGGCCCGGCGTCCTGGTCCTCGTTCTTAGCAAGGCCTATGCCACAGGGCCATCGATGTTTCGGAAGGGTGATGTGCTAGGCTCCGAACGCCCCGTTTTTCGTCCTCGAGGAGGGAAGATGACAATTCGCTATCCACAGGAAGCCGTCCTCCGGGACGGGCGGCGACTGCTCGTCCGTCCGTTCACCGAAAATGACGTCGACCCGCTGTATGACTTCTTCATGCGCCTGCCCGCGGACGTCCGCCGTTTCGCCTGGGACCGCATCGACAACCGGGCGCTGGTGGAAAGCTGGGGGAGGGATCTCGACTACGGCAAGGTGCTGCCGCTCCTCGCCTGGGACGGCCCCAAGGTGGTCGCCGACGCCACGCTCCACCGCCGGGAAGGGAGCCCGCTTCGCCTGGTCGGCCGCATCAAGTGGCTCATTGATCCCGAATACCGCGGCCTGGGGCTCGGAACGCTCCTGGTCAACAACTTCATCTCGACCGCTCGCGCCAACGGCCTGCGCCACCTGACCTGCATGCTGATCTCCGACTCCGAGGCCGACGCCGTCAAGACTCTCCGCGAGCTCGGCTTTGAGGGCTACACGGTCCCCGGCTACGGGACCGACCCGGACGGCAACCAGCACGACATGATCAAGATGGTGCTGAAGCTTTAGAGAAGGCTACTCGTCCCGCCCGTGCGCGTGGGCCGGCGGCGAGGTCGCTTCGACGGCCACGAACCGCTCGAGGATCCGGTAGCGGTGGGCGGCTCCCTGGGGGACGACCCAGGAGTCGCCCTTGCCGAGGATCACCATCTGCCCTTCGATGTGCAGCTCCGCCTGCCCCTCGATCACGTAGCCGACCGTCTCGTACTCCCGCCGGCTCTCACTCTTCTCCTCTTCCGCCGGCTCCTCGTCCCACAACCGCATCGCCACGTGCACGCCCGAGGCGAGGTATTTCTGGCCCTGAACGCCGTGGGGCGAGTGGCGGGAATCGATCTTGGTCACGGTGGTGTCGCTCATCTCGGAGTCCTCCTCTCTCCAGTCGGAGCGGGGAGAATGCACGAGCGTTGCCAAGGCCGTGGCACGCGCGTTGCTCCCCCGTCTCCTCGACCGGGGACGAATCCCCGCCAACGACGGAAGGAGACGAACGCATGTCGATGATCCTGCTCTCCAAGGGTGAAGAGCTTCTGCTGATGCAGTTTCATGAACAAGCGGGCGAGAGGATAGGCGCCAAGCCCGGCGACGCCCTCTCGGAAGAGGCGTTCAAAAACCTCGAGGCGATCACCCCGGGCGTTGACTTCGAGGGCGCCGTAGACGCCCTGCTCGAAGGCCATCTGATCGAGAAGAAAAACGGCGGCTACAGCCTCACCCAGGAAGGCTACGACTATCTCTATAAGAGGACGGGGCACCGCGTCGGGGAGGGTTGAAGCTATCCGCCGGCCCGTTTCGCCTTGTAGCCGGCCTTGACGAGCTCGTCGACCAGCCGGTCGGCGTGATCTCCCTGGATCTCCAGGTCGAAGGCGGGGGAGCCGTCCGCGGTCTTCCCTGCCTTCAACGTCCCTCCACCCCCGCACATCTCCTTCCAGGAGGCGAGGAGCGCCGAGGCGTCCTCCCGCGTCAGCACGAGTGGGCCGACGGTGGTCACGGTCTTGCCTCCGCGCCCGCCCGTTTCCCGGCGGACGCGCGGGGACTGCTCCCAGGGCAGCAGGCTCCGGAACGGCTCGCGGCGGATGGAGTCTTCCTTGCGGGAGACGGAGGACTCCGTCGAGTAAACGGTTCGGCCGGGTCTCGTCTTCATGGCAGTCTTCGCGCCTCCCGTTGTAGGATCATCCCCGAAGCCCAGGAAGGGAAAGGTTCACCTTGGACAACGTCCGTAATTTCTGCATCATCGCCCACATCGACCACGGGAAGTCTACCCTGGCCGACCGGTTGATCCAGCGCTGCGGGGCCGTGGAGCTGCGCGATTTCCGCGACCAGATCCTCGACTCGATGGACATCGAGCGCGAGCGCGGCATCACCATCAAGAGCAACACCATCACCCTTGAGTACGCCGCGCAGGACGGCAAGACCTACCGCCTGAACCTGATCGACACCCCGGGACACGTCGACTTCTCCCACGAGGTCCGCCGGTCGCTCATGTCCTGCGAGGGCGCCCTCCTCCTGGTCGACGCCTCCCAGGGGGTCGAGGCCCAGACGGTGGCCAACCTCTACCTGGCGCTCGAGTACGACCTGGAGATCGTGCCGGTCATCAACAAGATCGACCTCCCCTCGGCCGACGTCGAGCGGGTGCGCGAGGAGATCGATGCGGACCTCGGGCTCGATCCCTTCGAGGCCGTGCTCTGCTCGGCCAAGCAGGGAATCGGCATCGACGACGTCCTGGAAGCCGTCGTCACCAAGCTTCCGCCCCCCAAGGGCGACCCCGAAGAGCCTCTCCGCGCCCTGATCTTCGACGCCCAGTACGACATCTACCGTGGCGTCGTCCTCCTCTGCCGCGTCAAGGAGGGGACGATGCGGCCGGGGCAGAAGGTCTTCCTCATGCACACGGGCAAGGAGTACGAGGTCGAAGAGGTCGGCCTCCTCCAGTTGAAGCGGGTCAAGGCGGACGCGCTCGAAGCCGGCATGGTCGGCTACGTCATCGCCGGGGTCAAGGCGGTGTCGGACATCGACGTCGGCGACACGGTGACCGAAGTGGAGCGTCCCGCCGCGGCGCCGCTCCCCGGTTACAAGGAGGCGAAGCCCGTCGTCTTCTCGTCCATCTACCCGATCGCGACGGACGACTACGAGGACCTGGCCAAGGCGCTCGACAAGCTGAAGCTGAACGACGCGTCCCTGACCTTCCAGAAGGACTCCTCGACCGCGCTCGGATTCGGCTTCCGCTGCGGCTTCCTCGGGCTGCTGCACCTGGAGATCGTCCAGGAGCGCCTGGAGCGGGAGTACGACCTGTCGCTCCTCCTCTCCGCTCCGTCCGTCCAGTACGAGGTGATGCTCTCCGACGGGAAGATGGTGGTGATCGACAACCCGGCCTACTTCCCCGATCCGGGGAGCATCGACTTCGTGCGCGAGCCCTACATCAAGGCCTCGATCATGATCCCCGAGCGGTATTTGGGGCCGGTCATGGAGCTCTGCCGCGAGCGGCGGGGCGCCAACACCACGTTCGAATACCTGGCCGTGGGGCGCGTCCAGGTGATCTCCGAGCTGCCGCTGGCCGAGATCCTCTTCGACTTCTACGACCGCCTGAAGACGATCACCCAGGGGTACGGCTCGTTCGACTACGAGATCCTGGACTACCGGGAGACCGACCTCGTCAAGGTCGACATCCTGGTCAACGGCGAGAAGGTCGACGCCCTCTCGCAGCTCGTCCACCGGGAGAAGGCCCGCCCCCGGGCCCTCCACTACTGCGAACGGCTGGCCGAGACCATCCCGCGGCAGAACTTCAAGATCGCCATCCAGGGAGCGATCGGCGGCAACATCATCGCCCGCTCGACGATCAACCCCTTCCGCAAGGACGTGATCGCCAAGTGCTACGGCGGCGACATCTCCCGGAAACGCAAGCTCCTGGAGAAGCAGAAGGAGGGCAAGAAGCGGATGAAGATGGTGGGCTCCGTGGAGATCCCCCAGGAGGCGTTCCTGGCCGTGCTCAAGGCCGGGCCCGATTCCTGAGGCTCGATGCACCTATGGGTGTATTGACCTGTTCTCGACGGCTTTGAGGAGCCTGCATGCCTGTACGCCACCTTCTGTCGATCTCGGATCTCGATTCCACGACGATCCGTTCGTTGTTGGACAACGCTCTGGCGATCGCCCAGGGCCGCTGGCGGGAAAGGCGCCCCCTGGACGGGCGCGTCGTCGGCATCTACTTCCGCAAGAGCTCGACCCGCACCCGCACGTCGTTCACCGTGGGCGCCCTGAAGCTCGGAGCGCAGATCATCGCCTACGGCCCGAACGACCTGCAGATCGTCACCGGTGAGACCGTCCCGGACACCGCCCGCGTGCTCGCCAACTACCTGGACGCCCTGGTCATCCGCACCAACGAGACGATCGCGGAGATGCGGGACCTCGCCCGCCAGGACCAGATGTCGATCGTCAACGCCATGAGCGAGAACGAGCACCCGACCCAGTCGCTCGCCGACCTGACCACGCTCCTCGAGCACTTCGGGCGCCTCGAAGGGCTCCACGTCCTCTACATGGGAGAGGGGAACAACTCGGCCTCGGCCATTGCCCTCGCCATGGCCCGGCTCCCGAGCATGCGGCTCACGATCGTCACTCCCGAGCGCTACGGGCTCCCGGCGGATTTCATCGCGGAGGTCCGCGCGACCGGCGCCGGCAACGGCACGATCATTGAACAGAATCACGACCTGGGGAGCCTTCCCCGGGGGGTCGACGCCGTCTACACCACCCGCTGGCTCACCATGGGCGTCAAAAAGGAGGACCCGAGCTGGGTCGACAAGTTCCGCCCCTACTGCGTCACCCCGGAGATCATGGCCGAGGTGTCCAGGCCGGAGGGAGGCACGATCTTCCTCCACGACCTGCCCGCCATGCGGGGCTACGAAGTGGTGGACGAGGTCCTGGACGGACCGCAGAGCGTGGCGTTCCGGCAGGCCTATCACAAGATGACGAGCGCCATGGCCGCCCTCGACTGGTGTCTCGCGGAAAAGGACCGGTAGGCGTGGAATCCCACGCCGGGCGGCGACGTTTTATGGATGTGGCTCCGCCACCAAGAACCGCAGATGAGTGAAAACGAAACGCCCGCACCGACTGTCATCCCCGTCTTCCCGTTGACCGGGTCGCTCCTGCTCCCGGGCAACCTGCTGCCGCTCAACATCTTCGAGCCCCGCTACCGGAACATGGTGGCGGACGCGCTTGAAGAGGGGAAGCACATCGGGATGATCCAGCCCTTCATCCCCCGGCAGGACAACTGGGTGGACCTGGCACAGGCGCCGGACAACCCGGAGCTCTACCGGATCGGCTGCGCCGGACGGATCGAGGAGTGCGAGCCGCAGCCGGACGGCCGCTACGTGATCCTCTTGAAAGGGATCTGCCGGTTCCGCGTCCGGGAAGAGCTGCCAGGGAAACGCGGCTACCGGCGAGTGGTTGCGGACTACTCCGAGTTCCGGGCGGACCTGGCCGAGCCCGCCGTCACCCTGAACCCCTGCCGCCTGCTCGCGGCGCTGCGCGGCTTCGGCGAGAAGAACGGGCTCGAGTTCGACTACGACCTGCTCCAGAGCGTCCCTGGCATCTCGCTCCTGAACGGCCTTGCCGTGGCGCTCCCCTTCCGCCCCGCGGAAAAGCAGGCGCTCCTCGAAGCGGCGAGCCCGGAGGAAAGAGAAGAGCTGCTTTTGACGTTGATGGGAATGGGGGTCGAGCCGCTTCCGGCGGACGACTACTACAGCCCCCCGATTCTCAACTGAGAGGAGACCGCCCATCTCACAGATCGACGGCGACATCCGAGGCATCAAGGCGTCCGAGATCCGGGCGCTCGAGCGCACCTACCGCCGCCGGGTCGACCCCCGGCAGGTGGTCTCCCCGGAGCTGGCCCGGCACCTGACCGAGATCTCCCGCCGGCTCAACCGCCAGGTCGGAGTCCTCCTTGGGCGCGACGGAACCATCCGCAACGTCATCGTGGGCGACGCCCACAGCCTGACCCTCCCCGACATCGGCCGCCTGCGGGGCGGCGTCGGCCGCTTCCGCGGCCTGCGCCTCGTCCACACGCACCTGAAAGGCGAGCCGCTCACGCGGGACGACCTGAACGACCTGGCGCTCCTGCGCCTGGACCTGGTCGCCATGGTCGAGGTCCTGGACACCGGCCTGCCCGGCCGCGTCGAAATCGCGCACCTGGCTCCCTTGGACGGCACGAACGGCCTCGAAGCCGAGCCCTTCGAGCGCCTCCAGGCGCCGGACGTCCACCAGATCCGCTTCGACGTCGATGCCACGATGCGGGCCCTCGAAGAAGAGTTTGCCCGCGTGACGAGCGCCGCCGGGGAGACGGAGAAAGAGCGCGCGCTCGTCGTGGGCATCGTCCCGGAGG
>DATEIO010000116.1:0-3123 GCA_035278895.1 Thermoanaerobaculia bacterium | reverse complement strand
CGCCAGCAGCTCTTCGGCCGGCGTGCGCGGCGCGACCAGCTCTGTCCCGGGGCTCCATTGGGGAGCGGGCAGGGCGCGGCGGTCGAGCTTGCCATTGGGCGTCCGCGGCAAGGCTTCCAGGTGGACGAAGGCGGTGGGAACCATGTAGCCGGGCAGGCGCTCCTCCAGCCAGCTCCGCAGCGGCCGGACTTCGTCCTGTTCCGTCACGACATAGGCCACCAGCCCCCGGCCACCCGGCAGATCCTCGCGCAGCAGGACGACCGCGGCCTGCACCTCCGGATGGCCGGCCAGCACCGCCTCGATCTCGCCCAGCTCGATGCGGAAGCCGCGGAGCTTGACCTGATGGTCGATCCGGCCGAGGAACTCCAGCTCCCCGCCGGAGCGGCGGCGCACCAGGTCGCCCGTCCGGTACAGCCGCGCGCCTGAAGCCTCGCTCCACGGGTCCGGCACGAACCTCTCCGCCGTCAGCTCCGGCCGGCCCCAGTACCCGCGCGCCACCCCCGTGCCGCCGATCAGCAGCTCCCCGGCGACCCCCTCCGGAACCAGCTCCAGCTCCCGATCTACGACATGGAACCGGGTGTTGGCGATCGGATGGCCCAACCCCACCGCGGCGCCATCTCCTTGAACGGCCTTCACCGCCACCGTCGCCGACCAGATCGCGGTCTCCGTCGGACCGTACACGTTCCACAGCTCGACGCCGCGGGCCTGAAGCTCCGAGGCCAGCGCCCACGGCAGCGCCTCGCCCCCGCACAGCGCCTTCAAACCGGGCTGCCCATCCCAGCCCGAATCGAGCAGCAGGCGCCAGGTCGCCGGTGTTGCCTGGAGAGCCGTGACTCCCGACGCCGCCACCCGCGCCGCCAGCCTCTGACCGTCCGCGGCCTCCTCCCGGTCCACCACCTCCACCCGGCCTCCCAAGGCGAGCGGCAGATAGATTTCGAGCCCCGCGATGTCGAAGGTCAGGGTCGTCAGCGCCGGGATCACGTCGTCCGCGCCCAACCCGATCCTCTCCGCCATGGCGTAGAGGAAGTTCACGACCGCCCGGTGCGGCAGGGCCACGCCTTTCGGCCTTCCCGTCGAGCCCGAGGTGTAGATCACGTACGCCAGGCTCTCCGGCCCGCCGTCAACCGGCAGGTCCGGCGCGGAGCCCTCCTCGGCGGCGATCCGCTCGCGGTCGCGGTCCAGGCAGACGACGCGGCCCGCGGTGCCGCCCAGCCGCTCCAGCCAGCGCTCTTCGGTGACCAGCACCGCCGGATCGCTGTCACCGAGCACCAGCGCCAGCCGCTCCTCCGGATGAGACGGATCGAGCGGCACATACGCCGCGCCCGCCTTGAGGATGCCCAAGAGCGCCACCACCATCTCCGGCGACCGCTCGACGCACAGCGCCACCCGGGATTCCGGTTCCACACCCAGCCGCCGCAGATAGCGCGCCAGCCGGTTGGCCCGCGCATCGAGCTCGGCGTAGGAGAGGGCCATCCCCTGCCCGGCCACCGCCAGCGACTGTGGCCGCCGCGCCGCCTGCTCTTCGAACAGCTCGTGGATCCGCTCTCCGGGCTTCCGCCAGACCTCCGTGTCGTTCCACTCGAGCACCAGTTGCTGCCGCTCGGCCGCGCCCAGGAGCGGCAGCTCCGAAACGGGCCTCGACGGCGCCGCGGCGGCCTCGGAGAGCAGGGCCGCGAAGCACCCCGCCAGGCGGGACACCGTCGGAGGATCGAAGAGGTCGGTCGCGTACTCCAGCGAACCGGCCAGGCCGAGCGGCGTCTCCGCCAGGTCGAGAGTCAGATCGAACCGAGCTCCTCCCGTCCGGTTGCCTCCTTCGATCAGGGCCGCTTCCAGCTCCGGCAGCGAGAGCGCCTTCTGGGGAGCGTTCTGCAGCACCAGCATCACCTGGAACAGCGGCGTGTGGCTCGTCGCCCGGGGCGGCTGCAGCGCCTCGACCAGAGACTCGAACGGGAGATCCTGATGGGCGTACGCCTCGAGCGCGCTCTCCCGGGTCCGGAGGAGGAGGTCCCGCAGGCCCGGGCGGCCCGACAGGTCCCCGCGCAGAACCAGGGTGTTGGCGAAGAACCCGATCATGGGCTCCAGCTCCGAGCGGCCCCGGTTGGCGATCACGGTTCCGGTCGCCAGCTCCTCCTGCCCCGAGACGCGCGACAGCAGGGCCTGGAAGAGCGACAGCAGGGTCATGAAGTCCGTGGCCCCGACGCGGCTCCCGAGGTCCTTCAGCTTCCGCAATTCCACCCCGGGGAGATGGAACGCGTGGCGCGCCCCCCGGCCGCTGCGGAACGCCGGACGCGGCCGGTCCGTCGGCAGCTCGAGCAGCTCCGGCAGGCCCGCCAGCCGCTCCCGCCAGTAGCCCACTTGGCGCTCCAGCACCTCGCCCGCCAGCCAGCCCCGCTGCCAGACCGCGAAGTCCGGATACTGGACGGAGAGCTCCGGCAGCGGCGACGGGCGGCCCGCGGCAAAGGCGCCGTAGAGGGTGACCACCTCGCGCACCAGCACTCCGGTCGACCAGCCGTCCGAGACGATGTGGTGCTGGGCCAGGAGCACCGCGTGCTCGGCCTCGCCCAGGCGCACGAGGCGGCTCCTCAGCAGCGGACCGGACCCGAGATCGAACGATCGCTCCGCGTGCTCCTGAACCCACCGATCCAACTCGCCTTCCCGCGCCTCGGGATCAAGCCCACTGAGGTCGATCACCCCCAGGGGGACGGCCGCGGGCGCCAGGACCCTCTGGAACGGCTGGCCTTCGACCTGGACGAAAACCGTCCGGAGCGACTCGTGGCGACGCACCACCTCGTTCAGGCTCGCCCGGAGCGCCGGGACCGAAAGCTCGCCGCGGAGGCGCAGCGCCACCGGCATGTTGTAGACCGGGCTGCCCGGCTGGAGCTGCTCCAGGAACCAGAGCCGCTGCTGGGCGAAGGACAGCGGCAGGTCCCCGCGGCGTTCCACCCGCACGAGCGGAGGGGGACCGGCCTCGCCCGGCATCCTTTCCAGGTCCGCCGCCAGCGCCGCCACGGTCGGGGTCGCGAACAGGCGCCGTAGCGGCAGCTCGACCCCGAAGACGTCCTTCACCCGCGACACCACCTGCGTCGCCAGCAGCTAGTGGCCGCCCAGCTCGAAGAAGCTCTG
>DATEIO010000115.1:0-5440 GCA_035278895.1 Thermoanaerobaculia bacterium | reverse complement strand
CGGTACTCGCCCTTCCTCATCTTCCCCTCTTCCCAGACCACCATCGAGGCCACGGTCTCGCCGCCCTGGAAGTGGGAGATGTCGAAGCCCTCGATCCGCCGCGGCGGCTCCGAAAGCTCCAGGTGCCGCTCCAAGGAGATGGCTCCCGGCGACTCGCCGCCCCGGAAACGCCGCTTGTGGGCGAGCTCGGCATTGTGATTCGCGAGCTTCACCCGCTCGGCCTTGGGACCGCGGGAGGGCATCCGGATGTAGACCTTCTCCCCCTTCTTCTCGCACAGGACCTCGGCCAGCGCCTCCTCCCCCTCGATCGGCGCGGGCAGGTGGATCTCCTTGGGGATGAAGGTCGTACGGTCGTAGATCTGGGGAACGACCTCGGAGAGGAGAAGCTCCGGCGAGATGTGCCCCACGCCCTCCCAGAACAGCTCCCGGCGGTCCAGCACCTGGCCGCCGCGCATGATGAGCGCCACGAGCGCCGCGTTGCCCGCCGAGATGTGGACGCCGTAGACGTCCACGTCCTCCTCGTCCACCGACGAAAGCTTCCGGCGCTGGGAGACCGACTCGATCTCCGAGAGCGTGTCCCGGAGCTGGGCCGCCCGCTCGTAGTCCATGGCCTCGGCGGCCTCCCACATCTCCTTCTTGATCTGCTTGCCGAGCTGCTCGGTCCGCCCGGAAAGGAACAGCCGCGCCTGCTCCACCGCCTCGCCGTACGCCTCCTTCGTAGTGAGGCTCGCCACGCACGGCCCGAGGCAGCGGTGCATGTCGTAGTAGAGGCACGGCCGCTCCCAGGAGCCGTCCACCTCGATCCGGCAGACGCGGACCTGGAACAGCTTCTGGACCAGCTTGATCGCCTTCCTCGCGAGACCGCCCGGGAGGAACGGCCCGAAGTACTCCGCCCCGTCGTTGACGATCCGCCGCGTGAAGGCGATGCGGGGGAACTCGTCCCGCATGGTGAGCTTGAGATAGGGATAGGTCTTGTCGTCCCGCAACAGGACGTTGTACCGGGGGCGCTTGTTCTTGATCCAGTTGTTTTCGAGGAGGAGCGCCTCGGCCTCGGAGTCCGTCACCACGTACTCCAGGTCCACCGCCTCCGAGACCATGGCGGCCAGCCGCGGCTCGTGGTCCCGCGTCAGGTACGACGACGCCCGCTTGCGCAGCGACTTGGCCTTGCCGACGTACAGAACCTTCCCTTCCGGATCCTTGAAGATGTAGATGCCCGGGCGGTCCGGGAGGGTCCGGATGCGTTCGGCTAAAGGGGTCTGCGGTTCGTCGCTCACGGCAAAATGGTAACAGCGGCAGGGCGGCGAACGTTCCCCCGCCCCGGTTGTATACTCGCCCCCTGGAGGCCAGACCATGCAAAAGCGCGACGTCCGCCTGACCACACCGCTCGTGCGCGAGAACGGCGCCCTGCGTCCCGCGACCTGGGACGAGGCGCTCGACCGCGCGGCACGGGGATTTCGTTCGGCCGTGGAGGCGAAGGGGCCGCAGGCGTTCGGGCTCTTCTCCTGTTCCAAGACCACGAACGAGATGAACTACCTGGCGCAGAAATTCGCCCGGGCCGTGGTCGGCAGCAACAACATCGACAGCTGCAACCGTACCTGACACGCTCCCAGCGTCGTCGGTCTGGCGACGGTCTTCGGAGCAGGCGGTGGGACCAGCTCCTACCTGGAGATGGAGGAGACGGATCTGATCCTCCTCTGGGGCAGCAACGCCCGGGAGGCGCATCCGATCTTCTTCCATCACGTATTGAAGGGCATTCACAACGGGGCCCGGCTCTACGCCGTGGACCCGAGAAAGACCACGTCCGCCCAGTGGGCCGTGGGCCACCTGCCCCTGGCGGTTGGGACCGACGTCGCGCTCGCCAACACCGTGGCCCGGGAGATCCTGGACGCGGGGCTCGAAAACAGGAGCTTCATCGAGAACGCGACGAGCGGCTTCGAGGACTTCCGCCGCCACGTCGAGCCCTGGACCCTGGAGCGCGGCGAGGCGGTGACCGGCGTGCCGAAAGAGCTCATCCGCGAGCTCGCCCACGCCTACGCCCGCGCCGACCGCGCCCAGCTCTGCTGGACGCTCGGCATCACCGAGCACCACAACGCCGTGGACAACGTCCGCGCCCTCATCAACCTGGCCCTCCTGACCGGCCACGTGGGGCGCTACGGCTCCGGCGTCAACCCGCTGCGCGGCCAGAACAACGTGCAGGGCGGCGGCGACATGGGCGCGCTCCCCGACCGGCTCCCCGGCTTCCAGCACGTGGAAAACGACGAGCTACGGGGGAAATTCGAGCGCGCCTGGGGCGTGCCGATCCCCCCCAAGCGCGGCTGGCACCTCTCCGGGATGTTCGAGGCCATGGAGCACGGCGATCTCACCGCCCTCTACGTGATCGGTGAAAACCCCGCGAGCTCCGAGGCCGACCAGCACAAGGCGGTCCGCCTGCTCTCCGGCCTCGACACCCTCGTGGTGCAGGACATGCTCCTGACCGCCACGGCCGAGCTGGCCGACGTGGTCCTCCCGGCCGCCGCGGGCTGGTGCGAGTCCGAAGGCACGGTGACCAACAGCGAGCGCCGCGTCCAGCGCGTGCGCCGCGCCCTGCCGCCTCCCCCGGGCGTGCGCGACGACGTCGAAATCCTCTGCGAGCTCGCCCGCCGCATGGGCCGCGACCTGGGGAACCCCACGGCCGAGGACCTGTGGAACGAGCTGCGCACCCTGAGCCCCGTCCACGCCGGCATGTCTTACGCCCGGCTGGAAGCTCTGGACGGCATCCAATGGCCGTGCTACGACGAGACGCACCCGGGCGAGCGGTATCTCCATGGCCGGCTCTGGCAGCGGCCCGTGCTGGGTCCCCGGGCGCCGTTCGGCCTCGTGGAGCACGCGCCGCCGGTCGACGAGCTGACCCCCGAGTTCCCCATTCGCCTGACCACGGGCCGGCATCTGGACTCCTATAACACCGGCGTCCAGACCCGGCTCTTCGCCTCGCCTTTGAGAAAGGGAGGAGGAATCGACCTCCACCCGGAGGACGCCCGCCGCCTGGGGCTCGCCCCGGGGGATCTCGCGCGCGTGACCTCGCGGCGCGGCGCGGTCACGGCCCCGGTCTCGCTCGACCCCGGCCTCCAGCCCGGGCTCGCGTTCATGACCTTCCACTTCCCCGACCAGGTCGCCGCCAATGAGCTGACCATCGACGCCGTCGACCCCAAATCCGGCACCTCGGAGTTCAAGGCCACTGCAGTCCGCGTCGAGCCGGCCCGCCCGGTGGCGGCGGCCGGCACCGCCCTGGCCTCCGAGCCGGTCGCCGTCTAGGAGACACTGACCCGGATGGATCTCCACTTCACCGCCGACGAGCCCACCCCCGAAGAGGTGGCGGCCGTCGACGCCTGCCTCGCCGCGCTGCCGGCCAACGGCCACGGTTCCCGGCAACACCTGCTCCCCGTGCTCCACGCCCTTCAGGGACGCGTGGGCTGGATCAGCCCCGGGGGCTTGAACCACGCCTGCCGGCGGCTCGAAGTCCCCCCGGCCGAGGCGTTCGGCGTGGCCGACTTCTACGCCCTGTTCCAGACCCGGCCCCACCCGCCGCTCGCCGTCCACGTGTGCGACGACGTGGCCTGCATGCCCCGCGGCGCCGAGGCCCTCTGCACCGGGCTCGCCGCGGTGCTCGGCCCCGAGGGAACCAGCCGGGACGGCATCGCCACCTGGCACCGCAGCCCGTGCCTGGGCCTCTGCGAGCGCGCGCCCGCGGCCCTCGTCACCGCGGCCGGAAATCCGCCGCGGGAACAGTCGATCGCCCCGGCCACGGAAGCCGATCTCCGCGCCGCTCTTTCCGGCGAAGCCGTGCCGCCGCCCCCGCTCGCCGCCTCGGTCCCCCAGGCCGGCCAGCCGGGCCTCACGCTGCTCCGCCGGGTGGGCGTGGTCGATCCCACGAGCCTGGACGACTACCGCGCGGCCGGCGGCTTCCTGGCCCTCCGCCGCGCCTTCGAGATGGGCCCCGACGCCGTAATCCGCGAAGTGGTGGACTCGAAGCTCGTGGGCCGCGGCGGCGCCGCCTTTCCCACCGGGATCAAGTGGCAGGGCGTGCGCTCCGCGCCGCTCCCCCGCTATCTCGTCTGCAACGCCGACGAGTCCGAGCCGGGCACGTTCAAGGACCGGGTCCTCCTCGAAAACGACCCCTTCGCCCTCCTCGAAGCCATGGCCATCGCGGGCTTCGCGACCGGCTGCGAAAAGGGCTACATCTACCTCCGCGGCGAATATCCGCTGGCGTTGGAGCGCCTCGAAAACGCCATCCTCGCCTGCCGCGAGCGGGGCTTCCTGGGGAACAACATCCTGGGGGATGGCGTGCGCTTCGATGTGGAGCTCTTCCGCGGCGCCGGGGCCTACATCTGCGGCGAGGAGACGGCGCTTCTGAACTCCCTCGAAGGCCTGCGGGGCGAGCCGCGCAACAAGCCGCCCTTCCCCACCCAGGTGGGGCTCTTCGGCCAGCCCACGGTAATCAACAACGTGGAGACGCTCGTCAACGTGATCCCCATCGTCCTCTTCGGGGGGAAGGCGTACTCCGGCGTGGGCACCGAGCGCTCGACCGGTCCCAAGCTCTTCTGCGTCTCCGGCCACGTGAACCGCCCGGGCGTCTACGAGGCCCCCTTCGGCATCACCCTGCGGGAGCTGCTGGATCTCGCCGGAGGCCTCGGCGGCAGCGGCCGTCTCCAGGCCGTGCTCCTGGGCGGCGCGGCCGGCGCCTTCGTCACCCCTGAGCAGCTCGACACGCCCCTGACTTTCGAAGGGACCCGGGCCGCGGGCGCGGCGTTAGGCTCCGCGGTCGTGCTGCCGTTCGACGACACGGTGGACCTCCGGCTGGTGCTCCGGCGGATCGCCCGCTTCTTCCGCGACGAGTCCTGCGGCCAGTGCGTCCCCTGCCGCGTGGGCACCGTGCGCCAGGAAGAGCTCCTCGCGCGCCTGAATGAAGCGCGCACGCTCGGCTCCATGGGCGAAGAGCTCGCCCTCCTCCAGGAGCTCGGCCAGGTGATGCGCGACGCCAGCATCTGCGGCCTGGGCCAGACCGCGTCCAGCGCGATCGAATCGGCCCTCGCCCGGTTCCCGATCTACCAGGAGACCCGATGATTTCCGACGCTCCCGATCCCCACGTTCCGGTCCCGCGCGGCCCCGTGCCGGTCGTTCCGCCGCCCCGGCCACGCCGCACGGTCGAGCTGACCATCGACGGCCAGACCGTGGCCGTGCCCGAGGGCGCCACCCTGCTCCAGGCCGCGCGCCAGTTGGGCATCGACACGCCCACGCTCTGCTATCTGGAAAACCTGACGCCGGTCAACGTCTGCCGCATCTGCGTCGTCGAGGTCGAAGGCTCCCGCACGCTCGTCCCCGCCTGCTCGCGCCTGGCCGAGCCGGGCATGGTCGTGAAGACCGACTCCGACCGCGTCCGCCTCTCCCGCCGGCTCGTCCTGGA
>DATEIO010000114.1:0-2021 GCA_035278895.1 Thermoanaerobaculia bacterium | reverse complement strand
CGCCGATGGTCTGCGCGTTGGCCAGCCGGAGGCCGTACTCCAGATTGTCCGGGTAGAAGGTCCAGAGCGACTCGTAGATCTCGATGGCCTCGTCCCACTGCTTCTTCGCCTCGTGGTAGCGCGCCTTGATCGCCAGCCCCTGTTCCTTCGGCAGGGAGGCCGCGAGCCGAACCGCCTTTTCGGCCTCTTCGGCCGCCCGCACGTCATACCCCAGTCCGCTCCACGCCTGAGAGATCGAGGAGCGGATGATGGCCGAGCCGGGGTCGGCCTCGGCGGCCTTCTCCAAGTTGTTGAGCGCCGTGCGGAAGTCGAACGTGCGCAGCCGCTCGAGCCCCTTGGCGTAGAGCTCAGTGGCCTCCGCGTTCGCAGGCCGCAGGGCCAGGACCGCCTGCGCCTCCTCCGCGGACGGCTGCTCCCAGCCGAGCGCCGTGCGCAGGTGCGCGCCCGCCTTCTCGACCAGCTCGAACAGCTCGGGCTCGGTGCCCACCTGGGCCACGGACGCCACGGTGACTCCGTCCGGAAGCTGCTGGACCCGCAGGTCGAGCCGGATCTTGCCGCCCCCTTTCTCCCCGAGGGCGAGATAAGAGCCGACCACGATCAGGTCGGCGCCCAGGACGGAGTGAAGCCGCCCCAGGTCCTGGACCCCCGCGGCGTCCGCATAAGGGAGCGAAAGGGACCTCTGGGCCTGCGAGACGGTCTCGCCGGAGATCATCCGGGCCCGGGTCCCGGCCGCGAGCTCCGTGGTCAGCATCTCGGCGAGCGCGGTCGAAAGCCAGGCCTGCTCCCGTTTGCCCGAAAGGTTCCGGAGCCCCAGCACGGCGACGGACGAGCGCCGGACGGCGGCCGTCCCGGTCCCGGCCTGGGCTCCCGGCCCGAGCGCCGCGGGTGCCGCACCTCCTGCCGCCTCCCGGTTCCGGTTGAAATAGGAGAGGATCGCCAGCGTCCCCACGACCACGAGAGCGAGCCCGAGGAGGGCCAGCCCTGCGATCTGGATCCCGCGGTTCCTGGGCGGCGCCACGATGGGCCCCGAGGGATCGAGATCCGTCACGGGCAGGGTTTCGGCCGGAGGGGCGGCGACGGGAGCGACGAAGGGAGCCGCGGCCTCCGGCAGGGGAGCCTCTTCCGCCGGCTCCGGCTTCGCCAGAGGCTCTGCAACCCGCACGATCGGGATCTCCCCCGTGGCATCCCGCGCCATCTCGACGACGTCTCCCACGAACGAGTAGCCCCGGCCGGGGACGGTCACCACGTACCGGGTCTCGCTCGCCTTCTCCCCCAGTGCCTTTCTCAGGGACGAGACGTTCTGCGTGAGGTTGGCCTCGGTCACGAACGTGTCGGGCCAGACCTTCTGGATCATCTCGTCCTTCTCGACCACGTCCCCCCGCCTTTCGAGGAGCACCAGGAGGATCGAGAACGCCTTGGGGGTCAGCGGCACGAGCACGCCGTCCCGCGTCAGCCGGCGCCGGATCGGGTCGACCCGGAAGTCGTCGAACTCGTACAGGCGCTTTTCGGCCTTGGGGAGGACAGCGTTCATGATCGAGAGGATCGAGGCGATAGCGGGCCGGACCTGCCCCCCGCTCCGGGGGTCTCAACCGCCAGCCCGGGACCGGTCCCGGCCGGATGAGTACGCAGAAAGCGGCTCGAAAGATTCTAACCCAAACGGTTCGGCTCCGCTCCCCCCCTCTTTGATGTTTTTTGAGGCGTCTTTGAGGGATCTTGAGCCGTTCTCTGAGGACTCTTCAGCCCCTCAGTGCCTACACTCTGCCCATCTTATGGATTTGCTTGTTGGGTTGAGGGGAGTCGCAAAAAAAGGGGGAAACCCGGGGGGAGGGGCTCATTTCTTGTAGTTTTTTGATGGTTTGCAGGGGAGTCAAGACACTTTCTGATCTTTTGTTTTGAGAAGGCGCGTTGGGGTTTGGAGCCCGGGACTCAAAGTCCCGGGTTTTTTGCTTTCAGGGGGCCGGAACCGGCGGGCGGGGAGGAGACACGGCCGAAGCGGCCGGAGCTTCCGGCCAGGCGATCCC
>DATEIO010000113.1:0-7198 GCA_035278895.1 Thermoanaerobaculia bacterium | reverse complement strand
ACACGAGCTCACGCCAGCTCCCCAGAGGCAGGGCGGTAAATCCGAGCGTCCGGCTCAGCTCGTCGAAATCCGCGGAATGTTTGCGGGACAGGATGAACAGCCGGCTCCCTTCTTCTTCCTGGAGCTCCCCGCGGAGGGACTCGAGGGTCACGGCTTCGACCTCGGTGCCGAGATAGAAGGACAGCCCGTAGCGCGGGAGGGTGTCGACGAAGACGACCTCGTCGATCGGTCCGTGAACCCGGTCGTCGATGGCCTGCGCCAGAACGCGGGAGTCCTTGCCGGTGGGCAGCAGGGCCGCCGAGGCTCGCAGACCGATCAGAAAAACGACCCAGAGGGCCAGTCCGAGACGCCGGCGAGCCGAGAGAGAGAAGGCCGTTTGCCGTCGCGCGGCCAAGAGGGCCATGGGCACGAAGAGCGGCAGCACGTAGAGGTGCATGCGCGAGCGGGCCACGGACAGAATGACGAGCGAGAGGACGATCCACGAGAGCAGGAAGAGGCTCACCGGATCCCGGCCGCCCGAACGGCGCACGGAGGAACGCCACGCGTCGCGCCACGCTCCGAAAATGCGGCCGGTCCAGGGCAGAGAGCCCAGAAGCAGGCTGGGAACGTAGATCACGAGAGGCCCATACCAGGAGGCGTTCCGGTCATGGACCGGGGTGAAAATCCGGGCGAGGACCTCGTAACGGATGAGGTATTCGAGGTCGGCGGGCTGCCGGAGCCACAACAGCAGGTACCAGCTCAGCCCGACGCCCCCGAACGCCAGCAGGGAGACCGGCGAAACCAGCTTGCCGATCCCTCGGGCCCCTTCCGTGGAGACGGCGAGGACTACGATAGCCAGCAGCGGGAGAAGGCCCGGCGGCCCCTTGGTCAGGAAGGCCAGCCCGAAGCCCAGCCACATCACGGTCCGGTGGAGCTCGCGGCGGTCGTCCTCTCCCCACCAGAGCTCGACGAAGCCGTAGACCGCGAGAGTCTCCCAGAGGGTGAGGAGGGTGTCCGTCGTGATGACGTTGGCGGCCGCGAAGGGCAGCAGGCAGGTGGCATAGATCAGGGGGGCCAGCGCCGGGGAGCCGGGCGCCAGCCTCTTGCCCATTCGGGCCACCAGCAGGATCGTGCCCAGAAAAGCCAGGGCGTTGGGGATGCGGAGAGCCCACTCGCTCCCGCCGAGGCTCTTCAAGGATGCCGCGAGGAGCCAGTAGGTCAGCGGCGGCTTGCTGAGGTGCTTGACCTCATGGTGCAGGTGGGGAGTGACGTAGTTGCCGAGCCGCCCCATCTCCAAGGCCACGGCGGTGTAGCGCCCCTCGTCCGGCTCCCACAGTCCGCGGGAGCCTTGAAAGGAAAACACGTAGAGGACAAGCCCAAGGAGAATCAGAGGGCGCCGCAGCGTGTTACCCTGGGAAGCGCTCGTCGGGGTCTCATCGCTCACCTCCGTTAGAGGCCGGGAAACAGGAAATCCTTCGGCGGGCCGCGCAAGATGGAAAAAGAGCCGTTCGCCATGCTCTCCGCCGGGAGGAGGATCGCCTGCGTCCTGCTGGCCGTCCTGGCCCTTGCGTTCCTGGCAGCCCCCGCCGCCGCTCGGGAAGGCCCTTTCCGCGGGCTCTCCCTGACCGAGGCGCTCCAACGCCTCCAGGCGCAGGGGCTGCCGGTGTTCTTCTCCAGTGGAGTCGTGCGCAGCTCGATGCGGGTGGAAACCGAGCCGAAAGGCGGCTCACCCCGGGAGATCCTGGACGAGATCCTGCGCCCTCATGGCCTCTGCGCCGAAGAGCTGGCGGGACGTCTGGTCGTGGTCGCCGCTCCGCCGCCTCCTCCGGAGACTGGCCGGCCGACGGCGGCGGAGCCCGAATCCGCCCCCATGACGGTCGTGCGGGACGAGATCGACGTCTATCAGGACGCGGCCACGCCGGATCTTGAAGAGATCCACGGAACGCATTCGATCGACGCGGCGGATCGCGCATCCTGGCCCCACCTCGGCAACGACCCTTTCCGCGCCGTCGGCCTGCTGCCCGGGATGGCGGGCTCCGAGACCTCGTCGCAGACCCACGTCCGCGGCGGCCGGGACGACGAGGTCCTGGTCGTTCTCGACGGGCTCGAGCTGCTGGCCCCCTACCATCTGCAGGAGTTCGACAGCGCCCTGAGCATCGTCGCGCCGTCGTTTCTCGGCCGCGTCGAGCTGAGCACCGGCGGCTACCCCGCGGAGTACGGCGACCGGATGGGCGGGGTGCTCGACATGACGACGTTGACGCCTCCCCGCTCGCGGCGGTTCGAGCTCGGCTTGGGCCTTCTCTACGGCGACGCGTCGGCCTCGGCCGCCCTCCCCGGCGACCTCGGGCGCTGGTACGGCGCTGCCCGCGGCGGCAACTACCATCTCGCCCTGGAGGTCAACGGCCGCGACGAGAAGCCGAGCTACTGGGACACGTTCGGCAAGCTGGAGCTCTCCCCTCGTCCCGGGCAGACCCTGCAGCTCAACGTCCTGGCCGCGGAGGACGACTTCGGCCTGGACGCGGAAGACGAGTTCGGCCTGGAGGGATCGGGAGCCGGCGGGGAACACTACCGGAGCCAATGGGGAAACCGGTATCTCTGGCTGACGCACGGCGCCCTGGTGAGGCCAGACCTGTTCGTCGAGACGATCGCCTCGGCCGGGCGCATCGACCGGGACCGCGCGGGCTCGGCAGAGGGCGAGGACGGATTGGCGGTGCGCGACTCGCGCGTCCTCGACTTCAATGGCCTCAAACAGGTCTGGCGCGCCCAGCCCGGTGAGCGCCTCTCCTTCGAGGCCGGCGCGGAGCTGCGGTGGCTGCGCTCGAACATCGACTACCAGAGCGACCCCCGGGAATTCCAGGGGACCCTCGACTACACCCAGGCCGGCGCCTTCGTGAGCACCCGCCTGCAGCCCTGGGCGGCTCTCACCGCGGACTTGGGCGCGCGCTACGACCACAATGGCGCCACCGGCGAAGACCACTTGAGCCCGCGCCTCAACCTGGCCTGGAAGCCCCGGGACAACGACATCTTCCGCTTCGCCTGGGGTTGGTTCTACCAGAGCCAGCGGCCGAACGAGCTGCAGGTGGAAGACGGCGAGACCGGGCTGGCGCCCGACGAGTGGGCCGAGCACCTGAGCTTAGGCTACGAGCATCGCCGCGAGAGCGGCGCCCTGCTGCGCGTGGAGGCCTACCGGCGGCGGCTGAGCCGCTTACGGGTCCGCCATGAAAACCTTTACGATCCGATCGTGCTGTTTCCGGAGCTCTCCGCCGACCGCGTTCGCATCGCACCGGACGGCGGCCTCTCCTCGGGGATCGAGGTCCTCCTGCGCGGCGCGGAGCGGGGGCCGCTCACCTGGTGGCTGACCTACACGTTCAGCTCGGTCGAGGAAGACATCGCCGGCCGCAAGGTCCCGCGCGCCGTCGATCAGCCGCACGCCCTCCGGGCCGACCTCAACTACCGGACCGAGAGCGGCTGGAGCTTCAACGCCGCCTGGCTCTACCACACGGGCTGGCCCACGACGAGCGTCACGGGACGCGCCGTAACGGCCGCCGACGGATCGATCCGCATCGAGCCCGTTTTCGGCCCGTACAACGGCGAGCGCCTTTCCCCCTACCACCGGCTGGATGCGCGGGTGAGCCACGGCTGGAAGCTCCCCCTCGGCCAACTGGACGCCTACGTCGATCTGCAGAACCTCTATGACCGGCAGAACGTCCGCGGCTTCGACCGCTTCACCTTCGAGCCCGGACCCGGCGGCGACATCCGCGTCCGCTCCGAAGAGGTGGGCTGGGGCGAATTCCTCCCCTCCTTCGGCGTCCGCTGGCAGTTCTAGGGAACCGCCTTTTCCAGCCGGATCTCGCCCTCTGCGATGCGGTACCGGTAGCCGCTGCCCGGGAGGACCACCGAGAGCGCCTCTTCCGCCGTCAGACCATCGATCGACCCGTGAAGGATGACCTTCTCCGGATCGTCGCCCGGCGTGGCCAGGTGCCACCGCAGCCCCGTCTCGCGGGAGGCCCAGTCGAGGAACTGGGCGAGGTTGGCGTTTTCGATGGTGAAGGGCGGCGCCGTGCGCTGCACCCAGTCCCAGCCCGGGCCGTAGACCGGAACGTCCGCGCTCTCGGAGCTGCCGTCCGGGTGAACGAGCAACTCGCTGCCGGCCCCGGCCTCGCGGATCCTCCCGCCGTCGACCTGCACCTTCCCCTCGCGCACCCGCACCCGCAGCCCCTCGGGCAACAGCCGGACCTCGAACTGGGTTCCGACGTCCCGCACCGTGCCGAAGGGCGTCGCGATCTCGATCCCCTCGCGGGGTTTCCCGGACGGCCCCGCGTCGGCGTATAGAGCGCCACGCGTCAGCGTCAGGGCGCGCCCGGAGTCGAAACGCACCGACGAGTTGCCGTCGATGCGCACCGAAGCCCCCGCTGGCAGACGCACCGCGATCCGCCCGCTGTCCGCCGTCGTCACCACCGTGCCCGGCAGAAGGGGGCCGGAGCCGGAAATTGCGACCTCACCGGTCCGCATCTCGAACCGGGCGATGGGCAGGCCCGCATCCCGCCGGAAAAAGGGGCCGAGAACCAGCAGGAGGACGGCGGCGGCCAGACCGCTCCCCACCGCCGCCGTCCACCGGAGACGGCGCTTCACGACGGCCTTCCGCGCCTGGCGCCGGAAGACCTCGCGCGCCTCCTCCCGCAGAGGTGCCACCTCGCTCTCGGGAAGCCGGGGCCGCCGGCCCGCGAGACGGAGCAGCCGGGATTCAGGATCGGCCTGGTTTTCTTCGTCCATCGTCATCTCCCTCGGGTGAGGATCGCGAACCGATCGCGAAACGCCAGCCGGGCGCGCGTCAGAACCGATTCCACCGCTTTCGGAGTCATCCCGAGCAATTCCGCCATCTCCTTGACCGCCAGGCCGTCCGAGTACTTCCACTCCAGCACCTGCCCATAGTGGGGCGGCAGGTGATCGACGGCCTCGTGAACCAGCCCCGCCACCTCGCGCCGGAGCAGCTCGTTCTCCGGATCGTCGAGCGCCGGCAGGGCCTCCAGGGCGTCGCGCAGCGCTCCGCTCTCTAAAAAGAGGTCGACCTGCGGCGGGGAGCGCTCTGCGCGCTTGAAATGGCCGCTGATCTCGAAGCGGCAGATCGAGCACAGCCAACTGAAGAGCGCCGCTTCGCCCCGATAGGAGCCCAGCTTCTCGATCGCCTTGCAGACCGTCGCCTGCGCCATCTCCTTCGCCAGCTCCGTGTCCTGGCCGAGACGGGCCAGGGCAAAACGGTAGAGGGCCTGGAAGTAGCTGTCATAGAACTCCTCGAACGCCGACTCGTCCCCCGCCCGCATGCGCCGGACCAGCGCGCGGTCCTCCCCCCAGGAGTCCGAGGCTTCAGATCTCCTGGGCCACATGATTCATTAGAGGAGCGATGAGGGAAAATCCTTCGCAGAGGTACCCCGGCATTGGACCGGTTTCAGCCCTGATTGTCAAACGAAGACGGCCGGGAGGCAGCCAAACGCCGGCCCCTGGCTTCACCTTTGCACCTGCTGCTTTTTGATGTCCGAGAAGCACCCGGCGCGGTCTGCCGGTTTCCGCCGTACCCTCCTGACGATCCTCAACGTGGCCTACCCCTTCGCTCCCGTGGGGCCGGACGCGGTGGGGGGTGCCGAGCAGATCCTCACGGCGCTCGACTCGGCAATCGTCCGCGCCGGGCACCGGTCGCTCGTCGTCGCCTGCGAGGGCTCCGCCTGCGCGGGCACCCTGATCCCGACCCCGGCCTGGACGGCCATCGACGCGGCGGCGTACGAGCCCGCGCACCGGGCCGTGCGGGAGGCGGTGGACAAGGCGGTCCGCCGGGATCCCGTGGACGTCGTCCACTTCCACGGGCTCGATTTCGCCGCCTACCTAGCGCCGCCCGGCCCCCCGGTCCTCGCCACCCTCCACCTCGCTCCGGACCGCTATCCGCCGCAGGCCCTGCGGCCCGAGCGGCCGCGCACGTGGCTCCACTGCGTGTCCGAGGGGCAGCACCGCACTTGTCCGGAGGGCGCCCCCCTGCTTGCGCCGGTGCCGAACGGGGTGGACCTCGAGGTGCTCCGTCCGAGCCGCCACCCTCCCCGCTCCTTTGCGCTGTCCCTGGGGAGGATCTGCCCGGCGAAGGGCTTCCATCTGGCCCTGGAGGCGGCGCGGCGGGCCGGAGCTCCCTTTGTCCTCGGCGGCGAGGTGTTCCCCTACGAGGACCACCAGCGCTACTTCCGGGAGGAGATCGAGCCGCGCCTCGGGGAGGGGGACCGTTTCCTCGGTCCGCTCGGCCTCGCGCGCAAGCGGCGGCTCCTCGCGGCGGCCCGCTGCCTCGTCATCCCCAGCCAGGTGGCCGAGACGAGCTCCCTCGTGGCCATGGAGGCCCTGGCCTGCGGCACGCCCGTCGTCGCTTTCCGCGTCGGCGCCCTGCCGGAGATCGTCGAGCCGGGGAGGACGGGATTCCTGGTCTCGGGCGTCGAAGAGATGGCCGAGGCGATCCGCCAGGCGGAGACGATCGACCGCCGCGAGTGCCGCCGCGCCGCCGAGGAGCGGTTCTCGGCGGACCTCATGGTCTCCCGCTACCTGAATCTCTATCAGGACCTCGCCGGGAGCGTCCATGCGTGAAATTCGTGCTCTGGACGTAGAAGAAGTTACAGACCTCGATGCCCTGGAAGGGCTCCGCGACGAGTGGTCCGCCCTCTGTGACCGCTCCCCACGCGCCACCCCGTTCCAGCGTCCCGAGTGGCTCCTCCCCTGGTGGCGCGCCTTCCCGCCGGAAGCACCCTGGGTCCTCGCCGTCCGGAGGGAAGGCCGCCTTACCGCTTTCGCCCCCTTTCTGATCTACCCCAACGAGGGCCGGCGCACCGTGGCCCTCTGCGGCGGCGGCGTCTCGGACTACTGCGACGTGGTGACCGATCCCGAAGGCGAAGACGAAGCCACCGCCGCCCTTCTCGCCTATCTGGAAGATCACCGGGATCGTTGGGACGCCTGCGATTTCGAACCCCTGCCCGGAGCATCTCCTCTCCTCCGAGCGCCGGCCTCCAAAGGCTGGGCGGATCGCGTCAAGGTGCGGGACGTCTGCCCTTTTCTCCTCCTCCCCGACCGCGTCGAGGATCTCGGGCAGGTCGTCCCCACCCGCCAGCTCTCCAATCTCAGGAAATACCGCCGCAAGGCCACGGAGCTCGGAGATCTCCGGCTGGAGGAGGCGGGCGCCGATACCTGGGAGGGG
>DATEIO010000112.1:0-4407 GCA_035278895.1 Thermoanaerobaculia bacterium | reverse complement strand
GCCAGGAGGGTGGAGGTCCGGGCGTCCAGGACCGCGGCGGTCGAGTTGCCGGGGTTTCCCGTGTAGACCCGGCCCTTGGCGGAGTCGACCGTAATTGGCAGGGGTCCGCCAAGCACGTCGGTGGTCCGGGTGGCGCCGCTTTGCGGATCGAGCGCGAGGACGGCGTTGCCGCCGCCCATGGACACGAAGACCTCGTGGGTCCGGGTGTCGACCGCGACCTCGGACGGGGTCCCACCCAGCGAGATCGTCTTCAGGAGGCTATAGCCGGACGCGCCGTCGAGCACGTACAGGTTTCCGCTCCCGGGGTCCGCCACGTACGCGACGTTCAGCTCGGCATCGACGGCCACGCCCATGGGCTTGCCTCCCACCTTGGTGGTGCCGGTCACCGTTCCGGTCGTCCCGTCGATAACACTCACCGTTCCCTCCCCCCAGTTGGTCACCAGGACCTCATGGGTCTGCGAATTCACCGCGGCGCTCAAGGGCGAACGCCCGACCCGGACCCGGGAAACCACCGTGTTCGTCGCGCCGTTGATCACCGCGAGCTCGTCGGAGAGATCCACCGGAACGTAGATCCGGTTCGTCGCCTCATCGATCCCAATGCCGATCTGGAGGTTCCCGTACGCCGCGGAACCGAGGCTCAGGCTGGCCACGACGGTCCCGTTGTCGCCATTCAGAACCGTGACCTGGCCTCCCAGAAGGTTGGCCACATAGACCAGATTGGTCACGGAATTGACCGCCACCCCGCTGGGACCCTGCCCCGCGGAGTAGACCGCCACCACGTCGTTGCTCCCCGCATCGATCACGGTCACGTTGTTGGTCGCGAAATTGGCCGTGTAGACCAGGTTCGTCCCCGGGTTGACCGCGATGCCGTAAGGCACGCGCCCATCTCCGAGACGCGGACGCAGATAGATCGTATCGATGAGACTTGCCATCCCAGGATCTCCTTTCTGAAAAGGCCGACGCCTCCCGGGTAGAGCAAGGTCCGGACCAGCCCGTTTTCTCCGCAAAATCCGCGCGGAGAGCCCGAATTCATTGTCTTTGGGAGTGTCCGACATGTCGCCGACAGACGGAGACATAGAATCGGGAGATAATCTCTCCCATGGACCCGATCCAAGCGCTCTGTCACGAAATCCACTGCTCCGTCCACGGGGGCGCCTGGCACGGCCCTGCGCTCCTCGAATCCCTGGAAGACGTCGATGCGGCCGAGGCGGCCCGGCATCCTGTGCCCGGCGCGCATTCGATCCTGGAGATCGGTTTCCATGCCCTCGGGTGGATCGAGGAGGTGGGACGCCGGCTGAAGAGCGGCCATCCGGAGCTTCCCGAGCGGGGCGACTGGCCCACCGGCCGGAAGACGAGCAGTGGCACCTGGGAAAAGCTGCCCGGGCTGATCACCGAGGCCGCAGCCCGCCTGGAAGCCGGCGTCGCCGCGTTCCCTCCGGAGCGGCTGGACGAGGTCATCGGCTCGGTCAACCCCTCCCTCGGCACGGGCGTCACCTACGCCGCCATGCTCCACGGCCTCGCCCAGCACAACGCCTACCACGCGGGGCAGATCGTGATCTTGAAGCGCGCGCTGGGGCGGTGACCGGCGACAGGTTTATTTCTGCTTCTCCTCCAACTCCGCCCACCGCGCATACAACCGCTCCACCTCCCCCCGCGCGGCCTCCAGCGCCTCGCACCGTGCCTGGAGCTCCGCGGGGTTGGTGGCGACGGCGGGGTCTTCCACGGCGGCCTGGGCGGTGGCCAGGGCGTCCTCGGCTTCCATGATCTTCTCTTCCATGGCGTCCCACTCGAGCTTGTCCTTGTAGGAGAGCTTCTTGGTGGGCTTCGCCTCCTTGGCCGGTGCGGGGGTGGCGGGCTTCGAGGGCGCGGGCTTTGAAGGCGGTGGGGCGGCGGTGGCTCGCGCGGATTCCCATTGGGCGTAGTCGGCGAAGAATTCGGCGTTTCCCTTGCCGTCCAGAGCCAGGACGTGGGTGGAGACGGTTTCCAGGAGGTAGCGGTCGTGGGTGACGAGGACGAGGGCTCCCGGGAACTCGAGGAGGCTGTCTTCCAGGACTTCGAGGGTCGGGATGTCCAGGTCGTTCGTGGGCTCGTCCAGGATCAGGAGATCGGCCGGTTGGAGCATCAGGCGGGCGATCAGGATGCGGGCCTGCTCGCCTCCGGAGAGGCGGGAGACCGGGGTGTCGAGTTGCTCGGTGCGGAAGAGGAAGCGCTTGGCCCAGGAGGCCACGTGGACGGGACGGTCCTGGTAGAGGACGGAATCCCCTTCGGGTGCCAGGGCGCGACGTAGGGAGACGGTGCGGTCCAGCGTGTCCCGGCTCTGCTCGAAGCGGACGGTCTTCAACCACTCAGCGCGCTCGATCGAGCCGTCGTCGGGTGGCAGGGTGCCGTCCAGCAGGGAGAGGAGAGTCGTCTTTCCGCTGCCGTTGGGTCCCAGGAGGCCGAGCTTCATGCCGGGGGTGAGCTTCAGGTCCAGCCCGGAGACGATCTTTTTCCCGTCGAAGGACTTGGTGAGGCCGTGGGCCACGAGAAGCTTCTTGGTCTTGCGGTCCGAGGCGTTCCAGTCCAGCCCCACCTTGGCATTGGCGGCGGGGCCGGTGCGCGCCTTGACCTCGTCGAGCTCGGCGATCAGCCGCTCGGCTTCCTGGATGCGCCCCTTGGCCTTGGTGGTGCGCGCCTTGGCCCCGCGCTTCAGCCACTCGACCTCACGGCGGACCTTGTTGGCGAGCGAAGCCTGGTATTCGGCCTGATTCTTCAAGACCTCGTCCCGCTTCTCCAGGAAGTCGCTATAGCTCCCCTGGGCCTGGAAGAGCCCTTCGGGATAGCGCCGGTCGATCTCCAGCACACGGGAGGCGACGTTTTCCAGGAAGTAGCGGTCGTGGCTGACCACGAGATAGGCGAGCGGCTCGGTCTGGAGGAGCTCTTCGAGCCAGAGAATGCCCTCGACGTCCAGGTGGTTCGTAGGCTCGTCCATCAAGAGGACGTCAGGGTTCTTGACCAGCTCGCGGGCGATGGCGAGGCGCTTTTTCCATCCCCCCGAGAGGATATCCACGGGCTGGGCTGGGTCGTTGAAGCCGACACGGCCCAGATTGACGGCGATGCGGGTCGCCTTTTCGAAGTCCTCGGCGTGGTCGTCCGCCAGGGCCTCAGTCAGGACCTCTTCGACGGAGAGGCCGGGGGGGAAGACCGGATCTTGGGGGACGTAGCCGAAGCGGGTCCCGCGGCGCAGGGAGAGCGTGCCGCTGTCCGGCTCCTCGATCCCGGCGAGGATCTTGAGCAGGGTGGACTTGCCGGAGCCGTTCGGCCCGATGAGCCCCACGCGGTCTCCCTCGTAGATCCCGAAGGAAAGATTTTCGAAGAGCGGCCGGGCGCCGAAGCCCTTGCCGATGGAATCGCAGCTCAAAAGTAGAGGCGGAGGCATGATCGAAATTCCACACGCGGGGCTCCCAGGCCGCCGCGAAAGAGGGAGATTCTAGACCGGAGCGGCATGCGGGAGCGAGCATAGGATTGACGAAAGCGCTCGGGTCGCGGCACGATGGATGTTTACGAGCTCGACGGAAGGAGGTCTCTCCATGAATCGCACCGTGTCGCTCTCGCTCGTATGCCTCTTTCTCGCCGGCCCGGCCGCCGGCGTGATCCTGTGCGATCCGCGCGATCTGGAAGGGGAGATCGCGGCGGGTCCCCCGGAGGACCTCCTGGCCTCGATCCAGATCCCGGGCGACAGCATGACCCGGCTCCGGAGCGACTTCGGCAAACCGGCCTCGCGCATCCTCATGTCCCTCGACGACACCCGGGGCGAGGTCCAGTATCTCTGGCCGAAGAAGAAGAAAGCGACGCTGATCGTGATCTCGACCTACGAGAAGGACGCCGCCGGGAAGGTCGTGGACCGTGAGGTCGTCTCCGCCGAGATCTCGGCCCCACCCGACCACCAATCGACCTGGGAGACTGGCCGCCAGGTCGGCCTGGGCGCGTCCCGCCGGAAGGTGGAGTCGATCTACGGGCCCATCTACACTATCGAGGAGGTGGACGGTCGGGAGCGGCTGATCTACTGCTTCGAGAACGGCACCACGCTGGAATTCACCCTGAACGCCGCCGGGAACGTCGAGCGGATCCGGCTCGCGGGGCCTCCTTCCTAGGCGGAACGGGCCGGCGTTCGTACAGCGCGCCGTCCCCGGTCTTCGCGACCAGGCGGTAGTAGCTCCTCTTGAGCCGGATCTCCAGAGGGTGGCCCGGCGGCATCCCCCAGAGATAGTAAGCGTCGATCCGGTAGCGGTTCTGCCGGACGCGCAGGAGCGTGGCGTTGCGGAGAATCCCGTGGAGCTCCGGGAACCGGACGGTGGATTGGAACTGGACGGGGAAGTACGGAAACTTGGCCTCGTAGTTGTCCCAGTCGATCAGCCCCTTCTCCAG
>DATEIO010000111.1:0-5245 GCA_035278895.1 Thermoanaerobaculia bacterium | reverse complement strand
CCTGTGTGGCCGCCCTGGGTGGGGGAAAGGCTGAGGTTAGCAGGGCGGCCACACAGGGCCGCCCCTACATGAGGGCCCTCACCCCATCCGCCGCGCGATCAGGAGCGCCATCTCCAGCGCCTGCTCGTAATTGAGCCGCGGGTCCACGGCCGTGCGGTAGGCGCGCTGGAGGTCCTCCTCGGTCAGGCCGCGGGCTCCTCCCACGCATTCGGTCACGTCCTCGCCCGTCAATTCGAAGTGGACGCCGCCGAGATACGAGCCGACCCGCTCGTGGATCTCGAAGGCCTGCTCCAGCTCCGCGAGGATGTGATCGAAGCGCCGGGTCTTGACGCCCTGCGACGTCGCCTCCGTATTGCCGTGCATCGGATCGCAGACCCACAGGACCTTGCGTCCCGTGCGGGCCACGGCGCGGATCACCGACGGCAATCCCGAGGCGATCTTCTTCTGGCCGAAGCGGTGGATGAGGGTCAGGCGTCCGGGCTCCTCCCGGGGATCGAGCACCTCGATCAGCTCGATCAGCGCCTCGGGCGTCATGGACGGGCCGACCTTCACCGCGATGGGATTGGCGATCCCGCGGAAATACTCCACGTGGGCGCCGTCGAGCGTGGCCGTGCGCATGCCCAGCCACGGGAAATGGGTCGACAGGTTGTACCAGCCGGTGCGGTGGGGCACCTGCCGGGTCTGCGCCTGTTCGTAGAGAAGGTGGAGCCCCTCGTGGCTGGTGAAGTAGTCCACCCGGTTCATCTCGCTGACCCGCTGGCCCGCGAGCCGCTCCAGGAACTTGAGCGACTGGCCGATCGCCTCCACCCGCCGGTTGTACTCCTCGGCGTGCGGCGAGTGCTTCACCCAGGCGAGGTCCCAGTACTCCGGATGGTGGAGGTCGGCGAACCCGCCCTCGATCAGGCCGCGGATGAAATTGAGCGTGAGCGCCGCCCGCTCATAGCCGCGCAGGAGCAGCGTCGGGTCCGGAATCCGGTCCGCCGCCGTGTAGGGCGCGCGGTTGATGATGTCCCCCCGGAACGACGGCAGGGTCACGTCGCCGCGCGTCTCCATGTCCTCGCTGCGCGGCTTCGCGTACTGCCCCGCGAAGCGTCCCACGCGCACCACCTTCTTCCCGGTGCCGTGGACGAGCACGAGGCTCATCTGGAGGAGGATCTTGAGCTTGTTGGCAATGATGGCCGACGTGCAGTCCGCAAAGCTCTCCGCGCAGTCGCCCCCCTGAAGCAGGAACCGCTCGCCCCGCGCCGCCTCCGCGAGCTGGGACTTCAACCGCTCGATCTCCCACGAGGTCACGAGAGGCGGCAGGCACGACAGCTCGCCCAGCACCTCCTCGACCCGCGCGGGATCCGGATACTTCGGCTGCTGCGCCGCAGGCTTCGTTTGCCAGGAGGTGGGAGACCAGTCGTTTGCCATGGGTCGGTGACTCTACATCAAGGTGCGGCGGAGGGGGTGGAAGGGGGACGGGCCCTCACCTCCCCGGCCCTCCTCTCCCAGCCCCCTCCCTGCCCGCCGGGAGAGGAGGGAGCTGCATTTGTCTTCCCCCATAAAGACTCCCTCTCCCGGAAGGGTGGGAGGGGGCTGGGAGAGGGTTGGGGTGAGGGCCCGGGTGGGGGGCGGCTCCCTACTCCCTGTACGTCTCCAGATCCACCAGCTTCAGCCCCTTCCCCACCATCTCCTGCCAGCTCTTCACGAACGCGGTCTGGTCCGGGGCCATCACCAGCTCGCCGGGCTCCTCGGTGCGGACGGTCGCGTCATACAGGCGCTTGTTGCCCTCCTTGTAGGTCTCGACGTCCACGAGCTGCATCCCCTTGCCCTTGCCCTGCTTCCACTTCGCCTCGAAGGCGGCGCGGTCGAGCGCGGTCCACAGCTCAGGGGGATTGACCTCGCCCCGGTAGGCGGCGGCGTAGAGGGTCTTGCCGTTCTGCTGGTAGACCTCGAGGTCGTTGACCTTCAGGCCCTTGACGTTCGCGAGCTCCTTGCAGAGGGTGATGAACTTGTCCCGCTCCTGGCCCACCCAGAGGCTGTAGGTGTCCGAGCCGCCGCGGTAGAGGGCCGCGAACGTAGGCTTGCCCGCCAGGGTGTAGATCTCGAAGTCCACCAGCCGCCGCGAGCCGGCCGACATCCGCTTCCACTGGGGGATGAACGCGTCCCAGTCCACGCCGGTGACCAGGATGACCTCGTCCTCGGCGCTCCGGAAGATGCCGCTCCACAGGCGCTTGCTGCCGTCCATGAAGGTGTCGATCGCGATCAGCTTGAGCCCGAGCCCGCCAAGCTCCGAGACCTTGGCCTTGAACGCGGCCTCCTCGAGCCCGATCACCACCGCCGTCCCCTCAGGGCGGGGATTGAACACCCCCAGGTACTGGAGGGGAGCCGGCGGCGCGGCGGGCTTCTTTGCCCCCTTGGCGGGAGGCTTGGCCGGAGTTGTGGCGGCAGGAGCCGGAGCCGGCGGAGCCGTCGCGATCTCCAGGCTGTCCACCGAGAACTCCAGGCGGACCGAGCCCTGGTCCGGAGAGCCGAGGATCAGCCGGTAGTCCCCACCGGCCGGGATCGTCGCCGTGGCTTCGGCCGCCTGGCTCCACGACTCTCCGAACACGCCGTCGTCCTCCGAGAGCGTGCATTTCATCGTGACGGGGAACGTCTTCAGATCGAGGGTCTGCTCGAGCTTTGCCGAGCGCCCGGCCTTGCCGTCCGCGGTGACCTCGGCCTGCCCCTGCCCTTCGGCGTTGCAGCTCACCTTCCACTCGCACTCCCCGAAGTCCTCGCACTTCAAGGTATGGAGCTCGGTGAAGAGCACGCGTCCTTCGGCCCAGGCCCGGGTTGGGGTCGACAGCAGGGCCAACACGGCACACGCGGCGTACAGCACGGAAGACGGACGCGCCAGCATCCTGACTGCTGAGGTTTTCATGGAAGCTCCTTTCCCGGTTCGTTCCGCGGGTATTCTGCCACGGCCGGAGGCAACTTCACCCCCTCTCTTCGGGTGGGAGCTACAATTGCTTCGGGTAGCCCGCAAAAGAGCGAGGCGCCGAGGAGGATGAGATGTTCGATGCCTGGTGGGTCCTGATCCCCATTACCGCGATTCTGGCGGGAGCTCTGAAGGATTGGGTCAAGATCCGGGCTCAGCAGCGGGTCCTGGGCGCCTCGACCAAAGACCTGGAGCAGGACGTCGCCACCCTCCAGAAGGAAAACAACGCCCTGAACGAGCGCCTCAAGAACCTGGAGGCCATCGTCGTGAGCCAGACCTGGGACGTCCTCCACGACAAATCCCTCCCGCCCGCCGACCGCGAAAGACAGGTCGCCACCGTCGCCCACCGCGAATTCGCCCCCGAGCCCGGCCCCACGGACGCCCAGAGGGCGGCGCAGCTCGCGCGGCGGCTGGGGGGGTAAACTCCCCCGGACCTTCGGCCCGGGCCCTCACCCCAACCCTCTCCCAACCCCCTCCCGCCCTTCCGGGAGAGGGAGCCTTTGCCGTCCTGCGCCAAGTAGTCTCCCTCCTCTCCCGGCGGCAGGGAGGGGGCTGGGAGAGGAGGGCTGGGGTGGTGAGGGATCGGCGGAGGCAACACCGCACCGGGTTCAGAACAGGAGGGCTAGGGGTGAGGCTACCCAAACAAATCCAACTGATCCACCGCCCCCCGCCGCTCCCGCGGCCGCTCCTCCTGCCCGAGCAGCAACTGCCCGTTGGCATCCATGTAATTGGAGAGGAACCGGAAGCGGGAGACGGGGTCGAGCTCGTCCAGGAGATCGGCCACCTGGCGGGCGATCTCCCAGCTCGCGATGACCGCCTGCCCGTTGGCGGCCAGATCCGCCTCGATCCGGCGGACGAGGTCGTCGATCTGGGACGGCGAGACCGGCCGGCCCTTGCACACCTTGCGCAGCGCCGCCTCGATCTTCTCCGCCTGGAAGTCCTCCTGGGGGCGGTTGCCGCTCTTGGCCACCCGCACCTCGAGCGGCACGATCCGCTCGTGCGTGGTGAACCGCCGCATGCAGTGCAGGCACTCCCGCCGCCGCCGGATGCCGTCCGGAATCGGCCGCGAGTCGATCACCTTCGAGGCGCCTCTGCAGAAAGGACAGTTCATGGCCCGGCCCGCCGTGTTTCGGCAGCCACGAATCTACCACGGCTGGGGGTGAAAGGCGGAGCGGAGCCCACGATCCTGCGGCCCGCCGGGAGACGGAGACACCGCACCCGGCGCCCTGCCCATTGACGTCCGGGCCTCCGGGCTGTTCTCATGGACCGACCCAAGGAGATCGGAATGCACACGCGTGCGACCGGCAGGCGTTCCTCCTCTCCGGTTCCGGCCTCCCGGCAGACCCCCGGGGCCGGCCGGCCAGCCTTCGCCGTCCCCGCAGCCCGCCAACCCGCGGAGCCGCCCGACTACGACGCCTGGCTCCGGAACGCGGAGGCCTTCGGCCATCACTTCGCGGAGCTCCCCGCGCCCGCTTCGCCACCCGTGCAGCGCAAGCCCGACGAGAGCGCCAGCCCCTACGCCCTTTCGCCTGGCATCCCCATGAACGCCCTGCGGACCTCCTTCGGGCCGGAGCCCATCCAGGGCTTCGGCATCCCCGACTGGATGAAAAGGCTCGGGCGGGGGGTCGGGGGCCTGGCGAGCGGCGCGTGGAACCGCGTGTTCGGGGGCGGAGGCAATGCTCAAAACCAGCAGCTCCCGCTTCCTCCTCAGGATCTGCCCGATCCGGAGCCGGCAGCTCCTCCCGAGCTGGGGCCCGCGCCCCTGCCGGCGCCAGCTCCCGCCCCTGTCGATGACGGGGTCGGCCTCGGCCCCCTGCCGGCGCCGGCCCCCGCCGCGGCTCCGGCAGCGGCGGCGGCGGCTCCGGAAATCGTCCCGCCGAGTTGGGAAGAGCTCCAGCGCCTCCACGCCCGGTGGGATGCCCAATCGAGAAGAGGCCCGAGAGGCGCCGCTGCCGCCGCCGAGGAGTCCTCGGGCTCGGAAGACGAAGGGATCGATGAAGACGAGATCCGGGCGACCGCGAGGGCCAACAGCGACAGGCTCTCGGGCCACGGCCGCCAGGCTCACGGAAGAAAAGGCCGGTCGAGACCCGCGTCCCAGGTGGCGAGCAACACCGCGAGGAGCCGCCGCAGAGCGGAAGAACAGACCGTCGCGGCGGCCGCCAGCCGGGCGAGGAGAGAAAGAGAAAGCAAGGATCAGTGAGGGGCGAACCGGGTCCCAGCCCCGCCCCACCGGGACCCCTCGCAGAGGTCTCGCCTGCGAATCAGAAGAAAAGGGCGGCTCGC
>DATEIO010000110.1:0-4271 GCA_035278895.1 Thermoanaerobaculia bacterium | reverse complement strand
GCCTTGGCCTTCTCGAGCGCGGCGGCCTTGGCAGCGGCTTTCGCCTCGGCGTCTCCGGCCGGAGCCGGGGCCGCGGCGGGAGCGGCGGGCTGCTGCACGTCGCCGACCGCGGCCTCGGAGCCTGCGGCGGCCACGGCGGCGTCGACCTTCGCCTCGGCGACTTCCTTGGCGATCGCGGGCTCGGGAGAAGGCGCCGGAGCGGCGGGGGTCTCGCCCGCAGCCTGGGGAGCCGCGGGCGTTTCGGAAGGCCCGGCGGGGCCTCCGGCGTCGGGCTTGCCGTCCTGCTCCGGATCGCTCATGCGCGGACTCCGTCACCCGGCACGGCGGCCTTGGGACGGGCCACCGTCATGCGGTCGATCTTTCTCTGCAGGTGGAGGAGGCCCCAAAGCAGCGCCTCGGGCCGCGGCGGACAGCCGGGCACGTAGACGTCCACCGGGATCACCCGGTCGACGCCCTGGGTTACGGCATAGGTGCGGTACGGGCCGCCGCAGGTGGCGCAGGCGCCCATGGCGATGGCCCACTTGGGCTCGGGCATCTGATCCCACAGCCGGCGCACGATCGGGGCCATCTTCTCGGTCACCGTGCCAGCCACGATCATCAGGTCGCTCTGGCGCGGCGTGGCGCGGAAGACCTCGGCGCCGAAGCGCGACATGTCGTGGCGGGGATCGAGCACGGCCATCATCTCGATGGCACAGCAGGCGAGGCCGAACTGCATCGGCCAGATGGCCGAGCGCCGCGCCCAGTTGAAGATCTTGTCGTACGTGGTAGTGAGGACGTTCGCCTCGACCGAATCCATCAGGCCCACTTGAGCGCCCCCCGATTCCAGATGTAGACGTAGCCGGTGATGAGAATGACGAGGAAGATGGCCATCTCGATGAAGCCGAACCAAGCGAGCTTGTCGAACATCACCGCCCAGGGGAACAGGAAGATGGTCTCAACGTCGAAGATGACGAAGAGCACCGCGATCAGGTAGTAGCGGATCGAGAAGCGGTGGTCGTGCGCGTAGGTCTCGGGCTCGTTCCCGCACTCATAGGGATCGAGGTTGGTGGTCGCGGAGCCCCCGTGGCGCAGAAGCTTGGCAGCCATCAGGGAGACCACCAGGAATCCGATGGCCACCAGGGTGAACACGAGGATCGGCAGGTAGCTCGTCATGGTAGAGCGCCTTCACCTCCGTCGTTACAACCGTGAAACTCCCTTCGTCTCTCTTAGGCGGGCGTATTCTGACCGGTGGCCGGGGTGGTGTCAAGGAAGGGGTGAGGGGTGCTCAGGACTGCCATGGACCGGCACGGACGGCACGGACGGCATCTCCGGGGAGGTGCCCCGTGCTATCCTTCAAGGGTAACGGACAAGAGAGCTTTCCCCTCTTCCTGTTAGCAGCGACATCGGATAAAGTTCTGGGAAAGAACGACTCCGAACGGGAGATTCTCATGAGCCAGCCAGCCGTCAAAGGGCTCGCGCCCCTTCCCTTCGAGCTCGTCTTCGACGACGGGGAACCCTTGGAGACCTACTGGCACCGCCTTCAGATGAACCTCCTGATCGACCTGATCGGGCAAGCCATGGACGAGCGTGGACGAACCGACTTCTTCGCCAGCGGCAACATGTTCGTCTACTACTCCCCCGAGCAGGCCCGGGGCGTCGCACGTGAGGTTGCGGCAGGCCGCCACGAACGCCGCCACTATCGAGGGCCGGACGTGTTCTTCGTCGGCGGGGTCGACGGCCAACGCAAGCGCGAGGGCTGGGTCGTGTGGGAGGAGGAGGGCCGATATCCGGACCTGATCGTCGAGCTCCTCTCTGCGACCACCAAGGAAAACGACCGCAAGGGGAAGAAGAAGCTCTACGCCCGCGTCTTCAAGACTCCCGAGTACTTCCTCTACGACCCTGATACCTGCGTCCTCGAAGGCTTTCGCCTGGCTGGCGACCTCTATCAACCCATCCCCCCCAGCTCCCAGGGGAGGATTCCGAGCGAGCAACTCGGAGTCGAGCTTGGTCTCTGGCAAGGCTTTTACGAGAAACAGGACAACACCTGGGTTCGCCTCTTCCATCCGGATGGCCGCCTCGTCCCCACAAAGATCGAGGCCGAACGCCAGCGCACCGAGGCTGCCGAAGCCCGCGCTGAGGAAGAACGCCAGCAGGCCGGGGCCGAACGCCAGCGCGCCGAGGCCGCCGAAGCCCGCGCTGAGGAAGAACGCCAGCAGGCCGAGGCCGAACGCCAGCGCGCCGCGGCTGCCGAAGCCCGTGCCACAGCCGCTGAAGCCGAACTGGCGCGCCTGCGAGCCCGGCTTGGGGAACCCTGACCCCCCAACGCCAGCCAACCGTCCTCCGTAGACTTATCAACTGCTCCCAATCCAACGGGAGCCGAGGAGGTTCGCATGCGTTCCCACAGCCAATCCCTGGCCATTGCCGGTGTCCTGGCGGCCTTTGCCCTGCTCTTCTCCGTCCCCGGAGAGACCGGAGAGGAGCGGGTCGAGCTCACGGCCGTCCTCGAAGTCCCCCCAGGAGAGCCGCCGATTCCCGCCGAGAAAGTCACCCTCACCCTCGACCGCTACTCCTCGGATGCCGAGCGGGCCGCCATGCAGAAGGCTCTCGCCACGGGCGGGCAGAAAGGCCTCGCCAAGCTGCTGAGCCGCACCCGCGTGGGCAAGCTCTCGCGTTCGGGCGCTCCGGACGTGGACGTCCTCTACGCCAGCCTCGACGAACGGGCCTGGGGCCAGCAGCTCTCGATCGTGACCGAGCGGTGGGACGGCTTCGGGACCAAGGGCAACCCCTTCAACATCGCGTGGGTCTCGTTCGGCCCCGACGGCGGTCTGATCCGTGGAACAATCGTCGTGGGGACCCAGGTCCACCTCGGCGAGAAGAACACCGTCTGGACCTACGACGGCGAGCGCGATTTCCGGCTCAAGAACGTGGCGCTTCGGTAGAACATCCCGCCGCGGAGCGGATCGATCCCGAGGCTCCCCGGAACGTTCCGCGGAGCCGGCGGAGGGTTGTCCTACGCCTTCGCCTCGTACCAGCTCTTCCCCCACCCGGCGTCCACCACCAGCGGCACCTTCAGCTCCACCACTCCCTCCATCTCCGCTTTGACGATCGCCGCCACGGCCTCGGCCTGCTCCTCCGGAACCTCCAGGACGAGCTCGTCGTGGACAGTCAGCAGCAACCGCGCGGCGGGCTGCTCGTCCCGCAGGCGGCGGTCGAGGGCAATCATGGCGAGCTTCAGGATGTCGGCGGCGGTGCCCTGGATGCGGGCGTTGATGGCCATCCGGCGGGCGTTTTCCTTGAGGTTCCAGTTCTTGCTCTTGATGTCGGGGAGCCAGCGGACGCGGCCGTAGAGGGTCTCGACCTTGCCTTCCCTCTCGGCGGTCTCCAGGGTCTCGTCCATGTAGCGCTTCACGCCGGGGTACTGGCCCAGGTAGGCGTTGATGAACTTGTCGGCCTCCTTGGTCGAAATCTTGAGCTCGGTCGAGAGGCCGAAGGCGCTCATGCCGTAGAGGATGCCGAAGTTGATCGTCTTGGCGGCCCGGCGCTGCTCGGGGGTGACCAGCTCGGGGGCGGCGCCCAGGACCAGGGCGGCCGTGGCGCGGTGGATGTCCTCTCCAGCGGCGAAGGCGTCGATCAGGCGCTGCTCCTCCGCGATGTGGGCGAGGATGCGCAGCTCGATCTGGCTGTAGTCGGCCACCAGGAGGACGTTGCCCGGGCCGGCCACGAAGGCGCGGCGGATGCGCTGGCCGAGCTCGGTGCGGATGGGGATGTTCTGCAGGTTCGGGTTGGCGGACGACAGGCGCCCGGTGGCCGCAACCGCCTGGTTGAAGCGGGTGTGGAGGCGGCCGTCTTGCCCGACCAGGACGGGGAGGGCGTCCACGTAGGTGGACTTGAGCTTGGTCAGCTCGCGCCAGCGCAGGAGGAGCTCGGCAATGGGATAGCCCCGCTTGGCCAGCTCCTCCAATGTCTCGGCGCCCGTTGAGTAGCTCTTGGTCTTCTGGGTGCGCTTCAGGACCGGAAGCTGCATCTTCTCGAAGAGCACGAAGCCGAGCTGCTGGGGGGAGCCGATGTTGAACTCCTCCCCCGCTTCCTTATAGATGCGCTTTTCGAGATCCACGATCTCCTGGCCCAGCTCGACGGACATCCCCTTCAGGTAGTCGACGTCCAGGAGGATGCCGTCCTCCTCCATGCGCAGGAGGACGGGGACGAGCGGCGCCTCGATCTCGGTGTAGACCCTGGCGAGCGAGCCAGCTTCGAGCTCGCGGCGCATGGCCTCGGCCATCCGGCGGGCGAGC
>DATEIO010000109.1:0-3481 GCA_035278895.1 Thermoanaerobaculia bacterium | reverse complement strand
TCCGAAGATCACCTTGTCGCTCGCGGCGGCTTCGATGGGGCCCAGGTGCTTGGGGCGGTCGGCGGCTTCGAGATGGGGGTTGTCGGTGAGGGCCTTTTTCACCGCCTGGAGGGTAGGGTTGCCGCCCAAACGGACGTAGAGGCTCGCCGAGAGGCTGTGGAAGACGCCGCCCTGGAGGATCTGGAGGGCGACCGGCGGCCCGGAGAGCACGGCGTGGAGCTCGGCCGCGAGAGGGTCCACCGGGAGCTGCGTGGGCAGCAGGTTGAAGGAGAGCTGATGGCCGAAGACCGGGGTCGGGGCGCGCTGGGTCATGGCCACGATGCGGCGGGTCTGCTCGAAGAGCTCCTCGATGCCCGCGTCGTCCCGCACGGAGGCCGGCTGGATCAAGGTCGCCACAGCCTCCTGGGGATCGAGATCGCGGAGCGGGTGGAGGAGGTGGGCGAGGAGGACCACGGCCGGATGGGGAGACAGGAGGGCGCGGCCGGGGACTACGGCGTCCGAGCTCACCCCCGCGACCACGGGCACGCCGTCGTCGAGCGTCGCGTCGAGGGAGAGGACGATCGCGGTCGTCTCCGGCGGCAGCTCGGCCAGGACCTTGCGGTTGTCGGCGATGGCGCCGCAAAGGAAGGCGACCGAAGCTCCTTCGAGGCTCTCCCGGTCGTACTCCTGGACGATGGCCGCGGCCCCGCCCACCTCGGTCAGGGTGCCGATCTCGTCTTTCCGGGTGGAGAGGAGGCGGACGTCGGTGAACCGGGTGGCGCGGTTTTCGAGCGTCTCCCGGAGCTCCTTGCCCAGGAGGTTCGTGGGGTGGAGGATCGCGATGGCGCTCAAGGCAGATAGTCTCCCTGGGGCTCCTCGGTGGGGGTGGGAGGAGGATCGCCGCCCGGCCGCGCGCCTCCCGGCCGGAGCCGTGCGATCACCGCGGCAAGAGGAGCGTACAGGGTGTAGAGAACGGCGATCACGAGGAAGGTCGCCCGCGGGATGAAGATGATCACCAGCACGATGGCGGCGAACGGCACGGCGGCCCGGTAGCTCCAGCGCTTTTTCAAGTCGAACTTCTTGAAGCTCGGGTAGCGGAAGGTCGAGACCATGAGCGCGCCGACCAGGAGCAGGGCCGTGGCCACGACGACCTGCATGATGACCCGCAGGTCGTCCGCCTTGTCCGTGTTGTCCGGAGCAAAGAAGAGGAGCGAGCAGATCGCCCCCGCGGCCGCCGGGGTGGGGAGGCCGACGAAGTAGCGGCTGTCCACCACCCGGGTCTGCACGTTGAAGCGGGCGAGCCGGGTCGCCGTGCAGACCATGAAGAAGACGGGGATGAGCCAGGCTTCCCGGGCGAGATCCCGGAGGCCCCAGAGATAGGTGAGGAGCGCGGGCGCGGCGCCGAAGGTGATGACGTCGGCCAACGAGTCGTACTCCTTGCCGAAGTCGCTCTCCGTGCCGGTCATCCGCGCCAGCCGGCCGTCCAGGCTGTCCAGGATCGCCGCGAAGAAGACAAGGAGCGCTCCCTTGCGGAAATCGCGTTCGTTCAACCCGCAGACCACGGCGTAGAAGCCAAGGAGCATGTTGCCGATCGTGAACAGGCTCGGCAGCAGGTAGGCGCCCCGGCGGATGCCGCGGGTCCGCGGGCGGTCGGCGACGGCCCGCGGGGGCATCATCAGGCTTCGCCTCCGGGCTCGGCGACGGGTGTTGCACCGTTCTTCAAGCGGTCTCCCTTCTTGATCAGCACGCGGTAGCTCTCCGGAACGAGGAGGTCCACCCGCGAGCCGAACTTGATCAGGCCCATCAACTGCCCGCGATGGACCCGATCACCCTCTTTCAAATAACAGACCACCCGCCGCGCGAGAAGCCCGGCGATCTGGCGCACCCCCACGAGATCGCCGTTGGCGCGGCGGATGACGGACAGGTGTTTCTCGTTGACGTCTCCCGCGTCCTCCCGGAAGGCGGCGACCTTCTTGCCGCGGGCGTAGCGCGAGACGGTCACCTCGCCCGCCGTGGGCACCCGCTGCACGTGGATGTCGAACACGGAGAGGAAGGTGACGATCCGGTGGTACCGGCCGGGGCCCAGCTCCGGGTCCTCGATCGTGTCGACGCGGGTCACGAGGCCGTCCGCGGGAGCGAGGATGACCCCGGCCTCTCCTTCGTAGGCCCGCTTGGGGTCGCGGAAGAAGAGGAGGACCAGGAGCCCCACGACGAGCGCGGCCACCGCCCAGCCGGGCCGCCCCAGGAAGAAGAGCAGCCCGGCCAGGAAGACGAAGGGCAGGACAAACGGCCAGCCTTCCTTGGCGAATTTCACTTAGGCGGACACCCGGGATTCGCGGTGCGTCCGCAGGATCTCCTCCATGCGGTCTTTGAGCACCAGCTTGTGGAGCTTGATCTTCTTCTCTTCGGCCTCGTCTTCCTGGGACAGGAGGGTCTTCTGGTTGATCTCCTGGAGCCGCCTCTCGGAGCTCTGGTGCTCTTCATAGAGGCGGCGGAACTCGTCATCCGTCTCGATCAACTCCGCTTTCAGGTCGTCGTGCTGAGACATGTCTGCCTCCTTTGCCTGTTCGACAGGATTCAAGAGATGAGTGTGAGGTCCGCTATGGACCGTGGTAGTGCGATGGAGAGGAGGAACCGTGAGGACCGGCGGCAGGGCGCTCACCGGCACACGGGCTCCTGGACAGGACCACGCCCCTCGGGGAGGGGGCAGGCCGGCGCTGGGAGGAGGGTCGTCATTTGAGCCTGTCCGAGGATAGCACCGCGTTTCGGACCGGATCAACCTATAGGGGGAGCGAGAAGATCAACGCATCCGTGCCGTCCCGGTAATACCCCCGGCGGCGGCCGGCCCGTTCGAAGCCGAGGTCCTTGTAGAAGGCGATGGCGCCTTCGTTGTCCTGGCGCACTTCGAGGAAGCAGGTCTCGACGCCCTGGCCGCGCAGGCGGTCGAAGCCGGCCTCGACCAGGGCGCGGGCCACGCCGCGCCGCCGCTCGGCCGGGTCCACGGCGAGGCGCAGCAGCTCGGCCTCGCCCGCGCCGGAGCGGAAGGAGACGTATCCCGCGGACGGCTGCCCCTCGGCCCAGGACGCCACGAGGAGGAGGGCCCGCGGGTGAGTGAGCTCGTGGGCCAGCATCTCCCCGGGCCACGAATCCCGGAAAGCGGCCTCCTCGAGCCAGGCGATGCGCGCGAGATCCTCGGCCCGGGCGGGGCGGACGAGGGGCCCGTCGGGAACGAGCGCCTCCACGCTAGCGGCCCTCCGTGGCCCGGGGCTTGGGCGGGGTGATGGCCGGAGGCCGCGAGTAGAGAGGGCGGGTGAGGAGCCCCGGGTCCCAGACCAGATCCGGCGCCGAGGCCAGCCGGACGGCCGCGGGAGCGAGAGATCCCGGCTCCTCGACCGGAATCTCCCCCGGCCACCCCGGAAGCCCCGCGAGCTTCACGGCTCCGAAGCCGATCACCCGGGCCGGGCCGTTGCCGGCGAGGCGAGGAACTTCCGCGCCGGGCAGG
>DATEIO010000108.1:0-17233 GCA_035278895.1 Thermoanaerobaculia bacterium | reverse complement strand
CAGTCGCTGCGCATCGCCCAGCACGACGTCGTGCGCCTCGTGCGCATGGCGGGCCGCGGCGGGCTCCCCGTGGGCAACCTGCCGGCCGGCCTGGCCGTCTCCGTGCGCAACAACGTGGCGGCGGGCCAGAAGATCGGCGGGACGACCACGCCCAGGATTCTCGAAGGGACGGACGTGCTGACCGTGCGCGGGGTGTTCGCGGCGCCGATCTACCGCCTGCCCGAGCCTGGCCGGATCGCCTTCGAAGGCGTGGGCGGTCCGGGCGGGGCCACGAGCGGCTCGATCGTCATCCCCGCCGCCGAGCCCGCGAACCTGGCGCAGGACCTGGAGCCGCTGCGCCAAGCGATCACGAAAGGCCGGCGGGAGGCGCTCGTCCTCATCTCCCGGCAGAACAGCCACGTCTACGCCGTGGTGGAGCTCGATCCCGCCAACTCGAACGCCGGGGACCCCAACCAGGTGACCGTCGCATTCTTCATCAGCGGCGGGCAGCACACGGGGAGCTACCGGACCCTCTCGCCCAACGGCGCTTTTCCGGCGACGCTGACCACGGTCTCCTTCGTGGGCCTCCTCGAGGAGTACCGCTTCTACGTGCGGGAGGAGCACGCGGACCGGAACGACGACGCCTCGGACCTCACCCCGAAGCTGTCGCGGGCGCGCGTCTATCCCGGAACCGACGCGCCCTGGGACGGCGACGACGACAACTGGCAGAACGACATCGCCGACAACATCCTGGACATCCAGATCGCCTTCGGCCTCGACACGATGAACGGCGGGTGCTCCGTGGCCGAGAGCGAGAGCACCTGCACGATCGCCGAGACGGAAGACGGCACCGGCGACGACTGGCTGTTCAACGACACCGCGGCGCCCGACGCCGCGCTCCTGGCGGGTGCACCGCTCCACTACGTGCGCCTCTCGACCCTCGCCCGCACGGACCGGAGGGACATCAACTACCAGTCGCCGCTTCTGGTCCGGCTCGAAGACCACGACTTTGCCGGCAGCCTCTACAACGAGCGGGAGGAGCGCATGTTCCGCCGCCGCCTCCTGCAGACCGTGATCGACATGAGGAATCTCTAGATGAATACCCGGGAACCGATCCGCCGGGCCGCGCGCGGTGAGGAGGGCAGCGCCTACATCGTCGCCCTGATGGCGCTCGTCGTCCTGACCATCCTCGGGCTGGCCCTGGCTTTCATCACCCAGACCGAGGTGCAGATCGGGGCCAATGAGAAGACCGCGAACCGCACCTTCTACGCCGCTGACGCCGGAATCGAGGTCGCCGCGGCCCAGGCCCTGGCGAGCAACCGCTACACGCCGACCACGATCGTCCTGAACCAGACGGACGTCGGCGACGCCCGGGCGGCCGACCGCGTGCGGATCTCGCAGATGACGACCATCACGAGAGCGCTCTGCGACTGGTGCCCCAGAAACGTCGGGTCGACGAGGTTCATGACGATCCACAACGCCGTGACCGCCACCTCCGAGAGGATCACCTGGACCGGCTCCGACGATCCGCCGGCCGACGCGAACCTCCTGGGGAGCAAGACGCTCAGCGTGATGTACGAGTTCTCGCCAATGCCCGATCCGCCGGTCGATGCCGCGCGGGACAACGCGGCGCTGGAGCAGGTGAAGTTCTAGGAAAGCTGGAGTTGGAGGGGAGCCATGACGTCCGATCGACTGTTTTTTGAAGGCCGCCGTATCGCCGTCCGCGCGCTCGCCGTGGCCCTGCTGGGAATCGCCGTCGCCGGCCCGTCCGTGGGCGACGACCGCGACCTCCTGCGCAGCTCGGTCGGTGAGCCCTACGTCTTCGTCCTGTTGGATACCTCCGGCTCCATGAACTGGAGCCCGCGCTGCACCCAGCAGCAGCTCGACAACGGCGAGTGCAAGCTCCTCTGCCCCACCGGCGACTGCTACACGCCGCTCCAGGCCGACGACGCGAGCTCCAAGTTCTACCAGGCCAAGGAGGCGCTCTACGAGGTGCTCCAGAAGGTCGACGACATCCACTTCGGATTCGCGACCTACAACCAGGACGCGCTCTCCGTCCGCGCCAAGCACTGGCTCTACCAGGCCACGGCCGGCGGCGTCACGGTCCCCGGCTGGGGAGCGTTCCCGCCCGTCGGGGCCCAGGAGGTCTTCGGCCTCAACTGGGGCTGCGACACCGGGCAGAACGACAACGAGATCGGCTGCACCTCAGGGAAGCCCGCCGACCTGACCGACATCTGGGAGCGCACCCGCGTGCAGCGTCTGGCCAAGGGCGGCCTCGACCGCTCGGCCACCACCGACGTCTACATCCGCCACGCGGGCACGACCTACCGGGCCCGCTACCATATCGCCTCCGGGACCTACGGCTCCGACCTGGACGTGGACGTCACGATCAACTCCTGCAACAACAGCGGGAACTGCTCGACGACCGTCGGCACGCAACGGGTGAGGTTCCGTGCCGTTTCGGAGTTCCTCTCGTGGGACAACGCGGCTGACAACAACCCGAACCGGGGGAACCCCCAGCTCAACTATTTCGACGCCGCCGCCACCGACAGCGCCGCCGACAACACCTGCTCCGGCTGGGATCCGAACGACGACACGGCCTCCGACCGCTCCAACAGCTACAGCCTGCGCTGGCCCACCGACATCTCGGACGGCCGCGGCGGCTCCTTCCACACCGGCGACGTCGTGCCGCTCGACTGGAAGGTGGATCACCAGAGCGACATCCTGCGCCGCCTGGCGCCGAACCTCGCCCTGGACTCTTCCGCCACCCCGGACTTCCGGATCGCCACCTACTTCAAGAACGACCGGCAGGGCGCCGAGACCTTCCTGCGCTTGAAGAGCGAAACCGCCCGCCCGCTGCTCGCCAACGGCTCGACCCCGCTCGGCAACTCCGTCCGCTCCTTCCGCACCTGGTACACCGGCTGCCCGCAGGGCACCTGCCCCAAGGGGACCGGCTGGAAGAGCGTCGCCGCGGCCCAGGACCCCGACTGGGGCTGCCGCCGGAAGTTCCTCCTGGTGATCACGGACGGCGACGACACCTGCGGCGGCGCGGACCCCTGCTCCGGCACAGCCTCGCTCTTCGCCCAGGAGGGGATCAAGACCTACGTCGTGGCCTTCGGCGTCCAGAACACGAGCGGCAACAAGCTCACCTGCATGGCGGCCAACGGCGGCAGCGGCAGCCCGATCTATCCACAGAACAAGGACGAACTGGTCAAGGCGCTCACCGACATCTTCGGCCAGATCCGCGAAGAGGCGAGCGCCTTCGCCTCGGCGGCCGTGCCGTCCGTACAGGCCGAGGTCGCGGACCGCATCTACCTGTCGAGCTTCACGCCGTTGAACCTCCAGCCGGTGTGGGACGGCCACCTGGACGCCTATCTGAAGCCGCTCCCGCTCACGGCGGACGGCAAGCCCGACGAGGGGAGGGCGTGCCCGGCTCCCGGCTCGCCCGGGCGCAGCAGTTGCCATCTCTGGGACGCGGGCGAGGTGCTCGTCTCCCAGGCTCCCTCCGCGGGAGACGTCGCTGCGGCCGCGACGGTGAACGCGGGGGCCCTGAGGCTCGGGCTGGACGAGGACGAGCGGCGCGTCTTCTACGGCAAGGCCGGCTTCGGAGGGGTGACCCCGGTCAAGCTGCGCCTGTTCTCCCCGCCCACGGGCGATCCCAAGACCGATCCGGACTGGCTCGACCTCTGGGCGGGCTTGAAAATCCCGCTCCCCACGACGGACGCCGAACGCAATGCGGCCCGGACCCGGGCGACGAACGTCATCTCCGACACGCTCGTGGTCAAGACCGCGACGGTGGATCGCCTTGCGGGCCCGCCGCTCGACATCGAGTACGTCCTGGGCGACATCTTCCACTCCGACCCGGTGATCGTCGACCGGCCGAACGACTTCGGCTTCTACACCTCGAACCTCTATGGCAATCCGTCGTCGACCGACTGCACGGGGAGCGTGGGGTACCGGTGCTTCGCCGAAAAGCACCGGCACCGCCGCAAGATGCTGCTCGTGGGATCGAACGACGGCCAGATCCACGCCTTCGACGGCGGCGTCTGGGATTCCGGCTCCCAGACGTTCGGAGACGGCACGGGCCGCGAGATCTTCTCCTACATTCCGCGGATCGGCCTGCCGATCGTGCGCGAGCTCTCCGAGCAGAGCGGCCAGATCTTCGGGGTGGACGGCACGCCGCGGGTCACCGAGGTCTTCGTCGATCCCCAGCACAACGGGGTGCCCGCGGCCAATGAGCGCGAGTGGCGCACGGTCGCGATCGGCGGCTTCCGCGAAGGAGGCAGCCGCGACAGCGGCAGCCGCATGACGGACTTCGTGAGCGGTTACTACGCGCTCGACCTGACGCAGCCCGACCGCCTCCAGTCCGACGGCGATCCGATCGACGAGCGGCCGGTCCCGAGCTGCCTCACGACCGAGAACCAGACCGTGTCCGGCTGCGGCACGCTCCCGTTCCCGTCGGTCCTCTGGGAGTTCACCGACTCGATCACCACCTCACAGCTCGACGAGGACGGCAACGGCTATCCCGACCTCGGGCAGACCTGGTCCGTGCCCACGGTCGGCCGCATCCGGGTCATCGAAGCCGGCAAGGAAGTGGACAAGTTCGTCGCCATCTTCGGCGGCGGCATGGACGCCGACTCGAAGACCAGCTCCAAGCGCGGCAACTGGCTCTACATGGTGGACATCGAGACCGGCAAGGCCCTCTACAAGCGGCGGCTCGTGGGTGCGGCCCCGGGCGATCCGGCCGTGGTCGACTCCGATCTGGACGGCTATCTCGACACGATCTACATCGGCACGATCTCGGGCTTCCTCTACAAGGCGGACATCAAATCGCCCGCGGCGCTGCAGTCCGTCACGATTCCGGCGAACCGCGCGCTGCCGCCTCTCGCCTCCGGCCAGACGGTGACCCGCATCACCGACGCGTCGTGGGAGCCCTTCCCGATCTTCGACACGGTGGGCAAGCCCATCTACTTCGCCCCCACGGCCTTCTACGTGTCAGCCCTGGACCGCTCCGCCCTCGCCTTCGGCACCGGCGACCGCGAGGACCTCTGGGGCATGGACGGCCAGGAAGGGCGGTTCTACGTGATCGTGGACGAAGGCTACAACCTGGGGCAGATCGCGACCGGTGTCCTCCCCCGGGACGAGACGGACTACGAAGCCGTCACCGTCAGCTCGCCCGACGACGAGGACGCCGACTTCATCCTGAATCCCGAGGCCGGCAGGCAGCGCGGCTGGTATCTGCGCCTGGAGACGAACGAGCGGGTGATCACCCAGAGCTTCGGTCTTTCGGGGATCGTGATCTTCTCCTCCTTCCAGCCGCAGATCACAGTCTCCGGAAGCTCCGGCAACGGGAACGGCAACAGCGGAGGAGGCAGGAACGGCACCGACGCAGTCTGCGCCCGCGGCGGCGACAGCCGCATCTTCGTGGTGGTGGCCACCAACGCCAACTCCTTGATCTCCTCGGGCCGTTTCCGCATGGTCCCCGAGTTCGTGACCAACCCCTACGTCGAGCAGGGGGCCACGAAGAACCCCGCCGGGAGCGGCGGCGTGCGCGATACCGAAGATCTGGACACCGTCCAGCAGGAGATCATGAAGGAGCTCAAGAAGCTCGCCCCCAAGGACTGCCAGTTCGCCAACTACTGGTTCAGTGTGAGCGGCATCCGGTCGGACACGGGCTACGAGCGCTACGCGACGATTCCGATCTGCGTGGTGCGGAAAAACTGGAAGGAGCACTAGGAAGAAAGACCACGGACGATCACGGACAACCACGGACTCCCGCGTCCCTGCTGTCCGTGTTCGTCCGCGCCAGTCCGTGCTCGTCCGTGGTCCCCTACTCCCGATACCGCGGAACCCCCTCCAGATCGTGCTCCTTGATCTTCCGAAGCAGCGCCCGGTAGCTCATCCCCAGAATCTCCGCGGCCTGCTTCTTGTCACCGTCCGCCTCGATCAAAGCTTCCTTTAGGCGGTCCCGCTCGCCGGCTCCCGAAAGGGGGCGCACGAGCGGTTTCAGGTCGGCCGCCTGGAGCGACGGCCCTTCGGCCAGGATCACCGCCCGCTCCAGCACGTTCGCGAGCTCGCGGACGTTGCCCGGCCACGGCTGGGCGGCCAGGAGCTCCGCCGCGTCTTCCGCGAGGCGCGGCGGCTCCAGGCGGTGGCGCCGGGCGATCTCGGCCAGGAGATGGCGGGCGAGGAGCGGGACGTCGCTCGCCCGTTCCCGGAGCGGCGGCAGCTCGATCGGGAACACGTTCAGCCGGAAGAAGAGGTCGGACCGGAATTCCCCCTCGGCCACCATGGACTCGAGGTCGCGGTTGGTGGCCGCGATCAGCCGCACGTCGGCCTTCTGCGTCCGTCCGCCTCCCACCCGCTCGTAGGTGCGCTCTTCGAGCACCCGCAGCACCTTCCCCTGCACCGGGAGCGGCAGCTCGCCGATCTCGTCGAGGAAGAGCGTGCCTCCCTCGGCCGCCTCGAAGCGCCCGGGCTGGCGGCGGTCGGCGCCGGTGAAGGCCCCCTTCTCGTGGCCGAAGAGCTCGTTTTCGAGAAGGGCCTCGGGGATCGCCGCACAGTTCAACGCCACGCAGGGGCCGCTTTTCCTCGCCGACAGCGCGTGGAGGGCCCGGGCGAAGAGCTCCTTGCCCGTGCCGCTCTCGCCGGTCAGGAGCACCGTGCTCTCCGTGGGAGCGACCCTCTGCAGCAGGCGGAGAGCGCTGCGGAGCAGGGGATGCCGGCCCACGATGGCGGGCGCTCCCGGCACATGGAAGACCGCGTCGTCTCCACGGTCGCCCAGCGCCCGCTCGATCAGCCGGGCCAGGTCGTCGATCTCGAGCGGCTTTTCGAGGAAGTCGTAGGCGCCGAGCTTCATGGCCTCGACCGCTGTGCCCACCGTGCCGTAGCCCGTGAGCACCACGACCGGCACCCGCGGCTGCGCTGCCCTGGAGGCCGCGAGCACTTCGAGACCCGAAGCGTCGGGGAGCTTCAGATCGGTCAGCACGAAGTCGAACGGCCGTTCCGCCACCAAGCGGATGCCCGAGGCCCCGTCCGCCGCGGTCTCCACCTCGTACCCCTCGGCCCCGAGCGCCCGCTCCAGCATGCGGCGGAGCGTGTCGCGGTCCTCGACGATCAGAATCCGGCCGTTCGCCATGGCTAGAAGCCCGAAGCGGCGAGAGCCTCCCGCACGGCGGCCAGGAGAGCGCCGTCGTCCTCGGGAGCCACCGTCCGCAGATCGAGAAGGAGCCGGCCCTGGTTCAGATAGCCGACCACCGGGGGGACTCCCTGCCGCAGCCGGGCGAGGAGGGCGTCGTCGCCCGGGAGCGCCAGCGCCTCGCCGGGAATGGGCACCTCGGGAGCGGAGCCGCCGCCCACGAACGCCTCGGCCGGCACGATCTCCGCGGAGAGCGCCGCGGCCGCGCGCTCCAGGCGGGCGCGGTGGGCCGCCGGGTCGGGCCAGAGCCGGTCGAGCGGCAGGGCAGAGCCCGCAAGGTGGAGGCGGAGCACGCCTTCCAAAGCCGCGAGCGCCATGCGGTCCGGCCGAAGCGCCCGGTAGAGCGGGTGGCGCCGGCAGCGCTCCAGAAGATCCGCCCGGCCCACCAGGAGCCCGGCCTGGGGCCCTCCCAGGAGCTTGTCGCCACTGCCGCAAGCCAAGTCACAGCCGGCCTCCACAAGCTCCGCGAGGCTCGGGTGCCCCGCGAGCTGCGGCGCCCCGTGGGACCTCAAAAGCCCGCTCCCCTCGTCCACCAGCACCGGCACTCCGGCCTTCCGGCCCAGCTCCACGAGGGCCTTGGGCTCGACCGAGGCCACGAAGCCGGTCTGCCGGAAATTGCTGGGAAAGACCTTCAAGAGGAGCGCGGTCTCCGGCCTCAGGGCCTTTTCGTAGTCCGCAAGCCGGGTGCGGTTCGTGGCGCCCACCTCGACCAGCCGGGCTCCCGCAACTGCCAGGATCTCGGGGATGCGGAACGAACCGCCGATCTCCACGAGCTCTCCCCGCGAGATTACGACCTCGCGATCCTTCGCCAGGGCGGAGAGCGCGAGCACCAGGGCCGCCGCGTTGTTGTTGACCACCACGGCGGCCTGGGCGCCGGTCAAGGCTCCCAGGAGGCGCTCCGCCCGGCGATTGCGCTGGCCGCGCTTACCGGTTTCGAGATCGAATTCGAGGTCGCAGTAGGCGTCGAGCAGCGCGGGGAGGGCCTCCGCCACCGAGTGGGGGAGCGGAGCGCGGCCCAGGTTCGTGTGGAGGAACACGCCGGTCGCGTTCACCACGCGGCGCAGAGGGCCGCCCAGAAAGGCTTCGGTCTCCGCGGCGATGCGCCCGGGAAGCGCGGCCACGGCGCTCTCGATCTCCGCCGGAGAAGGCGGGGGATCGGCGGCCAGACGCTCCCGGAGATCGTCAACCACGCGGCGAGCTTGGACCCGAACCTGATCCCGTCCGTATAATGGGATGAGTCGCGCCACCGCCGGGTCGTGAAGCAGCCGGTCGAGCGGAGGAAGCCCTCGGCGGGGGTTCGTATTCGAGTCGGAGTTGTCCATCATCAGGCCTTGAGCATTGTAGGAGATCCATGGACCCCAAGCGAAGCCTCCATTCCCTCCAGAATCCGGCAAAACGGCCGGGTGCGGACGGGGGCAACACGCCCACTCCGCCGGGGCGGCGTCCGTCCCCCGGGCTCGGAGAGGCGATCGACCAGCTCGGGCGGGACATCCAGAAGCTCCGGATCGAATTCGAGCGCTTCTTCAACGGCGCCCTCCCCTTCCCCCCCGAAGAGCTGCGCAATCGCGTCCAGACCCAGCTCCGAACCTTGAGGAACACCAGCGGCGCCACGCCGGTCGACAGCTTCCGCCTGGGGGACATGGAGGCGCGCTTCAACACCTACAACGAGCTGTTCAACCGCCGCATCCGCGACCAGGAAGAGGGCCGGCACCCGCACGCCGCGCGCACCGCGGCGCCCGAGGCCCGGCGCTACGATCCCGAAAAAGGGATCCTGGTCGGCGACAGCGTCGATCCGGAAGCGGCCGAGTCCCTCTACCAGGGATTGGCCAAAAATCCCGGAGAGGCGCCCCGGTTCGACCTGGACAGCTTCCAGACCTACCTCGTCAAACAGGCGGCCGCCATCCGCGCCAAAACGGGTTGCGTCCAGGTCCAGTTCCGGCTGGCCGCCGACGAAGACGGAAAATTCAAGCTCAAGGCCCGGCCCGTCCAGGGCGGATGAGGGCTTGTAGAAGGAGATCATCATCGTGCGTAGCAGACGAACCCCGTGGATTCTCGCCTTTGCCCTGGCCGCGCTGGCCGGGATCGCCGCGCTGGCCGCGGTCCCCCCGAACCTGGCCCGAACGCTCGAGGCCCAGCGCCGCCTGGTGGCCGAGCGACCCCAGGACCCCGCGGTCTACAACGACCTGGGCAACCTCCTGCTCCTGGTGCCCCAGCCCGCCGAGGCTGAGGAAGCCTACCGCAAAGCGGTCGAGCTCGACCCGGACAAGGTGTCCGCCCGGTTCAACCTCGGCCTCCTGCTCCAGCAGCGGGGAGAGCTGCGCGAGGCCGCGAAGCACTTCCAGCAGGCCGTGAAGCTCGAGCCCCGCCACGCCTGGGCCCACTACCAGCTCGGCGCCATCGCCGAGCGCTGGGGCCAGGAGGGCAAGGCGGTCGACGAATACGCGATCGCCTTCTCCCTCGATCCCCAGCTCGCCTTCCCCGAGGTCAACGCGCACATTGTGGAAAACAAGCTCGTGACCCAGGCGATGCTCAAGGCGTACAAAAACGACTACGGCATTCCCTCCGTGCCCCAGGTCTACGACGAGCCCGGCAGGATCGCCAACCTGCTCATCCCGCCGCCCGCCCAGAAGCCGGCGGAGGCCGATCAGACCGCCGCGCAGACCCCGCCGGCCGCCATCCAGCCCGGCCAGGCGCAGCAGCCCACCGTCCTGCGCCCGGGAGACCTCAACCAGGGAGGCGCCACCGGACAGGCCGTCCCGCAGGGGCAGGGACGCTACCCCCAGGCCGGAGGCGTCCGGGCCACGCCGCCGCCGCGGGGCCTGCGCGAATGGAACCGCCCGGAGCCGACCGTCCAGGAGGTACCGGACGAGTACATGGGCGATGAGGAAGGCGTCCAGCCCGAAGAGGTCGTCACCCCGCCGCCGGGCGGCATCTATTACCGGCCGGGTGTGCAGAGCACGGGGCGGCTGAATCTCCGTGTGATGCCGGAACGGCAGCGGGAAGGGCGGGGGTAGAACCCATCGAGACCTTCCTCCAGGATCTGAAACATTCGCTGCGGATGTTCGCGCAGAGCCCGGGGTTCACGCTGGCGGCGATCGCCGCGCTGACCCTGGGCATCGGCGTCAATACCGCGATCTTCTCCGTGGTGAATGCCGTTTTGCTGCGGCCCGTCTCCGTGCCGGAGCCGGACCGCCTCGTGCTGTTCATGACCGACTTCGCCCAGGGGGGGCCGGCCCCGATAGGCTCTCCGGCGAAGTTCGAGCACTATCGCCAGCAGACGGGCGTCGCCCAGGACGTCGCGGCCTTCCGCACCGGCGTCGTCAACTACACGGGAGGCACCTTTCCGGAGCAGCTCCCCTCGGCCCAGGCCTCCGCGGACTTCTTCCGCCTCTTCGGCGCGGCGACCGTGCGCGGCCGGACGTTCACGGCCGAAGAGGACCGCCCGGGCGGTGGGCGCGTCGTGGTCCTGGGCCACCGTTTCTGGGCCCGCCGCTTCGGCCGCGATCCCGACGTCGTCGGCAAGACGATCTCCCTCTCCGGCGAGCCGTACACCATCGTCGGAGTTCTGGGTGAATTCAATTTCGAGGAGTTCGGGCCGACCCCGCAGGTCTGGACTCCGTTCCAGCTCGATCCGAACACGACCGACCAGGGCCACTACTTCATGGTGGGAGGCCGGTTGAAGCCCGGCGTCACCTTGGAGCAGGCCCAGGCGCAACTCCGCGTTTCGGCGGACGTCTACCGCCGCAGATTCCCCGACGCGCTTCAGCCGGGCGACAGCTTCACCGTCCAGCCGATCCGCGACGCCCTGGTCAGCGACGTCCGCTCGTCGCTGCTCGTGCTCACCGGCGCCGTGAGCTTCGTCCTCCTGATCGCTTGCGCCAACGTGGCGAACCTCCTCCTCGTCCGCGCGACGGGCCGGAGGCGCGAGATGGCGATCCGGTCCGCGATCGGCGGATCGCGCGGCCGGATCATCCGCCAACTGCTGACGGAGAGCGTCCTGCTCTCCCTGGCCGGCGGCGTCCTGGGCCTTCTCCTGGGCCTGATCGGCATCCGGGCTCTGCTGTCCATCAACACGGCGGATCTCCCCTTCGTCGGAGAGAACGGATCCGAGGTGGGCCTGGATTGGCGGGTCCTCGTCTTCACCCTCGCCGTATCCCTGGGCACCGGCATCCTGTTCGGCCTGATCCCGGCGCTCCAGGGCTCTCGGACCGATCTCACGACCGCGCTCAAGGAGAGCAGCGGCCGGTCGGGCACCGGGTTCCGGCAGAACAAGGCGCGCTCGCTCCTGGTGGTGACGGAGGTCGCGCTGGCGTTGATCCTGCTCATCGGCTCGGCGCTCCTGATCCGCTCCGCGATCGAGCTCGGCCGTGTGGACCCGGGCTTCGACACGACAAACGTCCTGACGCTGCGAATGTCGCTGACCGGGCCGCGCTTCCTGAAATCCGAGGGCGTCGAACAACTCGTCCGCAACGGAGTCGAGCAGCTGCGCGCGGTGCCGGGCGTGGTCGACGCGAGCGCCACGTGCTGCGTGCCTCTGGAAGGCGGCTACGGGCTGCCGTTCCGCATCGTGGGCCGGCCCCTCGAAGGACCGTTCCATGGCGGAGGCGCCTGGAAGACGGTCTCGCCCGGCTATTTCGAAGTATTCAAGATCCCGGTCAAGCGCGGCCGTCTGTTCAACGCGGGCGACGACGGCCGCGCGCCGGCCGTCGTCGTCATCAACGAAGCCCTGGCGCGGCAGTTCTGGCCGAAAGGCGATCCGCTGAACGAGCGCCTCGTCATCGGCCGCGGGATGATGCGCGAGTTCGAAGCGGAGCCCGAGCGCCAGATCATCGGAGTCGTCGGCGACACGCGCGACGGCGGCTTGAACAGCGATCCGGGGCCGACGATGTACATTCCCCAGGCCCAGGTGCCCGACGCCGCAAACGCCCTGAACGTCAGCCTCACCCCGATCGCGTGGGTCGTCCGCACCCAGGCCGACCCCGGCCCCTTGAGCCGTTCGATCCAGGAAAAGCTGCAACAGGTAAGCGGGCTTCCGGTCTCGCAGGTCCAATCGATGAACGAGGTGGCTTCCCTCTCGACCTCGCGCCAGCGGTTCAACATGTGGCTGATGACGGTCTTCGGGGTCTCCGCGCTGCTGCTCGCGGCGATCGGCGTGTACGGCCTGATGGCCTATTCGGTCGAGCAGCGGACGAACGAGATCGGCATCCGCATGGCGCTCGGCGCGCAGGCGGAGCAAGTCAAGAACATGGTCGTGCTCCAAGGAATGCGCCTGGCCCTGGCGGGTATCCTGGTCGGCGTCGCCGCCGCCTTCGCCCTGGCGCGCTTCCTGGCCGCTTTCCTGTTTGCCGTCCAGCCACGGGACCCGCTGGCCTTCTTCGGCGTGCCTGTGCTGCTCGCCCTGGTCGCCCTCCTCGCCGCCTGGATTCCCGCCCGCCAGGCGAGCCGGGTCGACCCGATCATCGCCTTGCGGACCGAGTGAGGCGGCAGAAACTGAAGACAGGACACCAAGGACACCAAGGACTTAAAGGACATCAAAGCTGCTGTCCTTTGTCCTTGTTGTCCTTGCGGTCCTTTGTGTCCTTGTTTTCCTGAGAGGTTTATCCCATGCCCTATGACGCGATCGTCGTCGGCGGAAGCTTTGCGGGCCTCTCCGCCGCCATGCAGCTCGCCCGCGCCCGGCGCCGGGTGCTGCTGATCGACGCGGGCCAGCCCCGCAACCGTTTCGCCGAAGCCTCGCACGGCTTCTTCGGCCAGGACGGCAAACCTCCCTACGACATCCTCCGCGAGGCTGCCCGGCAACTCTCCGCCTACCCGACCGTTCAGCTCGTCCAAGGCGAAGCAACCCAGGCGAGCCCGGTGGACGGCGGCTTCACCGTCGCGCTGAACGACGGCCGGGAAGAGCAGGCCGCCCGCCTGGTCCTCGCCACCGGAGTCCGCGACGAGCTGCCGCCGATCCCCGGAATGCAGGAACGCTGGGGCAAAACGGTCCTCCACTGCCCCTACTGTCACGGCTATGAAGTGGCCGGCCAAGCCTTAGGAGCCCTGGCCAACAACCCGCTCTCCGCACACCAGGCCGTGCTGCTTCCGGACTGGGGACCGACGACCTTCTTCACGCAAGGCCTCTTCGAGCCCGACGCCGAGCAGGCGGCGCACCTGGCCGGCCGCGGAGTCCGAATCGAGCGCACCCCCGTCGTGGAGCTCCTCGGCACCGCGCCCGACCTCGAAGCCGTCCGCCTCGCGGATGGAAGAGTCATCCCTGTGCAGGCCCTCTTTACAGCGCCGAAGGTCCACATGACCAGCCCGCTCGCCGAGCAGCTCGGCTGCGCGTTCGAGCAGGGGCCGCAAGGTCCGTACATCCGGGTGGATGACTTCAAACAGACCACGATTGCTGGCGTCTACGCGGCTGGTGACGCGGCGGGTCCCATGCACAATGCGACGCTGGCTTCGGCTGGCGGGGTACTGGCGGGGGTGGGGGCGCATCAGTCACTGGCGAGGGGAAGGGCTTCAACTTAGGTTCTGGTGTAGAAGTGGGGGACGGTCAACTTCAGAAGGACCTGCGCCTCATGATCGAGGAGGAGCCGGGCGGGGCGCGTTGGGTGGCACCATTACCCCCAGTTTGTCCCAACCTAAACAAGGGACAGCGCTTTAGGATGCTCCATGAGCGCTGTTGTTGCAGATAATGGCTATTTATGGCTTATTGCGGAGGAGCCAGGCACAGTGGGCAGAGGCAAACGTGAACGCAATTGTGTGCACGAGCCGCAGTGTATCGTTCTTGATAAGAGTTTTGTGCGGTCTGCAAGCAGCAAGCAGGTGCGTGAAGTGTGTGAGAACTATCGAGCGCTTATGCCGGAGGACCTCTTCTTTGAACTGATTCACAGCGATGAGGTGACAAAGGCGAAGTGCTTTGCGAAGTTCCCGGCCCGAGAGAGCCCTGTAGGCCTTCTTCCTCCCGTTGGGGTACTCATCCAAAGTGAGAATGAGTACCGCCGGCCGTGTACGCCTATCTGGAACCATAGGCTACATTTTAACTACAGGTTCAATGGCAAGCTGGCAACTGGCGAATTTGAGTTGACTCACCAACAGCTTGCAGGGGTGCGGAAGTGGGAGGAAGATTTAGCAACAGAGACGGCGAACTTTGCCGAGCGTGCGAAGCTGATCATAAATATTTTTCCGATTTTAGAGGGATACCGCCCAGGGCAAGATCGCTCAAAAATTAACGAAGTGCTTCACGACATCGCATCCAATATGGAGGGAGTCCGGAGGTTTTACAGGTGGGTAGCCCCAGAGGGTTTCGCTCCGGCCTCGATCGTCGGGCGTCCATGGGCTGTCTTCAGATACATTCAGGTGCATCTTACGGCTGACGTCGAGTTCCTCGCGTCGTATGGTATCGATGTGAATCAGCCGAAGTTCGAAAAACTTGAGAACGAACGAACTGATCTCAATTATCTTGTGCTCGCTGTTCTAGCCAAGGGCTGGCGTCGAACGACGCGGCCATAAAGAGACGGTTTAAGAGCCTTTGTCCCGATGGAATCCTGATCGAGGCTGAAAAGAACATCGAAGCTACGGAGCTGTAAACCGCAAGGTAGGATCTTCCTTTGCTACCTCCAGGTAGCGGCGCAGCCGCTGGACCATCTCCAAGGTGATCCGCTCCTCGTGCACCGCGTCGCGGAAGAGAAGTAGGGCCGCCATCGCTTCCCTGTGGACCTCCTCGGCCTCGAAGATCGGGTACATGGCCTCGACGAGCACCTTGAGCTCTCCCGTGCGGCCCTCTTCGAAGTACTTGGCGGCGAGCTCCAAGGAGACGAGAGCCGCGTCGTAGTTCCAGCCCTCAGCGATGAAACGGTCGCGCGTCTCAGTGAGGAGTCTCTTGGCTGCGGCCGTATCGCCCAGCCCGGCCGCGATCCGGCCTTCAAGCCATTTCAGACGAATTTGCGTCCAGGCATCCGCGAATTGCCTGTAGAGCTCCCGGTCTTCCTCTACGATACCTGCCGCTTCGCTCCAGCGTCTGCCCTCGCAAAGGTAGAGAGCCAGGTTGTGCCGGGCGAAGAGGTAGAGCTTTGGGGCGGTCTCCGGCAGGATGAGGCTGCCGGCGACCCGGGTCATCTCGATAGCCCGCTCACTATCGCCCTGGTTGTAGTAGAGGGTGCCCAGAGAGAGGAGAGGATGGGTGGCTTGGGAGCGCTCTCCGGCGAGAGAGTAGAAGGTGATGGAGCGGGAGAGCAGGGATTCGGCTTCGTCGAATCGCCGCTGGTCGATGTAGAGCATGGCCTCGCAGGAATCGAGCTCGGCGTAGATGAGAGGATCCGTCACGCCTTCATTGGTGATAAGGAAGCGGGCGAAGCTGAAGCACTTCCGGGCCTGCCGAGGATTGCCCTCGACCCGGGCCACGTTGCCAAGGTACGCCTGTGTAAGCGCAGCGAGATCGGCCCACCCGCTTCCCGCTGTCGTATACCGCAAGACGGCTTCCGCGGTCTGGGCAAGTTCGCGGGCGGCCGCGAAGTTGGCCGGCATGTGCCGCTTGCTCTCATCGAGAAGCAGGCCCGCCAGAATGAGACCTCGAAAGTGTCGGTTGGCCCGCCTGATCTTTTCGAGGCGCTGTTCTAGAGGAATGCGAAGGAGGGTGTGCAGATCCCGCAGAGCCGCGGCTCGCTTCCGTTCGTGGTCGGCACTGTGGCGGTCGAGGACTGCAGGAAGGGTTCGGAGCACCCCTGATTCCCCTCCGGCTGACCGTTGCTCCCGCTGATAAGCCTTGAACTCTTCCCGGCATGTGGAGCACAGCGACGTGAGGTGCTCGACGCCGATCTCCGTCAGCATTCGGGCGGGCAGTTCGCCGCGGGCGGTTGCCGCCAAAAGCTCGCGGGTAATATGAATGTCGGTCAAGGATGCCTCCTTAGGCGTGTAGGTTCTCAGGATCGGCAAAGTATATGCTGGGAGGCACAACCTCGAAAAGGTGGTTCTGCTAAAATGGAGCCGGCTGCCCGACCGGAGCCGCCGGCTCGTGGATCGGCTCTATCCCCAAGGATCGAGAGTCGCTCCCCGGTCGCCGTCACTGTTTCCCGTCGGCGTCTCGGCTGCCGGGTCATCGGGTGGTGCAATCTTAGTCATGCCACGCTCGAAGAGGCGGACCAGGGCGCTCCACGAAGTTTCCAGGAGTCCGGCGCTCTCGAGTTTCCTGGGCTTCTCCGGGACTACGGCAGCAGCGTAGCCGGGCAGGGTGAGGGCGAAGCCGACAAGGAGGAGGACGGCGACACGTGACTGAACCGGCATGGTGGCTCCCTTCTGGAAGCGGCATCGCCCCGCTCCAGGGTGGTGTGGGGGAGCCGACTTCGTTCTTAGTGTGCTCCTGGAAGAACTTTCAGGGGACAGGCGTTGCGGGACTCAGCACGATGGACTCCGTATACGACCATCGTATACACTCTAATGGGGGGGAGTGATGAGCGGGGATGCCGATGCGACAGAGTTCGACTGGGATGGAGGCAACGCCGAAAAGAACTGGCTTCACCACCGCGTGTCCCAAAGTGAAAGCGAGCAGGTCTTCTTCAATCGACCTCTCGTCGTCGGTGAGGACGACCTCCACTCTCATGGGGAGGCACGGTATTACGCCTTGGGGCGTACAGATCTTCGTCGTCTCCTATTCGTTATCTACACTCTCCGTGGCGAGAAGATTCGCATCATCTCGGCCCGCGACATGACTCGGCGGGAGCAGAAGGAGTATGAGCATGCCCAAGCGCAAGAGTTTGAAGCCAATCCCGAAGTTTGAGTCGGAAGACGAGGAGCGGGAGTTCTGGGCGACCCACGATTCGACGGATCACGTGGATTGGAGCCGCGCAAAGCCCGCCACGTTTTCTCGCCTCAAGCCAACGACCCAGACGATTTCTCTTCGATTGCCCGAGTTTCTGCTCGAGAATCTCAAGATGCTCGCCAACAAGCGCGACATTCCCTATCAGTCGCTCCTGAAGGTCTTTCTCGCAGAGCGCATCGAGCAAGAACTGCGAAACCTGAGCTGAGCTTTGAGATGAGAAAGCTTATCCGGCCGGACGGCGCGGATGCAGAATT
>DATEIO010000107.1:0-15870 GCA_035278895.1 Thermoanaerobaculia bacterium | reverse complement strand
GTCGAGATGGGCAAGGCGAAGCTGCTCGCGGCGCGGGCGAACCGGGACCGGCCGCTCACGGACGACAAGGTGCTGGCGGACTGGAACGGCATGCTGATCACGGGGCTCGCCGTGGCCGGCAAGCTCCTCGGGGAGCGCTCGTACATCGACCGGGCGGCCAGGGCGGCGGATTTCCTCCTGACCGTCATGCGCCCGGCGGGCGGGCCGCTTCTGCACGCGTGGCGGCAGGGCCAGGGAAAGATCGCGGCCTATCTTGGGGACTACGTGTTCGTGGTGCGTGGGCTTCTGGCGCTGCATGAGGCCACGGGGGACAACCGCTGGCTTTCGGCGGCCGTCGAATTGACAGAGGAGCAGAGCCGGCGCCTGCGCGATCCCCAGGGCGGCTATTTCGTGGCCGGGGAGAGCCCGGACGTGCTCTTCCGCAGCAAGGACGTGTTCGACGGCGCGACCCCTTCGGGCAACGCGGTCGCCGTGCTGAACCTCCTGGAGCTTGCGGCGAGGACCGGCGACGCGGGCTGGCGGGTGCAGGCCCGGCACGCGCTTCAGGCCTTCGCACACGTGCTCGAAAGCCATCCGGACGCGGTGCGCATGATGACGATCGCGGCCCTGCGCTATCACCGGACGGAGACGGGCGGCTTGCACGAGGAGCGGGAAGCCGCCCACGAGCGGGACGCTTCGGCGGCCGGCGTGCGCAAGCTGGAGCAGGAGGCCGGGCACGTGGTGGGAGCGCATCTCTCCCTGGGCGAGGAGAGCGGGGGTTTCCGCCCCTTCCGTCTCGCCCTGGAGATCGCCCCGGGCTGGCACCTTCAGGCGAATCCCGCGTCGGAGGATTTCCTCGTGCCCACCGAGGTGCGGGCGGACGGCGGGGAGGTGAGAAACGTCCGCTACCCCGAAGGGGAGACGGTGCGGCCGAGCTTCCTGGAGGAGCCGCTCTCCGTGTACTCGGGGAGGGTGGTGATCGAAGGGGAGGTTTCGGGCGGCGGGGTGGTGGTGGTGTATCAGGCGTGCGACGAGGCGCGGTGTTTGCCGCCGGTGGAGCGGCGGTTGGGGGCGCCGCGAGGGGCGCAATGAATTGCGCCCCTCAAGGCCGCGCACCCTACACCCGCTCCAGCTCCTCGATCCTTTCCTTCACCAGATCGAACCCGCCCTGCCAGAACTCGCGGTCGGTCATGTCGATGCCGACTTCGGCGAGGATGGCTTCGGGGCGGGCGGAGCCGCCGTAGGAGAGGAGGCGGAGGTAGCCGGGCTTGAAGGCTTCGCCCTCTTCCTGGAAACGCCGGTAGAGGGCGAGCACGAGGAGCTGGCCGAAGCTGTAGGCGTAGCAGTAGAAGGGCGTCTGGTAGATGTGGGGGATCGAGAGCCACTCGTAGCGGAACTCGGGGCCGACCTCGACGCTGTCGCCGAACTGCTCCTGGAGCTTGCCCATGTAGAGCTCGGAGAGGTCTTCGACCGAGCGGCCGGCGCGGATGGCCTCGTGGGCTTCAAGCTCGAAGAGCACGAAGTAGGCCTGGCGGAGCACGGTCGCGTAGACGTCGTCCACGGCCGCGGCCAGGATCTCGCGGCGGATGAGCGGATCGCTCTCTTCGCGGAGCAGGCGGTCGGTCATCAGCATCTCGCCGAAGACCGAGGCGGTCTCGGCCAAGGGGAGCGAGGCGTGCTGGGTGAGGCTCGAATGCCCTTCGGCCAGCATGCTGTGCACGGCGTGGCCAAGCTCGTGGGCCAGCGTCGCCACGTCGCGCACGCGGCCGGCGTAGTTGACGAGCACCCACGGGGTGTAGCGCGGCAGCACGGTCGAGCAGAAGGCGCCGCCCCGCTTGCCCTTGCGGATCTCGCTGTCGATGTGGTTTTCGGCGAACACCCTCTCGGCGTGGGACGCGAAGGTGGGGTGGAAGTCCTCGAAGGTCTCGAGCACCGAGCGCACCGCGTCGGGGTAGGGGATGCGGCGGTCGGAGGAGGCGAGCGGCGCGTAGATGTCGTAGCGGCGCAGGCGGGGGAGACCCAGCCAGCCGGCCTTCAGGCGGAAGTAGCGCTGGAAGATCGAGGCGTTGTCCCGGGCCACGTCCAGGAGGACCCGGATCGCGCGGTCGGGCACGTCGTTGTCGATGTTCCGGACGGCGATGGCCGAGGGGTAGCCACGCAGGCCCACCATTTCGTCGTACCAGTCGCGCACGCGGGAGACGTAGATCTGGCCTAGAACCGCGGCCTCCTGAGAGTAGACCCGGTAGAGCTCCTTGTAGGCGGCCTGGCGCAGGTCGGGCCGCGGAGAGAAGGCGTGGCTCATCAGCTCGTCCCGGGTGAGCGTCTGGGTCTCGCCGTCCACCTCGAGCGTGAACTCCAGGCGGTTGGTGAGCATGGAGTAGAGCGTCAGCACGGTGCCGATGCCGTTGTCGTCCTTGGTGTTGATGATCTGCTCGGACTTCTCGTCGAGCGTGTAGGGTTTGAGGCGCCGCAGGTCCTGGAGGTAGTGGCGGTAGTCGCCGTGCTCCCGCTCGTCGGGCAGCAGGCTCCAGGCCTCGTCGTCCGAGAGGCTGCGCCACCAGAGCGTGAAGAAGAGCGTGCGGTTGGCCGCCACCGTGGTGGCCTGGCGGACCCGGTTCCGCAAGGTGAGCGCCTCGGGGCTTCCGGTGTCGGAGTAGAACCAGAGAGAGGAGTGGCCGGAGAGCACCTGCATCCGGCCGATCAGCTCCTCATACTGCCGCAGGACGTCGAGGAACACCCGCCGGTCCATCCGGGACGCAAGCTCGGCCCGGCGCTCCTCGAAGGCGGCCACCGCGGATTCGAGGTCGGCGAGACGCCCGGAGATCACCTCCTCCTTCGTCTCCGGCAACAGCTCCGAGAGGTCCCAACCGCTCAGCTGATAGCTCGTCGTCTGTCTGGTAATGACTGTCATCTTCTCGCCTTCCGGTGTCGTCCGAGTGAACGGAGAGGGTCTCCTGGGCGCGCTCCCTGACTATTTTAGACGAGGTTCGGGGACGATCACCGCCGCCACCCCCTTTTCCCGCGCCAATTCATTGAGCTTCACGAGATCCCCTTCCCAGATCTGGCGGAGCTTCGCGAGCTCGGCGTCGATGGCCGTGGTGAGCTGCTCCTTGACCCGGACGGCCTGGGCCGTGGGCCGGTAGTCGCCCAGGGATGCGGAGTCGGCCACCCCGGCAAGCTTGTCGTTCAGGCGGATGGGGAAGTTGAGCGGGTCCTGCGAGCTCTTGTTCTTGGTCTGGTAGAGCGCCTCCTCGACGGCCGTCATCTTCTTGTCGAGGTCCTTGGCGGCGTCCAGAACCGGCTTCATCTCTTCCTTGTCGCGCAGGCGCTTGCGGGTGTCGTCGAGCTGCTTGCGCACCTCGCGGATTCTCCGGATGGCGTCGTGGGTCTCGGTCAGCTTGTCGCGCACGTCCATGAGGAAGCGGAACTGGGCCTCGACGTCCTCCTGGGTCGCCGAGGAGCGCGGGTCTTTCCGGATCTCGAAGGGCTGGGTGAAGGTCTCGCCTCCCACGGTCAGGCGGGCCTGGTAGGAGCCGGGGATGGCGACCGGGGCGGGCGGCTGGCCGCTCCAGAGGATCATCTTGGGGAAGTCCTTGCCGCGCGGCCAGGTCATGTCCCAGACGAAGCGGTTCAGACCCGCTTCGGTGGGGATCTTGTCCTTCTCCTTATCCTTGTCCTCGTCTTCGTCCTTCTCCTTTTCGACCTCGGCTTCCTTCTCCGCCTCGCCGCCCTTGTCCTTGGCCATTTCCGCGTTCTTCTCCTGGGCGGGCTGGTCCGTCTTCTCTTCGTCCTCCTTCATTCCCTCGCCCGCGGGCCTGGGCGCGGCGGGCTTCCTGCCTTCGGCGGGCTTGCCGGTGAAGGTGCGGACCACTTGGCCGTCCGCGGTCAGGATCTCGAGCTTCACCGTCTCGGCCTCTTTGGGCTTCGGAGCCTCTTTCAGCCAGTAGTGGAGCACGACGCCCGTGGGCGGGTTCTGGCCCAGCCCCGGCGGCGGGCTGCCGGGCGGGGTGAAGGCGTTGGTCAGGCGCATGGCGGGGCTCACTTCGTAGAGCCAGGCCTTGCGCGCCGCAGCGTCCCTGGGGTTGGCGGCGGCCGCGCGCAGCGGGGCGAGATCGTCCAGGATCCAGAAGCCGCGCCCCTGGGTGGCGGCGATCAGGTCGTTGCCCTTGACCGCGAGGTCGGTGACCGGGACGATGGGCAGGTTCAACTGGAGCGGCTGCCAGCGGGCGCCGTCGTCGAACGAGACGTAGACGCCGCGCTCGGTGCCGGCGTAGAGGAGCCCGCGCCGGGCCGGGTCGGCCCGCACCACGCGGGTGAAGTGCATGGGGTCGATGCCGGCGTCGATCCGCGTCCAGGTGGCGCCGTAGTCGGCCGTGCGGTAGAGGTAGGGCCGGAAGTCGTCCGACTTGTACATCGTGGCGGCCACGTAGGCGCCGCCCTTTTCGAAGGGGTGGGGATCGATCGCGTTGATCATGATCCACTCGGGCATGCCCTTCGGGGTGACGTTCTTCCAGGTCGCGCCGCTGTCCCGCGTAACGTGGATGAGGCCGTCGTCCGAGCCGGCCCAGATCGTGCCTTTTTCGAGCGGCGACTCGGCGACGTAGAAGATCGTGCCGTAGTACTCGACGCTGGTGTTGTCCTTGGTGATCGGGCCGCCCGAGGGGCCGAGCTTGGACTTGTCGTTCCGGGTCAGGTCCGGGGAGATCGCCTGCCAGCTCTGCCCCTCGTCCGTCGACTTGAAGAGGACGTTCGCCGCCGCGTAGAGCGTGTTCGGGTCGTGCGGCGAGAAGAGGATGGGGAAGTTCCACTGGAAGCGGTATTCGAGCTCCGCGGCTCCCCAGCCCATCGGATTGTTGGGCCAGGGGTTGACGTCGCGGACCTCGCCGGTGTCGTGGTTCACGCGGGTCAGGAGGCCGCCGTAGGAGCCGCCGAAGACCACGTCGGGGTTTTCCGGATCGGCCACGATGTAGCCGCTCTCGCCGCCCGCGGTCACGTCCCAGTCCTCGGCGCCGATCCCGCCGCCCGCGCCGCGGGAGAGGATGCGCAGGGCCGTGTTGTCCTGCTGGGCGCCCAGGAGGCGGTACGGGAAGTGGGTGTCGGTCGACAGGCGGTAGATCTGCGCCGTGGGCTGGTTGTCCTGCTGCGTCCAGGTCCGGCCGCCGTCCGCGGAGACGTTGGCGCCGCCGTCGTTCGATTCGATCATCCGCAGCGGATCGGCGGGATCGATCCACAGATCGTGGTTGTCGCCGTGGGGCGTGCGGATCGGGGTGAAGGTCTTGCCGCCGTCTTTCGAGCGCTGGAACTGGACGTTCAGGACGTAGACCGCCTCCTCGTCCTTGGGATCGGCGTAGATGCGCGTGTAGTACCAGGCGCGCTGGCGCAGCGACCGCTCTTCGTTCGTCTTGGTCCAGGTCCTGCCGCCGTCCTTCGACCGGAAGACGCCGCCCTCGGCCGCTTCGATGATCGCGTAGAGGTTCTCCGGGTTCGAGGGGGAGACGGTAATGCCGCTGATGCCCCACGTCCCCTTGGGCAGGCCGGGGTTGCGAGTGAGCTCCACCCAGGTGTCGCCGCCGTCTTCCGACTTCCAGATCCCGGAGCCAGGGCCGCCGCTCTCGAGGCTATAGGGCGTCCGCCGCACGTTCCAGGTCGTGGCGTAGAGCACGCGCGGGTTCGTGGGGTCGAGGATCAGGTCGACCGCGCCCACGCGGTCGTTGACGTAGAGGATGCGCTCCCAGCTCGCGCCGCCGTTCGTCGAACGGTAGACGCCGCGCATCTCGTTGGGGCCGAAGAGGTGGCCGAGCACCGCGGCGTAGACCAGGTCGGGGTTTTTCGGGTGGACGCGGACCCGGGGGATGTGCCGCGAGTCGGCGAGGCCCACGTGCTTCCAGGTCTTGCCCGCGTCGGTCGACTTCCACATGCCTTCGCCATGGGAGACGTTGCCGCGCACCGTTTTTTCGCCGCCGCCCACGTAGACCACGTTCGGGTCCCACTCGGAGACGGCGACCGCGCCGATCGAGCCGCCGAAGAAGCCGTCCGAGACGCATCTCCAGGTGAGGCCCGCGTCCGTGGTCTTCCACACGCCGCCGCCCACCGAGCCGAAGTAGTAGGTGTTCCGGTCGCCGGGGAGGCCGGTCACCGCGGCCGAGCGGCCGCCGCGGTAGGGGCCCACCTCGCGCCACTTCGTGGCCGCAAAGAGGGCGGGGTCGACCGGTGGCTTGGCGGAAGAGGCCGGGGCGGCCTCCTTCTTCGGGGTCTTGGCCGCGAAGGCCGGGGATCCTCCCAGAACGGCGATCGAAAGGAGAGCAGCGGCAAGACTGCGGAGGAGGGTGTTCGGCATGAGATCGGTCTCCCAGGATCTGCAGACGAATTCAAACGAGAACGGCCTGCCGAAGCAGGCCGGTGGGTACGGCGCCTTCGACCGGGCCCAGGGGGCCCGGAGACGGACTCTACGGGTAGTCGTCCAGCTTGTCGAGCGGCAGGCCGCAGGGGTAGAACAGGTTGAACACGGGTTGCTCGATGACCTCGGCGTAGTGGAGGAGCAGCGGGCCGTACTCCTCGATCGGCGACTGCCCGCCTTCGATCTGCTCGTACTCCTCCTTCGGGATCTCGAGCTGCTCGGCCAACTGCTCGGCGGTCTTGCCCCGGCGCTCGCGATGCTTCTTGATCAGCTCGCCAGCCTGCCCGGCCTTGGTGTCGGCGGACCGGCCGCTGTCGGCGAGCAGCCGCGAGGTGGGCGTCTCGAGCTTGATGGCGATCAGGGCGAGAAGCGGGCCCCAGCGTTCGGCCGGTGAATTGCCAGCTTCGATCTCGCCGTACTTTTCCGACGGGATGTTGAGCCGGCCGGCCATGTCGTCAAGAGAGAGCTTTTTCCGTTCTCTCTCCTTTTTCAGCACGTCTCCAAGTTTCACCGTCCCCTCCTTGTACCTTCGTGGGGGAGCTTCCCGGAACGGATTCTCCTCGAATCGTTTCGGAGCGGCTCCAGTTCACGATCAGCCGTGCATGCTAGCACAGCGGAATCCTCCACTCCAGGGCGGTTTTCCTAGCGTTTCCGTTCGGCGGAAAGCAGCCGGAGGGCCTCGATGGGACGGCGGTCGGGGCTCATGAGCTTGATGGCTTTCCGCAGGTAGGGCTCGGCCTCGTCGAAGGCGCCCAGCTGGCGGTGGATCTCGCCCGCGTAAAACGCCGCGATGCCGCATCCGGGATCGCGGCGCAGCGCCTCCTGGAGCTCTCGGATGGCTTGGCCGCTCGACCCCGTGGAGCACAGGAACCGGCAATAGGCCATCTCGGCGGCGTAGAGGCCGTTCGTGGGATCGCAGTCGGACGCGAACTCCAGGAGCACGAGGGCGTCCTTGGTTTTGCCGGCTTCGAGGAGCGCCTTGCCCTTCTTGTACTGGGCCTCCGAGTCCAGGAGGTCGGTCTTGATGGCGAAGGAGGAGGGGGACTTTTTCGCCCGCTCCTCGCGCAGGGTCTTCCGGCGGAAGAGGAGCGTGTTTCTCTGCTCGACGTCGGCGAGCTCGGAAAAGGCGCGGGCGCCGGCCAGGAAGAGGTCCCGGGCCCTCTCCTCCAGGGCGGCGAGCTCCGGATGGTCGAGCGTCCACGGCGCGAATTTCTTCGCGAACTCGAGATACTTCGCCTCCCAGACCGGCGCCGTGGCGTCCTCGGGCACGCCCAGGAGGTCGAAGGCGTCCTGCCGCCGGTAGGAGAGATAGGCCTGCATGATTTCGTTGCGCCGCCGCTCGAGATCCGGAGGCGCCGGCGCGGCTGCCGGCGGCTGCGGGACCGGAGCCGGGGGAGCGGGGGCCGCAACGGGCATCGCGGGCCGCCGGAACGATCCGGTGGCGGTCAGGAGGTCCTTGGGGAGCGCGTCCGCGGGCACCAGGATGCCCAGGCTCGACAGGGCGTAGACCGTGCGCGTGATCTCGTCGAACGGCAGGCCGGTCGCCTCCGCGAGCTCGCCCATGCGTCTTCCCGGCCGGACCGCCTCCACGAGCTGTCCCTGGCTCGCGGAGAGCCGGATCTCCTCCAGGGGGAACGGGGGCGAGGGGTGGATCGCGAGCTTCTTGCCCACCATCGGCCCCACGGCCATGTCCACCTCTTCCTGGGGCGCGAACTTCATCACGCCGGTCAGGATAAGCTGCGGCACCTTTACCTTGAGCGAGGAGTCCACGACCGGGGTCTCGGGGAGCATCTGGAACTCCCCCTCGCGCCAGGTGAAGATCTCCAGGAGCTTCTTGGCCAGGTTCTGCTGGAGCGTCTTGAACAGCTCGACGGCCGAGATCAGCCCCTGCTCGAGCAGCACCTCGCCGAAGGGGGCGCCCCGGGCCGCGGACTTCGAGAGGCAGCCCGTGAAGTCGTCTTCGCTGAGCTTGCCTTCGAGGACCAGGTACCGCCCGAGCGTCTCGTGCGCGAGATTCGAGCGGCAGTCCACCGGCACGCCGTGCTCCAGGATGATCTTCTTCCAGAGCTGCCGCCGCCGGACCTCGAGGACGAGCGTCTGCTTCCGGACGGCGAGCGGGAAGAGCAGGGAGGCGAACGGAACCTCCGCAAGCGTCCCCTCTCGGCGCAGAGGGACCTCCGGGAGCGGCTGTGGGCTCGAAATCACGCGCGATTCTCTCGTGAAGAAAGACTGCCAGGAGGCTACCCGGTGAATTTGGGTCTGTCAATATAAAGGGCCGAGGAGGGGGAACGATGACGAAGCCGCACCTGCTGTTCGACGGACCCGAAGGCGGGCCGCTCGTGGCCCTCGCCCACGGCGCGGGAGCGCCGATGGATTCGACTTTCATGAACGCCTTCGCCCGCGGGCTCGGAGAAAAGGGGGTGCGGGTCGCCCGCTTCGAGTTTCCCTACATGCGGGCCCGGCGGGAGACCGGAAAATCGAAGCCGCCGGACCGGGAGCCCGTTCTGCGCGAGGCGTGGCTCCAGGTGATCGCGGAGCTGGGAGGCGGGGAGACGCTCGTCATCGGCGGCAAGTCCATGGGCGGGAGAATGGCGAGCCTCGTGGCCGACGAAGCGGGCGTCCGCGGTCTCGTCTGTCTCGGCTACCCCTTCCATCCCGTGGGCCAGCCCGGCCGGTTGCGGACCGCGCATCTGGCCGCTCTGCGCACGCCCACGCTCATCGTGCAGGGCACCCGGGACGCGTTCGGTGTTCCGGAGGAGGTGGCGGGATACGAGCTGTCGCCCGCCATCCGGATCGCCTGGCTGGAAGATGGAGACCATTCATGGAAGCCCCGGGCCTCCTCGGGGAGGACGGAGAAGCAGAACCTGGCGGAAGGGGTGGAGAAGGTGGCGGACTTCGTGAAGGCGGGCCTTTGATCATGGCCGACCTCCTGATCCTCGCGCACGGCGGCTCCTGGGAGATGCGTTTCCAGGTCTCCTCGCTCGCGGCGAGCGTGGCCGCGGCCGGCGAACGGGTCGACGTGGCCCTCTTTTTCGCCGCCCTCGACTCCTGGGTCACCGGCCGGTGGGACGACCTCGATCCCCAGCCGCCCCTGACGGCCGAGCGCCTGGAGTCCTTCGACATGCCCCCGCTCACCGAGATGCTCGCCCAGGGGAGGGCGGACGGCCTGATCCGCTTCTACGCCTGCAGCGCCTCGACCCGGCTGCTGGGCCTGAATGCTGCCAGGGTGCAGTCCTCGGTGGACGTGCTTCTGGGCTGGCAGAGCTTTTCGCGCATGATCCGCGAGGCGGGGCGGGTGGTGACGCTGTAGCTAGGTCCGCACCAGGAACGTCTCTTCCCCGACCACCTCCGGGTCGAGCGAGAACTCGTAGAGCTCCAATCCCCCGAAAAGCGCCTTGACGCGCGGCCACCCGGCGGCCTGCATGTGCCGCGCCCCCTCGATGGCGATCGCGCCGTCGTCGTCGAACAGGACCACGTCGTCGTCTTTCGGCGGAGACCACTCCGGCCCGGGGTAGGGGATCGCGCCCCGGAGGGAGAGCGCGCCCGGAGCCGGCCGCACGTCCACGAGCACCGGAGGCTGGCCCTCTTTCATGCGCCGGAAGAGGGCGAAGGGCGAGACCTCGTGCTGAGGGTCGAACTGGACGACCGGGGTGGCGTCTTCGAGGTAGCGGGTGGGCATGGAGGGGATGGTAGCGCAGGGAAGAACAGGGACGAACACGGACGAGCACGGACGGGCAGGGACTTACTTCACCACCACGACCTCCACCTCGCCCTCCCGCTTTTCGAGGTGCACCCCGACGTCCTCCCCGTGCCTCTTGAGGACGAGGTCGACCCGGGCGTCTCCGATCGTGAGGTTGCAGATCTCCAGGTAGCCCAGGCCCTTGGGGAGGACGGGCTGGCGGAGATGGAGGCGGGCGGCGGGGGCGTCGATGTCGAGGCCCAGGCAGGCCTGGAGGAGGAGGAAGACGGCTCCGGCGGACCAGGACTGGGGGGCGCAGGCCACGGGGTAGCGCGTGGGGCCTTCGCCGGCGCGGCGGTGGAAGCCGCAGAAGAGCTCCGGCAGGCGGTGGAGGTCCATGGCGAGGCTCGCGTCGAAGAGGCCCTGGAGGATCTTGAGCGCCGCGTCCTTGATGCCGTAGCGGGCGAGCCCCAGGGCGCAGATCGCGTTGTCGTGCGGCCAGACCGAGCCGTTGTGATAGGCCATGGGGTTGTAGCGCGCCTCGTTCGCGTCCAGCGTGCGGAGGCCCCAGCCGGTGAACGAGGAGCCGTTCAGGAGCGTGTGGGCCACCCGGCGCGCCCGGGGCGGGGCCGCGATGCCGGAGAAGAGGCAGTGCCCGGCGTTCGAGGTACGCACCTCGCAGGGATTTTTCTCGCCGTCCAGGGCGAGGGCGTAGGTCGAGATCTGCTCGCACCAGAAGGCGCGCTCGAATCTCTCCCGCAGCTCCTCGGCCTGGCGCTCCAGGGCCGCGGCCCGCTCCTCGTCCCCGAGCAGGCGGGCGAGCTCCGCCGCAGCCTTCCGGGCGGCGTAGACGTAGCCCTGGACCTCGCAGAGGGCGATGGGACCGCGGGCGATGGTGCCGTCGCGGTGGAAGACCGCGTCCGCCGAGTCCTTCCAGCCGTGCGAGGAGAGGCCGTTGCCGGCGCGGCGGGAGTATTCGACGAAGCCGTCGCCGTCCGCGTCGCCGTGCTCGTCGATCCAGGAGAGGGCCGCGAGGAGATTCGGCCAGAGGGATTCGACGAAGGCGCGGTCGCCCGTCCGCCTGTAGTAGGCGCCCGCGAGCACCACGAAGAGGGGAGTCGCGTCCACCGTGCCGTAGTAGCGGCCGAAGGGGATCTCGCCCAGGGCGGCCATTTCGCCGCGGCGAATCTCGTGGACGATCTTGCCCGGCTCGGCGTCCTCTTCGGGGCACGTCTCCCGCGCCTGGGTGGCGGCCAGGAAGGAGAGGACGCCGCGGGCGAGGGCGGGATCGAGCCACAGCGTCTCGTAGGCGGTCCACAGGCCGTCGCGCCCGAACACGGTGCTGAACCAGGGGACGCCCGCGTAGGGGTAGAGCCCGTGCGGGGTCTCCGTGATCATCATCTGGAGGTCGGTCGCGGAGCGTTCGATCCAGAGATTGAACGGTTCATTGGCGGTTTCGATGCGGGCGGAGCCACGGCGGCGGGCCTCGATCTCCGCCGTGGCCCGTTCCAGGGCCTTGCCGAAGCCCAGGATGCGCGGCGCCTCCGGGCCGGACTCGCAGGCGATGGTGATGGAGAAGACCGCCTCGCCCCGCGGAGGCAGGCCCACCCGGAAGGAGGCGAGGCCGTCCGACAGCTCGGCCGGGCTGGGAGAGAACGAGAGCCGCGTCCGCCGCATCCGGCCGTCCAGCCCCTCATAGCCGAGAACGGCGGTCTCCCGGCCGATCACCGGCGAGCTCCGGTGCCCCTTCCTCTCCCGCCTGACGCCGCGGATCTCGAAGATATCCGCATAGTCGGCCGCGAAGCGGAGCGAGAGCGGGAGGTCGAGCGAGTCGAGCGAGTAGTTGTGGAAACGGAAGCGGACGTAGCAGGCCCCCTCCCAGAGGAAGATCGTGCCGAAGACGTGGACGGTGTCGCGCGGCAGGGCGAGCCCCTCCTCCCCCTCGAAATCCGGGTTCGTGAGGTCGAGGATCAGCGCGTTGTCGCGCCGCACCGTGGAGGAGAGGAGAAGGGGACGGCGGTTCGCGAGGAACAGCTCGAGCCCGGAGAGATGGCGCGTCCCCTCGTGGAAGAGACCCATCTCGCCCAGGCCCACGGGACGGATGGCGCCGCTCCGGTCGAACACGGCGAAGGTCTCGCCATGCTTCAAGACCCGCGTGCGGTCGTCCGCCCGGGAGGCGCTCGCGACGATGTAGTACTGCTCGGGATTCGGGGCGATTTCTTCCGGGCGCGGCTCGAGGGCGGTTTTCGTGAAGCTCACGGCAGATCGTGGAGGCAAAGGGCGTACCAGCGGGGGCGGATTCGAGGACCCGCCCCCGCGAAAGAGCTACAGAATCTTCGATTCGTGGTCGGCCCAGACAAGCCCGGACATCACCTTGGGCAGGAATCGGGTGGACTTGGCCGGTAGCATCTCGCCATCCGCGATGGCGGCGGCGAAGTCGGCCGGACGCATGGGCGGAAGGAAGATTCCGGTGCCGAGCTCGCCCGCGGCCACCTGGTTCCAGAGCTCGTCGGGATTGGCGCGGTAGACCACGGTGCCGTTCGTGGAAGCTTCCGGAGGGAGCCCGAGCGCGGAGAGGAAGGTCTCCTGGAAGGTTTCGACGACCAGCCCGGCCGTGGAGGCGAGGCGCCAGATCTCGGGCTCGCGGCCGTGCACCCAGACGCCGATCGCCGGCTGGGGGGCCGCGGCCACGGCGGCGGCGAACGCAGCGCCGCCTTCGCCCCGGAAGGTCTCCGTGCCCGTGTGGGCCCCGGCGAGCCGGGAGAGGTCGATCGGCTCCTTGAACGCGCGGTGGATGGGATCGATCGTGAGGGATGGGGAGTCGAGGCTGGTGACCACCGTGAGCTTGGCCGCGGCGGCGGTGCCCCGCTGGGCGCCGTGGGCCTCGGCGAAGCGCTGGGCCACCTTGTAGCGGTGGTGCCCGTCCGCGATGGCCGCAGGGACGTCGAGCGCCGCCTGGTACTGGGCGATCCGCGCTGGATCGTCGATGCGGTAGAGGACGTGGACGTGGCCGTCGCCGTCCCGGTGGCGCACGAGAGCCTGGGCGTTCCGGAGGTCTTCTTCGAGAAGCGCGTCGAGCTTTCCGCCGTCCTCCGAAAGGATCAGGGCGGGCTCCAGATCCACCCGCATGGCTTCGAGGAGCGCCAGGCGGTCGGCCAGGGGCTTGTCGAGCGTCTGCTCGTGAGGGCGGATGACCTTGGCGTCCTCCAGCCTGACGAGCCCGCAGATCCCCAGGCGGCGGCCGCCGCCCGCGAGCTCGATCACGTAGGGGTAGAGCTCGGGCTTCGGCGCGCGCGCGACGACGCCCTCCTCCAGCCACTTCCCATGAAGGGCCTTCGCGGACTGATAGGGATCGCCCGCCGGCCCGGCCAGAGGCTTGGTCAGGTGCACGAACTGAAAGGGCGACTGGGCGTGATACCGGTCCCGGAGCGCGTCGTTGATCTGGTCGTAGGGCTGCGCGGCCAGCTCTCCGGCATCTCCCGCGCGCGGCGTATAGTACAAACCTTCGAAGGCAAAAAGGCGCATGGTTCCTCCTCCCGGTTCTCCGGGGCGAGGGGGTATTATCTACGCCCGGCCCGTTCCAGACGAGGCCGGCTGTCGGGAGCGGGCCCGTCGTACGCCGGCTCCGGGAGAGGAGCGGGCTCCAACCGGGAAGGGTGGAGCGCCCGCTCGAGCGCCCCTTCGAGATAGACCGGCGTCAAGCCGGTCGCCCAGTATTCCAGGGCGCCGCGGTCCGGCTGCCGGGTCTCCCGCCGGGAGCGGAGCACCGGAGAGCCGTCGCCCGGCACGAACTCGATCCAGCCCTCCCATCCACTGTCCAGGGCTGGGCGGCCGCAGACGCGCGCCACGTAGGTCTTGCCATCGGAGCCGGTCAGGGGATCGTTGAACTGCAGAAGCGTGTCCGCCATCGGAGGTCACCTCCGGCGGGGAAGGCGTGCAAGCGGGTTGCCAGGAAGAGCACGGACGAACAAGGACGGGCACGGACGAGCACGGACAGCGAGGATGAGAAGGTGTTCGTCCTTGTCAGTCCGTGTCCGTCCCTGTTCTTTCTGCGATCAGTGAGGACTCGAAGGGTCATTGCTGCCGAGTCCTCACCCGCTTCTGTAGACGGACCGCGACCGGCAATTCCCGCCTACGGCTTGACCCCCATCTCGGTCAGGAGCGGGCGGGCGGCCTCGCCGTGCTCGACGCCCAGGAACCAGAGGAGGTAGCGCACGTCCACGCTGATGTTCCTCGCGACGTCGGGGTTGTAGCCGAAGTCGTTGGCCACGTTTTCCCAGACACGGTCGAAGTTGACGCCGACGAGCTCGCCGCGGCCGTTGACCACGGGGCTGCCGGAGTTGCCGCCGGTCGTGTCGGCGTCCGCCAGGAAGCAGACGGGGACGTCGTGAAGCTCCTTGTCCGCGAAGGGGCTCTCCGGAGCCTCGGGCGCCGCGGCGAGGAGCTTTTCCGGCGCCTCGAAGGGCTCTTCGCCGGTGTTTTTCTCGACGATGCCGGCCACGGTCGTGCGTGGCTCCATGAAGACGCCGTCTTTCGGGCCGTAGCCCTTCACGTGGGCGAGGGTGACGCGCAGAGTGCCGTTGGCGTCCGGGGCCACGGGGCGGCCGGCGTGGGCGATCACGGCGCGCTGCCAGCGGGGGCGCAGGCGCGAGATGGCGCCCTTCATCCGGTCGTCCCGTTCCTTGAGCTCCTTGAGCTCGCGGTCGAGCGAAAAGGCGAGGTCCAGCAGCGGATCGCGGCGGGCCCGGAGTTGCGCTTCGGTTTCCTCGAACATGGCCTTGCGCTCGGCGAGACCGGTCACCTTCGTGCGGGCAAGGAGATCGTCCACCTTGGCGCGGATGGCCTGGGGATCGCGCGCGCCGCCCAGAAACGCGTCCACGGCCTGGACGCGGCTCCCCTCCGGCAGGCTGGCAAAGCGGGTGAGGACGTCCGCGAGCAGGGCCGCGTCGGTCGCCGCGTCGATGCGCTTCTGGTCTCGCTCGAGGCGCTCGCCGAGGCGCTCCCGCTCGCGCTCCATATACTCCGGCTCGCGCTCCAGGTCCGGCTTGGCCTTCTCACCGGACCAGCGGGCAAGGGTGAGCGCCAGGTCCAGCGGCTTGGGGCCGCTCTTCATCTGGTCCAGGAGGAAATCGCGGTCCCAGGTGCGGCGCTTGGTCGCCATGAGCGTTGCCAGCTCGCGCTGGGCGTCCACGGCGGCTTTCTGGTCCTGCCGCTTCGCGGCCCAGGCGAGGACCTCTTTTTCGGCGGCCGTCTTCTTGTCCAGGATGTGGCCGCGTGCGATGCCCGCCACCTGGCCGCGGGAGTTCTTCTCGCGGTTGGCGAGAGTCTTGATGCGGTCCGCGAGCGCGATCCGGGTCTTCTCGTTTTTCGCGGAGGCGGCCTCCATCAGGTCAATCCAGGTGCGGTAGAGCTCGGCGCGCTTGGGGAAGAAGAGCTCGGCCCGCTCGCGCATCTCGGCCTCGGTGTAGGAGCGGAAGGTGAGGCCGGGATAGCCGGCCACCATCACGAAGTCGCCAGGCTCGACGCCTTTCTGGGCCACGGGGAACCAGTGCCGGGGCTTGTAGGGGACGTTCGCTTCGCTGCGCGGGGCGGGCTTGCCGTCCGGGCCGGCGTAGATGCGCAGCAGGGTGAAGTCGCCGGTGTGGCGCGGCCAGCTCCAGTTGTCGATCTCGCCGCCGTACTCGCCCACGGCGCGGGGCGGGGCGTAGACCACGCGGACGTCCGGGAACTCCAGGTTTTCGATCAGCAGGTAGCGCACGCCGCCGTCGAACGCCTCGACCTGGCAGCGGCGGTTCGGCTGCTTCTCGCACTCGGC
>DATEIO010000106.1:0-2010 GCA_035278895.1 Thermoanaerobaculia bacterium | reverse complement strand
CACTTTGTGCTTGACCTTGATCCAGTGGCCTGTCCGCACCCCGGGCTCGTAGATCGAACCTTCGTCCTTGGCCACAAGCCCCTCCCAGCCGTGGGACTTCACCTCCTCCCACGCTTCGAGGCCGTCGGCCGCGAGCCGCCGGGCTACGAAGATCGGGCCGGGGGCACGGGCGAGCTCTTTCTCCAGCACCTTCCGGCGCCGTTTCAGAGGCTCGCGCAGGAGATCCTTCCCGCGCGCGTAGAGACAGTCGAAGGCCACGAAGACCGGCGGCGTGAACACCAGACCCTCGTTCTTTTTGGATGCCCGCAGAAAGCCCAGGTGGGAGACGAGCTCCTCGTTGAAGACCGCGACCTCCCCGTCGAGGATGAGCGTCGGGGCCCGGAGCCTCGCCACGGCCTCGACGGCCTCTTCGAACTGGGCTGTCAGGTCTTTCAGGTTGCGCGAGATGAGCCGCACGCTCGCTCCGTTCTTGTAGGCGACTGCGCGGTAGCCGTCGTACTTCTCCTCGTAGATCCAGCCCGGCTTGTGGAAGGGACGCTTCACCTCGGAGAGGAGCATCGGGGGAAAGGGTTTCGGAAAATCCGCCATACGCCGCGGAAATCCGCAATTTTCGCGCCTCTTCGGCAATCCTGATGTAATTTTATTTCGATTGGAAAGCGCGCGAAGATCCCGGCGCGCCTCGACGGGATTTCTCTCGCGCAAATTCGTCTGAAACCTTCCTCCGCCCCGTGCATCTCAAGGACAGATGCGCCCCATGAACTGAAAAAATTGGAGGAGATAAAGACATGATAGCCAAGACCCGCTTCGCTTCGCTCGCCTTCCTGCTCACCCTGGGCCTCACGACGATTCCCGCCTCGGCCACCCCGGTCTGCCAGGCCGTTCACGGCCGGGTGGAGATCGCGGCCTACGAGCCTACGTGCGGCTCGGCCATCGCGCTCTGCGCCCACGCCATGCTCCACGGCACGATCAAGGCCACGTCCGACTTCATCGGCACCGGCGCCGTGCCCACGGCCGACACGCCCACGACCGGCGTCCTGACGCTCACCGGCGACAACGTGTTCCACACGACGGACGGCGACTTCTTCACCAAGGATGCGATCCTTCTGAACACCGGCGGCGACGGCGAGTTCTCCGAGATCGACACGATCACCGGCGGCACGGGCGAGTACGAAGGCGCGACCGGTTACCTGATCGCTTCGGGGACGTTCTCGGCAGGGACCGGCGTGGGGACGTACGTCGGGAAGATCTGCCGGCCGTAAATCGAAGAGAAAGGGGCGGCCACGGCCGCCCCTACAGCTTCACCACCCCGCTCGAAACCACCTGCAACTTCCACCCCTCCGCCCTTGTACCCTCCAGATTCACATGCCCCGCAAGGAAGAACAGGCGCGAGGTGTCCGGCCTTTCGGGAGCGGTGCAGAAGCGGTCCTGGAGATAGAAGGGCGGAATGGATTGATAGTAGAGGGTGACCCGCACTCCCGCCGGCTGGGCGCCGCCGAAATCGCTCAAGGGGATGGCGTAGGAGAGAGCGTCGCCGCCTCCACCCCGGCCGCCCTTGGATTTCGGCTGGTACCACGGATCGTTCACGTGGCCGCCCCGGCCGTCCGGCAGATCGGGCAGCACGCGCTCGACGAGATCGCGGGCGGAGAGCTTGGGGCTCCCCAGCCCTTCGCGCTCGGCGAGCTCCAGAGACGGGTCCCAGCCCCGGGGAAGAAGGCGGTTGTCCTTCACCTCGTCCGCGAGCGAGAGGAAGCTCGTGGTGAGCTTGCCCCGCGGGTCCGTCACCAGCTCCTGATAGATCTGGACCTGATCCTGCCGCGTGATGGTCTCGTAATGCGGCTCAAAGAAACCTTTCTGCTCCTTCACCGTCATGGGCGTGCAGCCGCTCTTCCAGAAGAATTCTCCAGGGAGGGGCCGGCCTGCCGCATCCACCAGCTCGCCCGTGGGCGCGGCGCGGCCTGAGACCCAGATCGGATTTCCGCTCGCGTCGAGCACTTCGAAGGAGAGGAAGGC
>DATEIO010000105.1:0-11450 GCA_035278895.1 Thermoanaerobaculia bacterium | reverse complement strand
ATTCACGAGCGTCTGGCTCCCGGCACGATCGACGAGGCGCAGATGCTCTATCAGCTCGGGCGGCTGTACCGCCGCACGCGCCGGACCGACAAGGCGGCGGAGCTGCTCACGCGGGCCGTCGACGCGCTGGAGTCGCAGATGGGGAGGCTCGGAGGCTCTCAGGAGTCGCGGGCCGCGTTCCGGGCGCGCTTCGGGGAGATCTACCGCGGAGCCCTGGAGATCGAGCTGGAGCGGGGGCATGCCGCGGAAGCGTTCCACCTGCTGGAGCGCTCGCGGGCGCGGAGCTTCCTCGCGCTCCTGGAGGAGCGGGACCTCGCGTTCGCGGGCGAGATTCCGGAGGCGCTCGCGAGCGCCCGGCGGGAGAACGCGGCGCGCTACGACCAGGCCCTGCGCAAGCTGGCGAGCTCGACCTCTGCGGACGGCGACGAGGCGAGAGAGACACTCCGCCGCGAGCTCGTCCGCCTGCGTCGCGAGCGCGACGAGATCGCCGTCCAGTTTCGCAAGGCTTCGCCGCGTCTGGCGGCGCTGCGCGAGCCGCAGCCGCTCGATCTGGGGGCCGCCCGCAAGGTCCTGGATCCCGGCACGCTCGCCCTCTCCTACAGCGTCGGAAAAGAGAAAACCTTTCTGTTTGCCGTGACGCGCGACGGCGGCCTCCGGGTGGAGACCCTGCCGTGGGGGGAAGAGCGGCTGCGCCGGGAGGTCGAGCGCTTTCTGGAGGAGGTCCGGCAGCCTCTGCCGGTCTCCGGTCCGGAAGCCCGCTCGCTCTATCGCGCCCTGATCGGTCCCGTGGCAACTCTGGTGGAGAAGAGCGAGCGGGTGCTGATCATCCCCGACGGGCCTCTCTATCGCCTGCCGTTCGGCGCGCTCGTCCGCGACACTTCCGGTAGAAATTCCGGCCGCGGGCAGTTCCTCACGGAATGGAAACCTTTCCATACGGCGCTGTCGTTGACGGTCTATGGAACGCTTCGCGCGTCCACCCCGGCCGCACCGCCTTCACGGCTCGTCGCTTTCGGAGATCCCCGGTATCCGAAAGATCGCTGGGAGTCCCTGCCGTACTCCCGCCGCGAGGTCGAGAGCATCGCCCAGGTCTATCCCGGGGCCCATCTCTACCTGGGCGAGGAAGCGACGGAAGAACGGGCCAAGTCGGGGATTCGCGACGCGCGCGTCCTCCACTTCGCGACCCACGCTTCGATCGACGACCGGACCCCCTTGGACTCCGCGCTGGTGCTCACTCTGCCGGAGGATCTCGCCGCGGGCCGGGACAACGGCCTGCTCCAGGTGTGGGAGATTTTCGAGAGCGTGCGGCTCGACGCGGATCTCGTGGTGCTCTCGGCCTGCGAGTCCGCCCTCGGGCGGGAGCTTTCCGGCGAGGGTCTCCTCGGGCTCACCCGCGCGTTCCAGTACGCGGGCGCGCGCTCGGTCGTCGCGAGCCTGTGGAGCGTGGCCGACCAGGTCACGGCCGAGCTCATGACCCGGTTCCACCGCCACCGCGCCGCCGGCCTCTCCACGGATGAGGCGCTGCGGGCCGCCCAGATCGAGTTGATCCGTCATCCGGTCCGTATCGCCACCGCCGACGGGCAGGCGGTGGAGACGGACGCCTCGGCCCCGTTTTTCTGGGCCGCCTTCCAGCTTTCCGGCGACTGGCGATGAGCCCGCCGCATCCACCGGCCGAGCCTCTTTTCGAGCGGCTGCGCGAGGGCACGGACCGCGAAGAGGGTTTCCGTCTCCTCTTCCACCGCTTCCACCGGCCGCTGTTCCGCTTCTTCGAGCACCGGGGATTTTCCACCGAAGAGTGCCAGGATTTAATCCAGGAGACGTTTCTTCGGGTCTATAAAGGTCTCGACGGTTTTCGCGGCGAGGCCCGGTGGGAGCACTGGCTCTTCCGGATCGCCGCGAATACCGCCAGCAAAGCCGTGCGCCACCGCGGTGCCGCCAAGCGCGCCAGCCTTTCGGTGCCCTTGGAAGGAGAGGACGTGGCGGAATCGCCTCACGCGCCGGCTGCAACTCCCGCACCATTGCAGCGGCTGCTGGGCCGGGAGATGAAGGAGCGCCTGAGCCAGGCGATCGACGGCCTGCCCGCCCAGATGCGGAGATGCGTGCGCCTGCGAATCGTCCAGGACCTGGACGTCGCCGAGATTGCCGAGATCCTCCAGATCTCCCCCTCGACGGTCAAGGTCCAACTGTTCAAGGCCCGTAAGCGCCTGCAAACCGAGCTGGGGGATTCGTTCGCGAATTTTGACCTCTGAGGAGCGCACATGGACGACAAGCGCATCGATCTGAAGGCCGCGCTCCGGGAACTGGCCGCGGAGGAATCCGGGAAAGCCGGGCCCCATGTGGGGTCGAAGCGCCTGATTGCCTACCGTCAGGGCACGTTGCCGGCCGAGGAGCGCGAGGCGGTGCAGGAGCACCTCTCCCTTTGCCCGCGATGCGCCGGTCTGCTGCTCGAGCTGCGAAATTTCGAAATGGCCGCCGCCGAAGAAGAACCCGGGCCGGAGCCGCTGCGGACCCGGCGGATTCCGCCTCTGCTCTACGCCGCCGCGGCCGCGCTGCTGCTCGCCGTCCTAGGCCTCTCGTTCTGGGCCTTCTTCACGGTCCAGCAAAGCCGCCAGCAACTGGCGGGCGTGGAGCGCCGGCTGGAAGAGCGGGAGGCGGCTCTCGCCGAGACGGAGCGCCAGCTCGAAGCCGCGCGGGGGCAGTCCGCCGACCGGGTGGAGGAGCTCGAAGCCCGCGTCGCCGAGCTGACGTCCGACCTGGAAGAACTGCGCAAGGCTCCGCCGGCGCCGGCCGGAGAGCGGATCGCTACAGTTGAAGTCTCCACCGCCCCCCGGTTCGTCCTGCGCGGGCAGGAGCCTTCAGACGGCTTGCTGCAAGGAAAGGGGGTGGTCAACACCGTACAACTGCCGGCGGAAGGAGGCCGCATCCTCCTGGCGCTCAGCCTGGCTGGTCACCCCATCTACGGCGAATACCGCCTCGAGCTGGTGAAGGAAGACGGCGAAGTGCTCTGGTCCGGCCGCCGGCCCGGCCGGTCCCTCCTGGGCGACGCCGGGACTTCGGTGTCGGTGAACGGGCTCAAACCCGGCACCTACCGGCTCCGCGTCGAGGGGTTGAGCCCAGAGCGGACAGAGCTTCTGGGGGAGTACGTCCTTCGGGTGGAGGGGGGGTGAGGTGAGAGCCGCTGGGAGCGCCGGCATCCTGCCGGCTTCTTACTTCGTTTGGGTTAGAAGGCCGGCAAGGATGCCGGCGCTCCAGCCGCCTCAGGTGATCCCCTATAATTCTGTAGCTTCACCAGACGATGGTTGAAAGAGTCCCCCGAGGCATGCCGCCTTCTGTCTTCATCTCCAGCACTTTCCTCGACCTCCAGGAGCATCGGGCGGCTGTCTGCCGGGCCCTGTTGGAGGCAGGGTTTCATCCCATTGACATGGAGAGCCTGGGGGCTCAACCCGTGGAGCCCACCGTGGCCTGCCTGGAAGAGATCCGGCAGGCCGACTTCTTCCTCGGAATCTATGCCTGGCGCTACGGTTTCGTCCCGGAAGGGAGCTCCCTCTCGATCACGGAGCAGGAGCTCAACAGAGCCCGCGAGTTGGGCAAGCCCTGTTTCTGTTTCATGATGGAGGAAGGGTGGCCTTGGCCGGAGGAGCTTCGCGAGGAAGGCTCCGGCAGGGACAGGCTCTCGGCGCTCAAGGAGCGCATCGACCGCGAGCTGACGCGGACGAAGTTCACCTCGCCCGAGGATCTGGCCGCTCGGGTGCTGGCGAGCCTCCGGAGGTGGGAGCGGCGCCCACGAGCCACGGAAGCCGGCGAGCCCGGCGGCCTCCGCGACCGGCAGATCCTCCTGGAGCGGGTCCGCAGCTTCTGGATCGAGGCCTTGCTCGGCCGGGTCGAGGAGGAGATGCCGCTTCAGGCCATTCCGAAGGAGCTCGACCCCGGCGCCGTGATCCGTCCCTGGCAGAGCGTCCTCGAGGCCTCGGTACCGCTCCGCGTTCCGCTACCGGCACAGAGGACCGCGTTCGAGGTGCTCGAAGATTCAGGGCGCGCCCTTCTGATTCTCGGGGCTCCCGGCTCGGGAAAGACCATCGCCCTTCTGGAGCTGGCCCGCGAGGCGGCCGGCCGGGCGGAGAGGAATCCGGGCGAGCCGGTCCCGGTCCTCTTCAATCTGTCGACCTGGGGAGGGCAGGGCTCTCTCGTACCCTGGATGACGGAGGAGCTGGCGCTCAAGTATCAGATTCCTCGCAGAATCGGCCGGCGGTGGCTCGAAACCGATTCCCTGCTGATCCTCCTGGACGGCCTCGACGAGGTACCGGAAGCGCGGCGCGCTGCCTGTGTCGCCGCCATCAACCGGTTCCGGGAAGAGCAGGGGATCACCGGCCTCGCCGTGGCATGCCGGCTGGAAGCCTATGAAAGGATCGGAAAAAAGCTCCTGCTCGGAACCTCGATGATTCTCGGCTCTCTCGAATCCGAGCAGATCGAGGCGGCTCTGGCCCATGGCGGCCCGGGGCTCGACAATCTGCAAGAGGTTTTGCTGGAAGATGACGGGCTGCGGGAGCTTGCACGATCGCCGCTCTGGCTGCTCGTCATGCGCCGCGCCTACCAGGACCTTCCGGCGGAGGAGCTGCTCGACCTCCGTTGGACCGAACCGGCCGCCCGCCGCCAGCACCTCTTCAACCGGTATGTCGATCGGATGCTGCTCCGCCGCGGCGGAGAGCTGCCCTATCCTCGGGAGCGCGTTCTCGGCTGGCTGGCTCAATTGGCTCGCGGCATGAAAAAGAGGAACCAATCCGTCTTCCTCCTCGAAGAGCTCCAACCGGGTTGGCTGGAGAGAAGGCGGGATTTGATTCTCTACACGCTCGTCGCCACTGTCATCCCGTGGCTCCCCGTCGTGGCCGGCCTGACGTTCACGAGCGAGGGCTGGCTAGGATTGGCGATTGCGCTCTGCCTGCTGACTGTCGGAACGGTCGACGGCGTCGCCCAGGCGGACTGGAGGTTTCGAGAGACGGTGTCCTGGCGCCTGCGGATCCTGCGCGCCTCGCTGACCTTTTCCGGTGTGACCGCCGTCTGCTTTTTCGCCCTGCCCGCGACGTTGAGTCTGCGAACGACGCTCCTCTTTTCTTCGATCGCCGGCTTCTGGAGCGCCGCCTCGGGGTGGGGCAGCCAAGCGTGGAATGTCGAATCCCGCATTCGGCCGTTCGAGGCCGTGACCTGGTCCTGGCGCCACGTGATGCGCAATCTTGCCGCTGGTTTCCTGCCGGTCTGGCCTGTTCTCATCGGGATCTTGGGGAGCACCCTGATCATCGCCGGCACCGCCGATATTGTCAGTGAGCTTCAGGGAACGTTCGGACCCAACCCGTCGTTCGCATTTCTGAATGTGTGGCCCATTCTTGCAGTTCTGATTCTCCTGGTCCTTGCCGGATTTTCCGGAACTCCCGGGCAAACCAGAAACCGACCGAACCAGGGGATCTGGCTCTCAGGCAAGCACGGGCTCCTCTTCGGCTTCACCGGCGCCGCCATCAACGTTGCTCCTCTCCTTTGGGTGATCTTCGAGGGCGAGGCTTATGCAGGCAGCGGTGGCGCGAAGATCGCCGGTGCTCTTTCCAACCTGGTGAATTGGATGTCCTTCATGGCGTCGCGCTTCCTCGGATTCTCCTGTGCCCTCGGACTCTGCCTCGGCCTTCTGAATGGCGGGCTCGATTTCTTCCGGCACTTTCTCCTCCGCCCGTTCCTGGCTCGGGAGGGTCGTTTCCCGTTGAACATCGTTCGCCTTCTCGACATCGCCGCCGACCGGATTCTTCTGTACAAGGTCGGCGGCGGGTATGTCTTCATCCATCGTCTCCTCCTCGAGCACTTCGCCGCTCTGGGAGAGGAGACGCCGGGGGGCTTACCGGAGGCTTGAGGTCATCACCTCGAAGGGCTCTGCCCGCGGGAGCGTCCGGAGCGCTTGGAGCAGGGCTTCCGGGGGAGCGGCGAGCTTCCTCTGGCCGAGGTCCAGCCAGCCGCCGGTGCTGGTGACGCTCGCGCAGAGCTTGCCGTCGGGGCGGAAGAAGTCGTTCTTCATCTTGAAGCGGCTGCCGTCTTCCGACAGGCCGGCGATCGAGAGGGTGACGCGGATCTCCTGGAGCAGGGCGACCTCTTTGAAGTACTCGAGCTCGTCGCGCTGGATGACCGGACCGATCCGCAGGCGCAGGAACTCGGCCATGGGGAAGCCGTGCTCTGCGAAGAACATCATGCGGAGGTCCGCGGACTTGTCCAGAAACGCGGTGTTCCGCATGTGGGAGTTGAAGTCCATGTCTCCCCAGCTGGCGTACAGCGCCCTTTCATACATGGCACAGGTCTCCATCCCACTCGCGGTCGAGGACAGGCAGGAATCTTGGCGCCGCACGACGGGCGATCACTGCGGCGGGGACCTCCGCCGGCCGCTCTTCTCCAGTTCGAGGAGCCGGGCGTCGATCAGCGAGTTCAGTTGCTTCTCGTCCAGGTTGAAGCGAGCTCCGGCGGGCTGCCTGTCGATCCTCAGCTGCACGGATTTGAGCTCGCGCTGAACCTGGATCTGCTCTTCCCGAACCGCGGTGAGGCTCTTTTCCATCGCCGCGAGCCGGTCCGAAAGCTCCTTGACCTCGCGGGAAGGCTCCATGGCCCGGACCAGAGAGGCCTGGTTGGCCTGGATCTCCTGAACCTTGGGCGCGATCTCCTGGACCTGCTGCTGCAAGGTCTCGACCTGCTTTCCCTGCGCCTGGAGCTGCTCCGCCGCCCGCTGGACGACCGGCAGGGCCTGGTCGAGGCTTTCCACCTGGGCGAGCTTCGGCGCGATCTGCTCGTAGTGCTTCTCGACCGGAGCGATCCGCTCGTCCATGGCCTCCTGGACGATCTCCTGGTCGGATCGTCCGGCGGCGAGGAACCAGGCCGCGAGGCCCAGAGGGATGAGGAGGAGCAGCAGGTAGAGCTGCAGCAGACGGCGGCGTCGCGCGAGCTCCCGCTCCACGGCGCGTTCGACTCGATCTCCGGGGGGAGTGGAGGGGCTATCCACGAGAGCCATGGCGACCTCCGGTCTGGGCGACCAGCAGGACGAGACAGAGCAGGACGAGCGTCGCGAGGGTGACGCTCACGGCGATCAGGGAGGAGGTCGTGAACTGGGAGCGCAGCGGAGTCGCGGCGAGCCCGACGAGGGCCAGGACCAGCAGCGCCGCGACCGGGGCCAGGACCTTGTGGAGGACCCTCGCCCAGACGAGCTCGCGCTGGTGGACCCCCTCCCAGACACGGAGGAGCCAGGCCTCCAGCGATTGACGGACGAGATGGACCAGGCTCTCCGTCGACTCGAAGACCTTGCACCAGAAACCGCTCTCGAAGGAGGTGACCCGGTCGAGAAGCCGCTTCTGGCGAGGGTCGGCCTCGGCCCCGGGCGGCAGCTTCTTCAGGAACGTCATGATCTCCACGTCCTCGCACTGGCGGGCCGTGTCGATCTCCCATTCGACGATGGAGCGCTGCGGATCGCCCGGGAAGGGGGTGCCGTAAGAGGCTCCGAGAATGCCCACGAACACCTGGGAGCTCTCGATCATCTCGCGGCAGCGCTCCTCCGGGCTGCCCCGCTGGGCTCCCTCCTCCTCGTAGAGATAGGGCTCGTAATGCCTGATCAGATCGGCGAGCAGGGCTTTTCTCTCCTCGGACAGGTCCGAGGTGGAGCTGATGAAAACGATCGGCTTGCTCATCCCCAACGACCTTTCTTTCAGAGCTGAAAGCCATTCTCCGGGCCGGGTGGCCGGACTGTCAACCGATCCGGCTTCAAAGAATGCTCCTATCGCTATATTGAAAAAGTTGCGCAGGACGTTGGAATCTTGCCCCTATTTTCCTCACGCCAACCTCGCACGTGCAACAAATGTCCTCCTGCAAGCAAGCGCTTTGAGGCACAGCTGAGTATACTGACGGAGTTTCGCCGACAGTCCATCTCGGAGAGGAGAGATCCGTATGGGATTCTTTTGCCGTTCCCTGGGGCGGGGGGCCGTGTGTCGCAGGCTGAGTCTGTCCGCTCTTGTCGTTCTTACAATGGGTCTCGGCCTTCTGGGGTGGAGCGATCCGGCCCGGGCGGTGAGTGGACTGACGTTCACGCGCATTACGCCGTTCGCGACGCTGGACAGCAACAGCTCCTGCAGCTCCGGCCCGAACGCGATGTACATGCAGGTGAACATCACCAACACCTCGGGGAGCACGCTCAACAATCTCACGGCGACCTTCAACGGGTTCACAAACCCGGCCTTCGGGGGGAGCTGGTCGACCTCGCCGGTGTCCCAGTTCCAGCTCGACGCGGAGGAGACGACCACGCGGTCGATCCCCACGATCGCGAACGGGGCGACCGTCCGCCTCTACTGGTTCATCAACTACCCGTGCTATTCCGGGAGCAACCCCCCGGCCCAGACGGCGACCTACACGATCACCGTCAGCGACGGGGTCACCTCGCCGCAGACGAGCGGCGCCCTGAACATCACCACCCGCAGCGAGCTGTCGGCGAACGCGGGCGGCCAGATGGTCTCGCAGACCATCGGGGCGGGCGCGGCCCTGGGCCAGATCGTCCCCGTGACGGTCGTCTATGAGTTCGGCAACGTGGGCTCGGGCAACGACCTCGGAATCCAGCCGGCCGGCAACCGGTCGCACAATTCGGGGTGCTATCAGCTCGTCGGAGACGACGTCACCAACGTAACCGGGGTCACGGGCATCACGACGGCGGACGACAACACTCTCTACAAGACCGGCGTTTCGAGCGGCGGCGGCACGAACCGGATCACCGTCGTCTACTTCTTCAAGGCGGTCAGCACCACGTGTCCGTCGGGCACGACCATCAACCCGTTCGCGGACATGGTCAGCGGCACGCAGGAGAAGTACTCGGGCAACTTCGGGACCTGCTCCTCGACGCCCTGCGTCCTGACGTCGCCCTCGCCGACGAACGTCCTCACGCTCACGAAGAGCGTCTCGCCGACGTCGCTGCCCGCGGGCGGCACGGCGACGTACACAGTGACCATCACCAACCCGAGCAGCTTCGCCACCACCCTCGATTCGTTGACGGACGTGCTTCCAGCGGGCGTCACCTTCGGCGCGATCGCCGGAGGCAGCCAGATCGTCGCGGGGAACTCGGCGATCCTGCCGACTGCCGGTTCGTCGGGCACGATCCAGTTCGTGGCCAAGGAAGTCTCGACGTGCCCGCTGCTGCCCACGATCTCCTGCACCTGGGTCGTGCCGGCCGGGGGAACTCTCACCCTGCAGTACACGGTGAACGTCCCCAACGTGGTGGGCTCCTATACGAACTCGATCAAGGGCAAGATCAACGCGGAGCAGATCGACACCACGGTTCCGACGGCCGACAACGTCCCCGCGACGTCCACGGTGACGGTGGGGACGGCGCCGACGGTTTCCAAGTCCTTCTCCCCGAACCCGATCGCGGCGGGGGGGACGTCGACGCTCACGATCACCCTTTCCAACTCGAACGCTTCGGCGCTGGCCGGTGTGAACTTTACGGACACTCTGCCTTCGTCGCCCGCGCAGATGACGGTGGCCGCAGCTCCCGCGTCTCCGCAGTGCAGCGGCACCGTCACCAATACGGCGACGTCGGTGACCTTGACGAATGGCAGCATCCCGGGGAACGGCTCGTGCACGGTCGTTTTGAACGTGACGGTCCCGACGGCCGGCTCCTACGTGAACACCATTCCGGCGGGCGGCGTGACGACGTCGAGCGGGCTTTCGAACACGGCCGCGGCCAGCGCAACGCTCGTGGCCCTGGCGCCGCCGGATCTCTCTCTGACGAAGTCGGACGGCGGTGCCTCGGTGGCGCCGGGTGGCACCGTGGCCTACACGCTCTCCTACGCCAACGCGGCGGGCGGGTTCGGAGCCGCGGGCGTGACGATCACCGAGACGGTGCCCGCGAACACGACGTTCAACGCGGGTGCCTCCACGGCGGGCTGGATCTGCGCGCCGAACAACAACGCGGGCTCGACCTGCACGCTGTCGATCGGATCGGTCGCGGCCGGGGCCGGCGGCTCGGTCACCTTCGCGGTGACGGCGACCAATCCGCTGCCGGCGGGCGTGACCCAGATTTCCAACACGGCGACGATCGCGGACAACGGCGCGAACGGCACCGATCCCACGCCGGGCAACAACACGGCCAGTGACACGACGCCGACGACGGGCGCCCCGGACCTTTCGGTGACGAAGTCGGACGGCGGCTCTTCGGTGGCTCCGGGCGGCACGGTCTCCTACACGCTGACCTATTCCAATACCGGCAACCGGGGCGCGACGGGTGTGGTGCTGACGGAGACGGTGCCGGCGAACACGACGTTCAACGCGGGCGCCTCGACGGCGGGGTGGTCCTGCACGCCGAACAACAACGCGGGCTCGACCTGCACGCTCGCGGTCGGTTCCGTCGCAGCCTCGGCGGGCGGTTCTGCCACGTTCGCGGTGACGGTGGCCAATCCGCTGCCGGCGGGCGTGACCCAGATTTCCAACACGTCCACGATCGCGGACGACGGGACGAACGGCACCGATCCGACGCCGGGCAACAATTCGGGCAGCGACACGACGCCGGTGACGGGCGCTCCGGACCTTGCGGTGACGAAGTCGGACGGCGGCGCGTCGGTGTCTCCGGGCGGCACGGCCTCCTACACGTTGACCTACTCCAACACCGGCAACCGGGGCGCCTCGGGCGTGACGTTGACGGAGACGGTGCCGGCGAACACGACGTTCAACGCGGGCGCCTCGACGGCGGGGTGGTCCTGCACGCCGAACAACAACGCAGGCTCGACCTGCACGCTCGCGATCGGCACGGTCGCGGCTGGAGCCGGTGGCAGCGCCACGTTCGCGGTGACGGTGGCGAACCCGCTGCCGGCGGGCGTGACGCAGATCTCGAACACGGCCACGATCGCGGACAACGGGACGAACGGCACCGATCCGACGCCGGGCAACAACTCCGGCAGTGATACGACGCCGGTGACGGGCGCTCCGGACCTTGCGGTGACGAAGTCGGACGGCGGTGCGTCGGTGTCTCCGGGCGGTACGGTCTCCTACACGCTGACCTATTCGAACACCGGCAACCGGGGTGCGACGGGTGTGACGCTGACGGAGACGGTGCCGGCGAACACGACGTTCAACGCGGGGGCCTCGACAGCGGGATGGTCCTGCACGCCGAACAACAACGCGGGCTCGACCTGCACGCTGGCGATCGGTGGAGTCTCGGCTGGAGCCGGTGGTTCGGCCACGTTCGCGGTGACGGTGGCGAATCCGCTACCGGCCGGCGTGACGCAGATCGCCAACACGGCCACGATTTCGGATGACGGGACGAACGGGACCGATCCGACACCGGGCAACAACTCGGGCAGCGACACGACGCCGGTGACGGGCGCGCCGGATCTTTCGGTGACGAAGTCGGACGGCGGCGCGTCGGTGGCACCGGGCGGTACGGTTTCCTACACGCTGACCTA
>DATEIO010000104.1:0-9380 GCA_035278895.1 Thermoanaerobaculia bacterium | reverse complement strand
AGGAGTTGTCGGCGTCGTGATACGGCTTGACGTTGAGGAGGGCCCCCCAGCCCCGGCGCAGGCCGAGAACCTCGAAGCCCTCCTCCTCCATCCGCCAGACGAACTGCTTGATGGCCGTGTTGAGGCCGGGCACGTCGCCGCCGCCCGTCAGAATGCCCACTCGCTTCAAGCCGGGTTCCCCACCGCCGCCATGCGGTCGATCAGGTCGACCACCCGGTTGGAGTAGCCCCACTCGTTGTCGTACCAGGCGACCACCTTGGCGTAGCCGTCGCCGGCCGCGCGGGTCGAGAGGGCGTCGAAGATCGAGGAGTGCGGGTTGCCGATGATGTCGGTCGACACGAGCGGCACGTCGCTGTACTCGACGATCGCGGTGAGCGGGCCGTGGGCGGCCTCGCGCACGGCGGCGTTGACCTCCTCGGTCGACGGGTTGCCGCGCAGCTTCGCGACCAGGTCCACGATCGAGCCGTCGGGCACGGGCACGCGCATGGCCATGCCGTCGAGCTTGCCCTTGAGCTGCGGGAGCACCTTGCCCACGGCCCGGGCCGCGCCCGTCGTCGTGGGGATGATGTTCTGGGTGGCCGCGCGGCTCCGCCGGAAATCCTTGTGGGGGACGTCCGCCAGGCGCTGGTCGTTGGTGTAGGCGTGGACGGTCGTGATGAAGCCTTCTTCGATGCCGAAGCGCTCGTCCAGGATCTTCGCGATCGGCGCCAGGCAGTTCGTGGTGCACGAGGCGTTCGAGACCAGCCTGTGCTCGGGTTTCAGCGTATCGTCATTCACCCCCACGACGATCGTGGCGTCGATCTCGTCTTTCGCGGGGACGGTGAGGATCACTTTTTTCGCGCCGCCCTGGAGGTGCTTTTCGAGCTGCTCTTTCTTGGTGAAGACGCCGGTCGATTCGATCACGATGTCGACCCCGAGCTTCCCCCAGGGGATCTGGGCAGGGTCTTTTTCGGCGGTCATGACGATCTTCTTGCCGTCGACGTACATGTTGTCCTCGTCGGCGGTGACCTCCTTGGGGAAGACGCGCATCACGGAGTCGTATTTGAGGAGGTAGACGAGCTGCTCGTTTTCGAACAGGTCGTTGATCGCCACGACCTCGATGTCGTCACGGTTCGAGAGGATGCGGAAGACGCTCCGGCCGATGCGGCCGAAGCCGTTGATACCGATCTTGACGCTCATCTCAGGCGGCCTCCTTCTTGTCGAACTGCTCGAAGCAGCGGAGCAGGTCCACGACGCGGTGCGCGTAGCCCCAGCCGTTATCGAACCAGGTCAGAGTCTTCGAGACGTTCTGGCCGAGCGCCATGGTGGCCAGGCTGTCGAAGGTGCCCGAGTGCTCGGTCTTCAAGATGTCGGAAGAGACGATCGGGTCGTCCTCGTAGGCGAGGATGTTCCTCCAGTGAGCGGAGGCGGCCGCGGTGCGCACCACCTCGTTGACGGCGTCGACGGTGACCGGCCGCTCGTGCCAGCAGACGAGGTCGACGACCGAGCCGTTGGGCACCGGCACGTTCATCGCGTGGCCCGTGATCTTCCCCTTGAGCCCGGGGAGGAGGTCCATCAGCACCTCGGCGGAGTTGGTCTCCTGCGGGATGATGTTCTCAGCCGCGGCCCGTCCCCGGCGCGGGTCTTTATCCGGGACGTCGGCCAGCCGCTGCTGGTTGGTGAAGGCGTGGACCGTGGTCAGGAACGCCCGCTGGATGCCGAAGGCGCCGGAGAGGATCTCGAGCACCGGCGCCGCGGCGTGGGCGGTGCACGAAGCGTTCGAGACGATCCGGTGCTCGGGGCGGAGCTGGTCCTCGTTGACGCCCATGACCACCGTCAGGTCCGGCGGCTCGGCGGGGGGCGAGCAGAGGATCACCCTCTTGGCCCCGGCCTCCAGGTGGCGCTCCACATCGGCCCGGGTGCGGGACTTGGAGGTCGCCTCGATGACGGTCTCGACCCCCAGATCGCCCCAGGGGGGTATGGTCTGGGCGCCCTTCTCCTCGGTCAGCATTTTGACCTGGCGGCCGGCCACGTAGAGATGGCCGTCCTTGCTGCTCACCTCGTCGGGGAAACGCCCCAGGATGGTGTCGAAGCGGAGCAGGTAGGCGAGCGCCGCGGGGTCCGCCACGTCGCTCACCGCCTCGATCCGCAGGTCTTCGCTCTTGTACAGGATGCGGAAGATGTTTCTGCCGATCCTCCCCAGTCCCATGAGCCCGATGCCGCTGGGCATAGGATTACCTCCCTTCCGGCCATGTCGTGTCGGCGGCGGGCGGGTCCGGCCCGCCGCAGGGGTTCAGGACAAACCTAACACGTTCCGTGCCACGGGCGGGGAGGCCGCGGGGGCGGCCGATTTCCGGTATCGCTCTGCGATACAAGGATCTTGGGGGCCGTCACCCGGCATTGACAGGGCTGTCACGCGATTCCTAGAATCGGCCATCCTGACAGGGTTTGCGTCTATTCGCCCTGGGGGGAGGTTCCGCTGCAGTCTTCCATGACCGAGTCGGGTTGTCCCTCCCGCGTCTGGCTGAAGGCCGGACGCGTCCTCGCCGTTCTGGCATCCCTGGGGCTGGCCGCGTGCGCCGGCGCCCCTCCCGCGGCTGCTCCGGCCCCGGCCGGCAAGCCGCTCTCGGTCGTCCCTCAGGAGAGCTGGCGGGACGGCATCCTCTACTTCGCCATCGTGGACCGGTTCGCGGACGGCGACCCGGGCAACAACCAGAACGTCGACGTCCGCGCCAAGGGGGCCTTCCACGGAGGGGACCTGGCGGGCCTCCGTGCCCAGCTCGACGAGCTGGCCGACCTCGGGGTGACCGCGATCTGGATCACCCCCGTGGTCAAGAACATCGACGGCTTCGTGACCGGGGCTGGCTTCCCGGACTGGGGCTACCACGGCTACTGGGCGGACGACTTCTACCGCCTGGACCCCCGCTTCGGCACCGAGGCGGAGCTGAAAGCTCTGGTGGACGACGCCCATGCCCGCGGCATGAAGGTGCTGCTCGACGTGGTCTACAACCACGCGGGTTACGACTCCAATTATTTGAAGGACCCGAAGACCCGCGGCTGGTTCCGCACCACGGCGCTCGGCACCTGCGGGCAGGACGACCTGACCTCGTGCGTCTCGGGCCTTCCGGACTTCAAGACCGAGCTTCCCGAGGTGCGGGACTATCTGATGGAAGCCCACCTCTCGCTCGCCGAGCGGGTGGGGCTGGACGGGTTCCGGCTGGATACGGTCAAGCACGTGGATCATGACTTCTGGAAGGAGCACCGGAAGCGCATCGACGAGCGGCTCGGGAAGGACTTCTTCCTGATCGGCGAGGTGTGGGGGGGCGATGCCAAGTCCCTCGATCCCTGGTTTGAGGGGGACGAGATGGACGCCGGCTTCGACTTCTCCTTCCAGGGGAGCACCCTGGGGTTCCTCCAGGGGCGCGGGCGCACGGCGGCGTACAACCGCTACCTCGAAACCCGGGAGAAGGTGCGGGAGGGGTATCTCCTCTCGCCCTATCTCTCGTCGCACGACGTTCAGGGCGGGCTCTCGATCCTCGAAGGGAAGGTGGAGCTGTTCCGCCTGGCGGCGCTCCTGGAGCTCACGTCGTCGGGCCTGCCGATGGTCTATTACGGCGAAGAGGTGGCCCGCCCGGGCGGCGACTGGCCGGACAACCGGAGCGACATGCCCTGGGGGGACAGGAAGGTCCGGCCCGGGGCGGGAGAGCGGCGCAACGAGGCCCTGCGGGCCGACTACAAGAAGCTGATCGCCATCCGCCGGGCCCACAAGGCGCTGTCGCGGGGGCCGTACACACCGGTCTCTTCGGAAGGGGACCTCCTCGTCTTCCTGCGGCGGGATGCGGAGACGAAGGACGTGGTCGTGGTGGCGGTCAACCGCGGGGCGGCGCCGGCCACGGCGGGCTTCGAAATCCCGGCCGAGTGGGGCGACTCGCCGGTCCGGGACGTGTGGAACGGAGAAGACATAGCGCGGTCGGGCCACCGGATCGAGGCGCAGGTCGCGCCGCTCGGGGCCCGCATCCTCACGGTCGAGCGGCCTTAGGGCCGGGCGCTCCCACCCCGGGGCGTCGAGGAAAACTACCCGAAAGGGTAGCGGGTTGGACGGGGCGGTTCCGTTAAGAGGATCTTCAGGAGAACGACATGGCAGAGGTGACGCTCAAAGGGCTCAAGAAGGCCTATGGACCGGTCACGGTCATCCCCAACCTGGACCTGGACATCCGGGACCACGAGTTCATGGTGCTGGTCGGGCCGTCGGGCTGCGGCAAATCCACGGCGCTCCGGATGATCGCGGGGCTGGAGGAGATCTCGGGGGGGACGATCGAGATCGACCACCGGGTGGTCAACGACGTGCCGCCCAAGGACCGCGACATCGCGATGGTCTTCCAGAGCTACGCCCTCTACCCGCACATGACGGTGCGCGAGAACCTGGAGTTCGCGCTCAAGATCCGCAAGACCCCGAAGGAGGAGATGGACCGGCGGGTGAACGAGGCCGCGAAGATCCTGGCCATCACCGAGTTCCTGGACCGGAAGCCCCGCCAGCTCTCGGGCGGCCAGCGCCAGCGCGTGGCGCTCGGGCGCGCGATCGTCCGGAACCCCAAGGTCTTCCTCTTCGACGAGCCGCTGTCGAACCTGGACGCCAAGCTCCGCGTGCAGATGCGGGCCGAGATCTCGCGGCTCCAGAAGAACCTCCAGACGACCACGGTCTACGTCACCCACGACCAGATCGAGGCGATGACGATGGGCGACCGGATCGCCGTGATGAGCAAGGGCGAGCTCCAGCAGGTGGGCACGCCGCTCGAGGTCTACGACCGGCCGGAGAACCTGTTCGTGGCGAGCTTCATCGGCACGCCGCCGATGAACTTCATCCCCGCGGCCCTGACCGGCGGCGGCACGAGGATCAAGGCCTCGGGCTTCGAGATGCCGGTGCCGGAGGCGTTCCGCGCCGCGGCCTCGGGCCAGGACGGCCAGAAGGTCGTGCTCGGCATCCGGCCGGAGAACATCCGCGAGGCGGGGCGGGAGGGGTCGGACACGGTCCCCGTCACCGCCGTGGTCGAGTTCGTCGAGCCGCTCGGGCACGAGGTCATCGTGCACGGCCGGGTAGGCGACGACCTGCTCGTCGCCAAGGTCGATCCCCACCGGGCCCCGGAGATGGGCGCCACGGTGTCCCTGGTCATCGAGGTGCCGGCCTGCCACCTCTTCGACGCCGCCACGGAAAAGCGGCTCGGATCCTGAGGTCGAGGCCCGTCAACGTCGCAATAGGAGAAACCTGCATGAAATCCCACATCGTCCGCGGCATCCTCTGCTCGCTCGTCCTCTCCCTGGCGTTCCCCGTTCTCGCGGCGGCCCAGAAGGAGATCGTGATCTGGCACAGCTACCGGGGCGCCGAAAAGACGGCGTTTGAAAAGGTGGTGGCCAACTTCAACCAGGCCCAGGGGGGGAAGATCAAGGCGACGACGCTCGCCGTGCCCTACGACGCCTTCGCCGACAAGATCACGGCCGCGGTGCCCAGAGGCAAGGGGCCGGACATCTTCATCTACGCCCAGGACCGCCTGGGCGGCTGGATCGCCGCCGGCAACACGGTCGAGCCGATCGACTTCTTCCTGGACGACAAGATCAAGGGCCGGTATCTGAAAGCCACCCTGGACGCGATGACCTACCAGGGCACCACCTATGGGCTGCCGCTGAACTTCAAGGTCATCACGATGATCTACAACAAGAAGCTGCTGCCCAAGCCGCCCAAGACCACGGCCGAGCTCGCGGCCACGGCCAAGAAGCTCACCAACGCGGGCGCCGGCAAGTTCGGCCTGGCCTACGCCTACTCCGACTTCTACTACCACGCGGCCCTGATGAACGGCTTCGGCGGCGGCGTGTTCGACGCCAAGCGCAAGCCCACGCTCAACTCGGCGCCGAACGTGGCCTCGTTCGACTACCTCCTCAAATGGATCGGCCAGGGCTTCATGCCGGCCGAGCCGTCGACCGCCCTCATCACGTCGCTGTTCAACGACGGTAAGGCGGCCATGGTCTTCTCGGGCCCCTGGTTCCTGGGCGAGATCAGCAAGAACGTGGACTACGGCCTGGCGCCGCTGCCCACGATCTCGGAAGCCGGCAACAAGCCGATCCGGCCGTGGATCACGGTCGAAGGGGTCTACGTCGCCGGTCCCTCCAAGAACAAGGACGCGGCCTTCGAGTTCGCCAAGTACGTGACCGACGTGCCCGCCGCCAAGGTCCTGGCGCTCGAAGGGCGGCAGACGCCGGCCAACAAGGGGGTCTACTCCGATCCGCAGGTGGCGGGCGATCCGGTCCTGAAAGCCTTCCGCCAGCAGGTGGACGTGGCAGTGCCCATGCCGAACCTGCCCGAGATGTCGATGGTCTGGTCGCCCGCGACCACGGCCATGAACACGGTCGTCAAGAAGGCGGCCACCCCCAAGGCCGCCCTGGACGTGGCCCAGAAAGAAGTCGTCGAGCGCATCAATAACCTGATGAAGAAATAGCGCCATGACCTCGGAACCCCGTCCCGCGTCGCACCGCCGCCGTTTCCTGATCGGCCTCGCTCTGGCCGCCCTCGTGGGCGTCGGGCTCGGGGCTGTTCTCCTGGCCGGAGCCCGCACGGCCGAGCGCCGCGAGCGGGCCGAGCGCCAGGCCGTCGTCACCCTGCAGGCGCTGGCCCAGGTGGTGGACCGGGCCGTGGCCGCAGGGCAACCCGCCGCGGAGGAGGAGAGCGGCTTCGGCCTCGGCGAGGAGATCGGCGAAGCGGCTCCTCCCGAGGAGGAAGGCGGCGGCATGGGCCTCGGCGACGAGCTCGCCGCCCTCGACCAGCCGCCGACCGACGGCCAGGCCGAGGAGGAAGAAGGCGCGAAGATCCGCCAGGCCGTGGCGAGCTTCGCCCGGAGCCATCCGGAGGCCGGCCCGATCCGGGTCGTCCTCTTCGAAGGCACCCGCCTCGAAGCCTCGACCGCGCCTTCCGACCAGGGGGCGAACGCGGCCCCTCGGCGGCTCGCCCGCGAGGAAAAGCCGCTCTTCGACCTCGGGCAGAGCCTCCGCGCCGCCGTCTCCGGCAACCAGGAGGGCGGCGGCGCACGAAGCGCCGAGATCTCGCTCGAGCGCCGTCCCGACGGCGTCCTCTCCCTCGCGGCCCCGCTGGAGAGGGACGGCGAGGTCGTGGGCATGGTCCAGATGGAAACGAAGAAGGCGCACGAGGCCGCGGGGATCGAATGGGGCCCCTTCCTTTTCCACGGGCTCGCCCCGGTCGTGGTGCTCTTCCTTCTCTCGCTCGCGCTGGGGGAGCGGCGGTGGCTCCTGGCTGCGGCCGCGGTCCTCCTTCTCCTCGCGTCCCTTCTGCCCTATGGGAATCATGCGCTGAAGGTCCTCCGGGAAGAGCGGCGGGCGACCGGCGAGGCGCTCGCGGCGACGATTCAGGAGGAGTCGGACAAGACCGGCGCCGTGCTCGCGGAGCTCGGGCTCCCGGCCGGGGAGCTCGCGGGAAGCGGCTGGGACGTGGACCTCTACCGCCAGCCGCGGGGGCTCGTCTCCGCCGCCGGAACGATCGACGAAGGGAAGCTGGGCGAAGAGACCGGCGTGGACGCCTCCCGGATGACCCGCTCGGTGATTCTTCTCGCGGTCCTGGCGCTCGTCCTCCTCGCCTTCGTGGGTTTGGGGTATGCGGCGCGGACCGGCCAGGCGTTCGTCGAGTACCGCATCGCCTACGCCTACGTCCTGCCGGCCCTGATCGGGATGCTGCTCCTCGTCTTCTTCCCGTTCTTTTACGGCATCGCGCTGTCGTTCACCAACGCGAACCTCTACAACACGAACGAATCGATCTTCCAGACCTGGATCGGCCTCCAGAACTACATCGACATCATCAAGGACGTCTCGGTCGCCGAGCGGACGCCGGAAGGGCTCGTCTGGAACTACGCGAATTTCTACTGGACGCTCGGGTTCACGATCCTCTGGACGATCTCGAACGTGACGATCGGCGTGACGCTGGGCCTGGCCCTCGCGCTCATCCTCAATACCAAGGATTTCGCGTTCAAGACGTTTTACCGGGTAATCCTGATCCTGCCGTGGGCGACCCCCACCTACATCACGGCGCTCGTGTGGAAAGGGATGTTTCACCAGCAGTTCGGCGCGGTGAACCAGATCCTCCAGATTTTCGGCGCCTCGCCGATCTCCTGGTTCGACCGGCCGTTCACGTCGTTTCTGGCGGTGCTCACCACGAACGGCTGGCTCTCCTTCCCGTTCATGATGGTGATCTCGCTGGGCGCCCTGCAGTCGATTCCGGCGGACCTTTATGAAGCGGCGCGGGTGGACGGCGCCTCGCGGTGGCAGCAGTTCCGCTCGATCACGCTGCCGTCGCTCAAGCCCGCGCTCGTGCCGGCGATCATCCTCTCGGTCGTGTGGACCTTCAACCAGTTCAACGTCATCTACCTGGTGTCGGCCGGCCAGCCCGCGGGTGCGACCGAGATCCTGATCACCAAGGCGTACAAGCTGGCTTTCGAGGACTACCGCTACGGCTACGCGGCGGCCTATTCGACCATCATCTTCCTGATCCTGCTGGTCTACGGCACCTGGCAGAACCGGGTGACCAAGGCGACGGAGGCGATCGGATGAGCTCCAAACGCAGCGGGGAGCTCCCCCACCTGCCGCTCCACCTGTTCGTGATTTTCATGGTGATCATCACCGTCTACCCCATCCTGTGGGTTTTGGCGATCGCCTTTTCCGGCGAGCAGAACCTAGCGGCGATCACGGCCCTGCCGGCCGATCCGAGCGCGCTCGACCGCCTGTGGTCGATCACCCCCTGGCCCAAGCAGTGGTCGCTCTCGAACTTCCAGTCGCTCTTCGCGGACCAGCCTTTCGCGCGCTGGATTCTGAACAGCGTGATCGTTTCGGTGGCCACGACCGTGCTCGGCGTGTTCCTCGCCTGCACCTCGGCCTATGCCTTCTCCCGCTTCCGCTTCCCCGGCCGGCGGACGGGGCTCATGATGTTCCTCGTGTCGCAGATGTTCCCTGGCACCCTGATGCTCATCCCGCTGTTCATCATCGTCGTCAAGTGGCTGGGGCTGGGCTCCACCTACACGGGCGTGGTGCTCGTCTACTGCACGATCGCCATCCCGTTCTGCGTCTGGATGCTCAAGGGGTACTTCGACACCATCCCCAAGGAGCTCGAGGAGTCGGCTTTGATCGACGGGGCGTCGCAGGCGACGATCTTCTTCCGCATCGTCCTGCCGCTCGCCAAGCCCGCGGTCGCGGTCACGGCGCTCTTCTCCTTCATGACCGCGTGGAACGAGTTCATCATCGCGGCCACCTTCATGAACGAGGAGAAGATGTACACGATCCCGGTGGGCCTGCGCTTCTTCGTCGGCGGCTTCTCCCAGCAGTGGGGATACTTCGCGGCGGGCTCGATCATC
>DATEIO010000103.1:0-9024 GCA_035278895.1 Thermoanaerobaculia bacterium | reverse complement strand
CAAGAGATCCCGTTCGACTTCAAGACCCGGCAGCCGATCGTGCAGGCGCGAGTCAACGGCGGCCCGCCGGTCCCGTTCCTTGTGGACACCGGCGCGTCGATCAACCTGATCGACGAACGGGTTGCGGCCTCCGCGGGCGTCTCCCCAGGGGCGTCCTGGAGGATGCACGGAGGGGGCGAGTCCGGCTTCGACGCACGGTCCGCCGGGCCCCTGACGCTGGAGACGAATGGCGTCGTCTGGAAAGAGCAACGAGCCGCGCTCGCGCCCATCGGGTATCCGGACAAAAAACATTACGCGGGATTCATCGGCGCACCGATTCTGATGCGCTATGCGGTCCAGATCGACTTTACGCAACGCGTGATCCGGCTCCTCGATCCGGCGGCGTACAAGGCGCCGAGCGGCGCCACTCAGATCCCGTTCGAGCTCCAGGACGATCTTCCGGTCGTGCGCGTGAGGGTCGACGCGGGCACGGGACCGATCGAAGCGCGGCTGATGGTGGACACCGGCGCGGGCACATGGGTCGATCTGAACCGGCCCTTCGTCGATGCGCACGGGCTCGTCGACGCGGCACAGGAGACCGCCATCGTGGGGCGGCCGGCAGGGCTGGGGGGAACCGCGCCGTTCCTCTACCGCGAAGGCCGGAGCGTCACGTTCGGAGGAGTCACGTTCGAAAAGCCTCGACTGGGTTTCTCGCGCGCCCGATCCGGCTCCAGCTCGAGCGACGAACGCGACGGCGTCCTCGGAAACGAGGTGCTGCGCCACTTCCGCGTAACCTTCGACTACAGCCGCCGGGTTCTCGTCCTCGAGAAGTGAGCCTATTCGTGCAGAGGTGAGGAAAATTCGACCCCGGGCACGTTCCTCTTCTCATGGAACACGCCCTTTCGAATTCGATGCTTTCCGCCGGCCACGGCGGGATCCAACCCTCCGAGGCGCTCTTTGGAGCGCTCTACCGCGAGCTTCGCGGGGTGGCCCGCCGCGAGCTCGCGCGCTCGGGGCCGGGGGCCGCGCTCGGAGCGACCAGCCTGATCCACGAGGCCTATCTGGACATCGCGCAGCGCGAGGGGATGGCCTTTCCCGATCGCGCCCGGTTCTTCAGCTATACGGCCCGGGTCATGCGCGGCCTGATCGTCGACGGCCTGCGCCGCCGCCAAGCCCGGAAGCGGGGAAGCGGTTTCGAGATCACCTCGATCGACGGCAAGGACGTGGGTGACGCGGCTTTGCCGGCCGAGGCCGAGGACCTGGAGCGGCTTGGGGCAGCGCTCGACGAGCTCGCGGCCGTGGAGCCGGAGATCGCGGGCGTCGTCGACCTCAAGTTTTTCTGCGGCTTCACCTTTACCGAGATCGCCAACCTCCGTGGCGTGAGCGAGCGCACGGTGCAACGGCACTGGGACAAGGCGCGGATCTACCTCCGCCACGCGCTGCGCTCCGGGGCCTTCGAATGAAAGGCGAGCGGTGGCGGCTCTTGAGCCCCCACCTCGACCAGGCGCTCGAGCTTTCCGGAGAAGACCGGCAGCGCTACCTCCTCGATCTCGCCGACGAAGATCCCACGCTCGCCGCGGACCTGGAGCTGCTCCTGGGCGAGGAAGAGGCCCTGCGCGACGAATGCTACCTGGAGCACGACGCCGAGGACCTGCTCGCCGAATCGTCCCTCGTGGGGCAGGCCTTCGGCGCCTACACGCTGGTGCGCTCTCTGGGCGCCGGGGGGATGGGCACCGTCTGGCTGGCGCGGCGCAACGACGGCCGGTTCGAAGGGACGGTCGCGGTCAAGCTCCTCTCCGCCGCGCTGCTCTCCGCTGCGGGCGCCTCCCGCTTCCGCCGCGAGGGCACGATCCTCGCGCGTTTGAAGCACCCTCACATCGCCCAGTTGATCGATGCCGGCGTGTCCGAGGCCGGCCAGCCGTACCTGGTGCTCGAATACGTCGAGGGCGAGCCGATCGACCGCTGGTGCGACGAGCGGGGGCTCGACGTTCCGGCCCGCGTGCGGCTCTTTCTGGACGTGCTCGACGCCGTGGCGCACGCCCACGCGAACCTCGTCGTCCACCGCGACTTGAAGCCGTCGAACGTGATGGTTTCGAAAGACGGCCGGGTCAAGCTGCTCGATTTCGGTATCGCCAAGCTTCTCGAGGGGGACGCCGGAGACGGTGCGCCGACCTGGCTGACGCGGGAAGCGGGGCGCGCCTTCACGCCCGCTTTCGCCGCGCCCGAGCAGGTCCTGGGGGAGAGCGTGACTACGGCCACGGACGTCTACGCCCTGGGCGGTTTGCTCTATTTTCTCCTGGCGGGCCGCCATCCGGCCGGCCCACCGGGGGCCTCGCCGGCCGGCCTGATCAAGGCGATTCTGGAGACCGAGCCCGGCCGTCTTTCCGAAGAGGCCCACGATCCGCGCCTGCGGCGCGAGCTCCGGGGCGATCTCGAGATCATCGTGGCCAAGGCCTTGAAGAAGCGCCCGGAAGAGCGCTACGCGTCGGTCACCGCGCTCGCCGAAGACCTGCGCCGCTACCTCGCCGAAGAGCCGATCCTCGCCCGTTGCGATTCCCTGATCTATCGCGCCCGGAAGTTCGCGCGGCGCCACGCGCGGAGCGTGGCGGCGGGGTTCCTGATGCTTTTTGCCGTGGCCGCAGTTGTAACGTTTTACGGCACCCGGCTCGCCCGCGAACGGGACAGGGCAACCCAGGTGAGCGGCTTCCTGACCGACCTGCTGAGCCACGCCGATCCGTACGTGGCAGGCCATGGGGAGCCTACCGTGCGGAGCCTGCTCGATGCCGGCGCGGTCCGGGCGCAGAAAGACCTGGTGGCCCAGCCCGAGCTGCAGCGCGAGATGCTCACGCTCCTGGGGCGGATCTACGAGCGGCGTGGAGACTACGAGCAGGCCCTGCCACTGCTCGATCAGGCGGTCACCGTGGGGCGCCGGACCCTGGGCCCAAGCCGCGAGCTCGCCCAGAGTCTGAACGACCTGGGCGTGGCCCACGGGCAGAGAGCGGAGCTCGACGCCTCCCGCGCCGCGCTCGAAGAGGCGCTCGCGATGCGGCGGAAGATTCTCGGCGAAGAGCACCCGGACGCCGCCATCTCCCACAGCGAGCTCGGCCGGACGCTCTTCGATCAGGGGCGCCTCGACGAGGCCGAAGCGCATTTCCGTTCGGCTCTGGCGATCCGGCGAAAAGCGCTCGGACCGGTCCATCACGAGACCGCGACCAGCATGAGCGATCTGGGACTTCTGCTGCGGCAGAAAGGCGACCGGGCCGGCGCCGAGGCGCTGTTCCGGGAAACCCTGGCGGTGACGCGGCAATCGAGCGGTCCGCAGCATCCGGACGTCGCCACGGCGCTTGCCAACCTGGCCCTGACCGTCAACGAGCGCGGCGATCATGCAGCCGCCGAAGCGATGTTCCGCGAGGCGCTCGCCATCGGCCGGGCCAGCCTGGGCCGGGAGCACCCCGGCAACGCGCAGCGCCTCGCCAACCTGGCGGGCGTCCTGCGGCTTCGCGGCAAGCTCGCCGAGGCCGCGGTGAAAAACGAAGAGGCCCTGGCGCTCTCCCGGCCCGCCCTGGGCCCGGACCATCCGAACGTCGCCCGCCAGGAGGTGGGGCTCGCACGCATCTATCTCGACCAGGGCCGCTCCGCGGCCGCGGAGCCCCTGCTCCGTCACGCGCTCGCCATCCAGCAGCAAAACCCTGCCGGCGAGGGCTGGCGGCTCGGCGCGACCTTGAGCCTCTTGGGAGACGTCTGCACGAGACTCTCCCGTTTTGCTGAAGCCGAGACCTGGCTGCTGCGCGCGACAGAGATCCTCCCGGCGAAGCCCGATTCGGAGACCCGCGAGGCCCGGGAAGCCCGCGACCATCGCGCTCGCCTGGTGGCGCTCTACGAGGCCTGGGGCCGGCCCGAGAAGGCGGCGCGTTATCATTCGCTATTGCAAACACGCTCACGCGGTTGAATTCCGCCACCGCGGCCGTCTAATCTGGTCTGGGAGGGCAATCATGTCCGTTGCCTATGTCATCCATTGCGATGCAGACCTGGACTGCGCGCGCAAGTCGCTGACGCGCCCGCTGCCCAGCCGCGGCTTCGATCGCTGGGTGTCGTCCGTCCTGATGAGGAGCTCCGGCCGGTCGTCGTTGCCGGCCCCGGAGGTCATGGCGGCCTGTCAGGTCATCCTGGCGGTGATCTCGCGATCCGCTGCCGTCGTCGCGACGGACCTGCGAGACGAGATCGAGCTCGGCCTGAAGAGCCCGTGTCCCATGCTCGTCATCCGGCTCGGAGCCCTCGACGACCGCGACTGCGAACGCTTTCCCGAACAGCTCTGGCAGCTCCCGCAGGTCGATTTCAACGAGTCGGGAGCGGCGTACCCGCGGCAGCTCGGCGACCTCCTGCCACCGGCTGCCTCCGGAGGCGAGCCGGACGTATTGGCGGACGTTGCCGAGACGATCGAATGGAACGAGGAGATCTTCTCGGAGGCGCTGGCCGAGGCGCTCTACCGGCACGATCACAGCCGGGCAGTCGCGCTGCTCGGCACGCTGGCGCATCATGTGGAACGCCGGCCCTACGCTTATCCCGAGAAGCATGCCAACGCGGATCTGGCCGCGCTGCGGCGAGAACGGCAGTTCAAGCTGATGCAACGCTACAGCGAGGCCGTCCTGGCGTCGGGGACGAAGAATGAACGGGTGCGCCGGCAGTATGCGCAATCCTTGATCGAGCAGCGTGAGTTTGCGCACGCGCTCGCCGTGCTCGAATCGATCGTGGAGGACGAGCGCTCCGACCCGGGCGAGGTCGACGAGGCGCGCGGCTTGATCGGGCGCGCCTGCAAGCAGCAGTACGTCGACAACCCGGCCGCGCCCGAGGCCCCGGCTCACCTGCGCCGGGCGATCGCGGCCTACGAGTCCGTGTACAGCGAGAACCCGGCCCGGATCTGGCACGGCATCAACACGGCCGCCTGCCTCCTCCGGGCGCACCGCGACGGACTCTATGAGGGCGATGCGAGGCGGGCCCGCGCCATTGCCCGGGAGGTGCTGGAGCGAATCGCCGTTCTCGAAGTCGAGGGGCGGCTCGACGTCTGGGACTATGCGACGCGCGTGGAGGCGTTCGTCGCGCTCGAGCAGTACGAGGCGGCCCCGGCTGCGCTCACCACGTACCTCATACACCCCGGCATGCACGCGTTCGAGGTCTCGTCCACGCACCGCCAGTTCGAGCAACTCTGGCGGCTCGACGAGGACCCGCGCGGACGTCCCCTCCTGGACCGGCTCTCGGCGGCGGTCGAGCGGTACCGGGCAGGGAGCGTCACCAGCCGTCCAGAGTCCCGATCCGGCGTCGCGGAGCCCGGGACGGGAGGCACCAGCCGGTCGCTCGTCATCCGCGTGACCGATCCCCATTGGCAGCCCGCGGGCGTGGCCGATCTCGTGGTCGAGGAACGGCTGGGCACGATCGTTTCGGCCCGGGGCTCGGAGGCGAGCGTGAAAGGCCTTCTCCGCGACCCCGGCGTGGTGTCGATCGACGAGAGCCTGCCCGCGGGTTCGCCGGAGTGCAGCCGCTCCATGCCGTTCGTCGGAGTGGCCGCCAGCTATCCGGGGTCTGCGGGGCCCTATGCGGAAAAAGGGGAGGCGGCGCTCATCGCTTTCATCGACAACGGCATCGACGTTCTCCACGAAGCGTTCCAGGATGCGAGCGGCCAGACCCGCATCGTGGGGATCTGGGATCAGACCGACCCGACCGGCCCTCCTCCGGCCGGGTTCAGCGGCGGCACCTACCACGATGCGGCGGCCCTCAACGGCTACATCCGGAGCGGCCAGGTCCTGAAAAACCTGGGGCGAAACCTCACGGGAGACGGCCACGGCACCCACGTCGCGAGCATCGCCGCCGGCCGCGCTGTCGGCTCCTTCGCGGGGGGCGTGGCGCCCGAGGCGCAACTGCTCGTCGTGATCCCGGACAGCCAGGGATGGGACGGGTACTGGAACAGTCACATCAAGGCTCTCAGTTTCATCGACGCCATGGCGACCGCCCTGGGGCTGCCCGTCGTGGTCAATATGAGCCAGGGCCTGAACGCCGGGGCACACGACGGGAAATCGGCGCTCGAGGTGGCCTTCGACGAGTTTTCCAAGGGTGGCCGAGCCCCCGGCCGGTTGGTCGTGAAGTCGGCTGGCAACGAGGGGGACAAGCGAGGACACGCCAAGGTCGTGCTGGCGCCGGAGGGGGCCGACGAGCTGGTCTGGGAGCGCTACGCGGGAGCACAGGCCGGCGAACGGCTCGAGCTCTGGTGGAGCCTCTCGGACGAGCTCGATTTCCAGCTGTGCCATCCGGCGGGGGAGTGGACGCCGTGGGTCGGGAAGACGAATCCGAAGGAGGAGAGCACCTTCGCCACGGGCGAGCCGTACAGGCTGCAGCTCGTCCACAACCACGTCGACAACGGCGACAATCAACTGATCATCGAGATCGGTGACTTCCTGTCGCCAGCGCCGGCCGGGGTGTGGCGGCTCCGGATCGAGAGCCGCAACAATGTGCCCATGGGGGGAGAGATCCACGCCTGGATCGAGCGCGGCCTCGGCACGGCCAGCGCGTTCGTAAGCCGGCACGCCAGCGCGGACATGACCTTGAGCATTCCCGGCACCGCCCGGACCGTGATCACGGTGGGCGCGGTCGAGGCCGTGACGCCCGTCGTGGTCGGCACCTTCTCCTCCTATGGCCCGACCCGGGACAACCGGGAGAAGCCCGAGCTGGCGGCTCCGGGCGTCCGCGTCGAGGCCGCCCAATCCGGGACTTCGACGGGCATCGTGTCCAAATGCGGCACGAGCATGGCCGCGCCGCACGTGACCGGCGCCATCGCGCTCCTGCTTTCCCGGGAAAAGAAATCGGGCCGGCCGATTCCCGCCGCGTCGCAGATCTCGGCCACGCTGCGTCAGAAAGCCAGCTACTGGAACTCGCGCTGGAATCCCGGGCGAGGATTTGGCGTCATGAACGTGGGCGCCCTGCTCGCGGCATTCTAAGACACGTCGAAGGAGGGGAAATGGATACGACGGCTCGCCTGGAGCATCTGGAGGCCCGCAAGCGTTACAACGAGGAGTTCGTCAAACGGCTGGTGGCGCGGCGGCCCGACGTGAGGGCCAAGGTCGAGGCCCGTGGGCGGGAGCTCGCGGAGAGCCTGCCCGGCCTGGCGGCGGCGCCAGGGCTGGAGGCCGCGATTCAAGAAGAGGCGACCGGGCAGCCGGCGTCCTTCCGCGACGTGCTCCTGGAGACCATCGTGCGGGAAGAGCGGCCCGTGCTCTTTTTGCAGAACGATTGGATCAACAAGACCGAGGCCACGATCCGCGGAATCGAGGCCCAGGAGCTCGTCGACGCGCTCGACCGGCAGCGCGACACGTTCCTGCCCTTGATGCCGCTCATCGGACGCATCGACGTCACGAACTTCCCGGGCCACGAATTCGTCGGCACCGGCTGGTTCGTGGCGCGCGACGTCGTGGTGACCAACCGGCACGTGGCCTCGCTGATCGCGCGGTGGGACGGCCGGCAGTACGCGTTCAGCCGCGGGATCGCCGGAAACCTGCTCAGGTCGTCGCTCTCCACGGCTCACGAGTTCGACGACCTCGCTCCCGACAAGGCTCGCGTCTTTGCCGTCAAGGAAGTGCTCTACATCGAGCCCGACTCCGCTCCTTATGACATCGCATTCCTCCGCGTGGAGCGGAGGACGGACGGCACGAAGCCGGACCACATCGAGATCGCCGGCGCCGACGTCGACGCCGAGGCCCAGGTGTTCGTCGTCGGCTATCCCGCCCGCGCGCCGCGCAGCGTCATCCCCGACCAGCAGCTCATGCGCGATCTGTACCGCGGCCGCTACGACGTCAAGCGCGCAGCGCCCGGATATACGATGTCGCCCGAGCGCGGCAGCACGCGTCACGATTGCACGACGCTCGGCGGGAACTCCGGCTCGGTCGTGCTCGACCTGAAGAGTGGCAAGGCGGTCGGCCTCCATTTTTCCGGGCTCTACCAGCAGTCGAACTATGCCGTGCGCGCCACGGTGCTCACCGACTATGTGACGCGCAAGAGATGGAACAACCCGCCGGTGATCGAGACGGCGCTCCCCGTCCCCGCTCTCCAGCCGGCGCCGGTGGCGTCGGCCGTCGATCGAACGATCACGATCACCGTCCCGTCGTTCTCGATCACGGTGAACACCGGGGTAGCGGCCGCCGTTGCCGGCAGCGGGGCACCCACGCCTGGAGCCAGGGTGAGCCTGGCAGCCGCCGAGGCCGCGGCCAAGGACTTCTGGGATCAGCGTCCGGATGGCGTGATCGCGGTGCGGGTGGGCTTTGGGGACGACGGCGACACGATCGGCGACGTGCCGTTCATCGCGGCCTCGGCGCCTGCCGACCGCCTGGCCGCCGTGCAGGCGGCAGGCCCGGCCCGCTTTCAGACCTTGGAGGTCCGGTATCTCCCCGCGGAAGCCGCGGAGCAGGTCGAGGCGTGGCCCAGCCTCGAATCCGTGGACAGCATCGACTACGACAACGACGCGCGGACCGGACCCGGCTTCTCGTTCGATCCCGTCGACGAGGAGATGACCGTGATCGCGCACGTCGGCCCTGAATACTCCTGGGACGTGCTCGAGAAGTTCCTCGGTGATGCGACCGGATCTCTCGTCTCGGCGATGTACGAGTTCCATGGGGTGCACATCGCGGACACCATCCAAAAACGGCTCGAGGATCGCGTCTCGCTGCACCTGGTGCTGGACAACGCGACGTTCACCAACGTCAAGAACGCCGGCCAGGAGTTCGAGCGCGCGGAGCGCTTCGCGGCGTGGGCGCAGCGGTTCGACGACAGGTTCCAGAGGATCGTCGCGCCGGAGGGAGTCGCCGGCCTCATCTCCGATTCCTACCACATCAAGGTCACGGTGCGCGAGGACGGCGCGTTCTGGCTCTCCTCGGGCAACTGGAAAGAGGGCTCGAGCCAGCCGGTCGTGACCCAGGAGCAGCGCGACGATGCCGCCGACGTCGACCTGCCGGGCAACCGCGAGTGGCACGTGGTGATCCGGAACGAGAAGCTCGCCGCGCGCTT
>DATEIO010000102.1:0-2830 GCA_035278895.1 Thermoanaerobaculia bacterium | reverse complement strand
GGGCCTCGCTCCCTGTCTTCTTGGACCTGAAGGCGAGCCTCAGGCGGACTGGCAGCTCCGTCCGATCCCAACCCCCTGGCAGTGCCTGCTCCATGTCTTTCCCCTGACACCGTCCGGCGGGTCTGGGGAGCCCGCGGCCGGGGACGCCGTGGAGCAGCCGGCGGCAGCGGCGCTCGCCCTGCGCAAAGCGGCGCTCGCGGCCGTGGGCGGGTTCGACGCCGGCTTCCACCCCGCCTGGTTCGAGGACGTGGACCTCGCCCGGCGCTTCAAGGATGCGGGGCTCGCGCTCCGCTACTGGCCGGCGGCGCGGTTCCGGCACCGGCTGGGGAGCACGGTGCCCCGCCTGGGATACGGGCCGTTCCTCTGGATCTACTACCGGAACCTCACCCGCTACCTCGCCAAGCACCACGGCCGCGCCTGGGCGATGGCGGCACGGGCGGCGCTCCTGCCCGGAATCGCCATCCGCCTCCTCGCGCTGCCGCTGCGCCGCCCGCAGCGGGCCCGCTCCCGGGGCGAGGCTCTCCGCGGGCTCTTCGCAGTGCTCGCGGGGGCGCTCTCCGGCTGGACCCGGCCGCGGCGGCTGGCCGAAGGGGCAGCGCCTTGAGCACCGGAGAGCTCGTCGCCGTCTGCATCGTCACCTGGAACGCGGCGGCCGATCTGCCCGGCTGCCTCGCCTCGATCGCGGCCCTGCGGCACCGGCCCCTGGAAGTGGTGGTGGTGGACTGCGCGAGCGAGGACGGCAGCCCGGACGTGGCGCGGAGCCATCCTCCCCTGGGCGTGCCGCTGCGGGTGATCGGGCTCGGGGAGAACGCCGGCTTCGCCGGGGGGATGAACGTGGCCCTCGGCCGCACGCGCGCTCCCTGGGTGCTGTCACTGAACGCCGACGCCCGGCCCGCTCCGGATTACGTGACCCGCCTCCTCGAACGTGCCCACGCCCACCCGAAGCTCAAGGTCGGGGCGATCACCGGCCGGCTGGTTCGTCCCGGCGCGGCTCGGCTTCTCGATGCCTGCGGCATGCGCCTCACGAAGACTTGGAGGCATCTTGACCGCGGCTCGGGCGAGATGGACCGGGGGCAGCTCGCAGAGCCCGAAAAGGTGTTCGGCGCCACCGGCGCCGCCTCTCTCTTCAACCGGCAGGCGTTGGACGACGCGGCCGTGGACGGCGAAATTTTCGACTCCCGTTTCCACTCCTTCCGGGAGGACGCCGAGCTCTGCTTCCGCCTGCGCGAGCGGGGCTGGGAGGTGCTCTACGAGCCGGGGGCCGTGGCCGAGCACCGCCGCTTCAACCTGCCGGAGAGGCGCTCGGCCCTGCCTCCGGTCGTGAACTACCACTCCTTGAAGAACCGCTATCTCCTGCGGATCTATCACCAGACCGGGAGGAACTTCTTCCGCACCCTGGGCCCCACGCTCGGCCGGGACCTGGCCGCTCTGGGCTACGTGCTCCTCCGCGAGCGCTCGTCGCTCTCCGCCTACTCCTGGCTCTTCAAGAACCGCGCGGACCTCCTGCACCGCAGGCGGCAGATCCAGGAGCGGCGGACCGTGCCGGCTGCGGCGATCGACAAGTGGTTTGAGCAGGCGGGGGAGCCGCTTTGAAGCCCCTTCACGTCGCCCTGATCGGCAGCCGCGGCATTCCGGCCCGCTATGGCGGCTACGAGACGCTGATGGAGGAGCTCGCCGTCCGCCTCGTCGACCGCGGCTTCCGGGTGACGGTCTACTGCCGCTCCCACTCGACTCCCCGGGAGATGTCCTCCTACCGGGGAGCGGAGCTCGTGGTGCTGCCCACGATCCGGACCAAGTACCTGGACACGCCGGTGCACACCCTGCTTTCCGCCATCCACGCGTCCCGCGCCGGTTACGACGCGGCGCTGGTGGTCAACTCGGCCAACGCCCTCTTCGTGCCGATCCTGCGGATGGGCGGCGTGCCCGTGGCCCTCCACGTGGACGGCATCGAGAAGCGGCGCGCCAAGTGGGGCCCCGTGGGACGCGCGGTCTACGCGCTTTCGGAGCGCCTCGCCTGCGTGCTGCCGGACGTGCTGGTGACGGACGCCGAGGTGATCCGCCATCACTACCTGGAGCGCTATGGAGCGGAGTCGGTGCCCATCGCCTACGGCGTCGATCCCCGGCCGCCCGCGGAGACCGGCGTGCTCGCCCGGCAGGGGCTCGAGCCCCGGCGCTACTTCCTCTACGTGAGCCGCTTCGAGCCGGAGAACAATCCCCACCGGGTCGCCGAGGCCTACCGGAGCGTGGGCGGCGACCTCCCGCTCGTGATGGTGGGAGGCGCGCCGTACGCCTCGGAATTCATTGCAGGCTTTACCCAGGGCGCCGATTCTCGCATCCTTTTTCCCGGCGCCATCTACGGCGAAGGCTACCGGGAGCTCCTCTCCCACACTCTTGCCTACATCCACGCAACCGAGGTCGGAGGCACCCATCCGGCCCTCGTCGAGGCGATGGGGTACGGTAATTGCATAATTTTCAATGCAACCCCCGAGAACGTCGAGGTGGCTGGGGGTGTGGGGCTTTCCTTCCGGGCTGAAGAGCCGGCGACCCTGGCGGAGCGCCTCGAATGGGTTCGGAGCCACCCGGAAGAAGCCCGGGCGCACGGGCGGGCGGCGGCAGAGCGGGCGGCCGTCGGCTACTCCTGGGAGCGGGTTGCGGATCAGTATGCCAAGCTGTTCGAAGATATCGCAGCGCGTCTATGTTCGCCCGGCATAGACGGAGAGAGCGGCTCGCACGTTAGAATAAGTAACTTGAAATGAGTCGGTCGGCGATCTCTCCCTAAATCATGCTCAAAGAACGAGCCCGCATTCTCTCGGTCGCGATCTTCTCCCTC
>DATEIO010000101.1:0-13385 GCA_035278895.1 Thermoanaerobaculia bacterium | reverse complement strand
GGCAGAAGATTCTGGGCGCGGCTGTAATTCTCTGCCGCGCACCGGAATCTTCTGCCGCGCGCTGCAAAATTCTGGGAGCCGCCCTTTTTTTCTGGCTGGCTCGGTAAAGTTCTGGGAGCGGCCAGAATTTTCCCGGGCGGGTTCGAATCTTCTGGAGCGGGTCTTAAATTCCGATGAGGCGACAGGAGATTATCAGGAACCGGTTCCGGGCGCGGTAGGAGGCTGGAGAATGGAAGCACCCTCCGGAGGAGGGTGCAGGCACGTAGCCACGGGTTTCAACCCGGGGCGGGGCGGCCGACTCACCTCGCCGTCCCGGGGTTTCAACCGGTTTCAACCCGGGGAGGCCGGCCCACTTCGCCGCCCCGGGTTGAAACCAGCGCCCCTGAAGGGGCCCAGGAATAGATTGCGGCCTCCGTACCACGGGTTGAAACCCGTGGCTACGTGCCTGCGCCCGCAAGGGGCGCTGCCCCCCACCCCCAGACGAGATGTGTGGAATCTACGTCGACCGGCCAGAGCTGATCAGGGCGCCGCCGGCGTCACCGTGTAATCCGCAAACTCGGCGATGCTGTCCGTCTTCGACCACACGCCCACCTTCCCCGAAACCGGCGCGGCCAGGGTGTAGTCGAGGAGCTTCTCGCCGTCCAGGTAGCCTTCGAGCTGGGTGCCGTGCACGGCGATCTTCATGGTGTGCCACTCCTTGTAGGGGATGTGGACGTCCTTGACTCCCTTTTTCACGAAGCTCCGCTTTCCCTTGTCGAAGGTCCAGAGCACCAGGTTGTCTTCCTTGCCGTTGAAGCGGACGGCCAGGTAGTCGCCGTTGGGCTTCAGGTTGAAGAGGATGCCGGCACACTGGTCGAGGGCTCCGCCGAGGAGCTTGAAGCGGATCGAGATCTCGCCGTTTTGGAAGTCGTCGACTCCTTCGGCCACGGCGTAGGGGAAGTAGGCGAACGCCTTGACGTTGTCGATGAACTCCTCGTGGCGCGAGCCATAGATGGCCCGTGCCTTGTCCGCGAGGCCTCCGGCCGGCTGGCCTTTTTTCCAGGCCCGGCCGTCCACGAGGAGGACCTTCTGGCCTTGGTCGGCCACGATCGACCAGTCGCCGACGACGGAGAGAAAGCGGGTCGGCTCGGTGCCCACCTTCTCGCCCGCGAGGTCCACGCGCACCACGGCGGGGGCGGCGGGCTTCGGCGCGGGCTTCTGGGCGGCGAGCGGGGTCAATCCGAGGAGGAAGAGAGCGAGGAGGGTGCAACCAGTTGTGCGCATGAGGATCTCCCACGGCCGCGCGAAACGACAAAGGCCAGACCGGCGGCCAGCGGCCAGGCCATGAAGAACAGGGGCGCCACGCCGCGGGGCGGTGTGGCCAACGGATATCCGGAATAGGGCGGGTCGGACGCAGCCTGGGGCGGCGCCACTCCCGCGAGCTCGTAGATCTTTTCGAGGACGATTGGCTCGGTCGTGGACCGCAGGAGGGCCCGGTTGGGGCCGACTTGGTACCAGATTTCGCCGTAGTGGCCTTCCGCGTCTTCGAAGAGGCCCGTCTGGCTCTCCGCGGCGTAGGCCACCTCAAGGCTCGGCACCACCCGCCAGAGCTTGGCGAGCACGTTGCGCTCCAGGTCGGCCCGTTTCGGATCCTCGGGCGCCAGGTGGACGGTGACGCGGACCGGCTGCCGGAGAGTCCGTAGGAGCGCCTCGTCCGCCCGCGGAAAGGAGTTGCGCCGGTCTTCGGAGAGGTCCCAGCCGGAGCGCCAGGATGCGGCGAGGGCCGCTCCGCCCAAGGCCAAAACCAGTAGGGTCGCGGAGAGGGCCACTCGCGTCCGGACGGCGCGGAACGGGTCGAGCCAGAGGCCCGCGAAGGCGAAGCCGGCGAGGCTCGCGAGCAGCAGCACCGCGACGACCGCCAGGCGAAGCTCGCCGTGCTCGAAAGTGCGCAGCGCGGCCTCAGGCGTGAAGGGCGCGAGGCGGGCGATCAGCCCTTCCCGGCCCGCGGCCATGAAATCGAGGGCCCAGGCGCCGACCGTGAAGCCCAGGGTGACGATCGCGGCGCTCGCGCTGCTCTTGCAGACGGCCGCCGCGGCCACCGCGATCGCGAGGATCAGCAGGCCGTGCAGGAAGTGGCCGAGGAGAACGTTGCCCGTTTCTCCCGCGTCCAGGTGGCCACCCGCGCCGAGCCACAGCGCAAAGGCGAGGAACGCCGGAAGCCAGGCCGCGAGCCAGCCCGCGAGAAGCACTCCGGCCTTGACCGCGAGCCGCAGGCCCAGGCCCGCGGGGGTCTGCGCCAGGAGCCGGCCGGCGCCGCTCTCCCGCTCGGTGGAAACGAGCCGGATGGCCACGAAGGGCAGCAGGAACGTGGCAACGACGGCATAGGCCCCGAGCGTGGGGACGACGAGGCCGTCCAGCGGGCTCAGGCCCTGCGCCAGCGCGGCCGGCCCGCCGCCCGCGCCGCTCATTTCGGCGTAGGAGGCGATTGCCGTTCCAAAGGCGTGGCCGGCCAGCGGGCCGGTCATGGCCAGCAGCAGCCACCAGGCGCGCGAGGCGAGGAGCTCCCGGCCTTCGAGGCGCGCCAGGGCGAGGGCTCTACGTGAGCGCGAGGAACACCTCCTCCATCCCGGTTCCGGCACCGGCCCCGGCGAGACCGGCACGTCCGCGCAGCTCCGCGAGCGTGCCCTCCCCCACCACCCGGCCGTCGGCGAGCAGCACGAAGCGGTCGCAGGCGCGGGCGGCGTCGTTGAGTTGGTGGATCGAAAGAAACAGCGTGCGGCCCCGCGCCGCCTCGGCACGCAGCAGGGCGGTGGCCTCCCGGGTCTGGCGCAGGTCGAGCCCGTCGAACGGCTCGTCAAGCAGCAGGAGGGGCTCTGGCGCCAGAAGGCCCAGGGCGATCAGAAATCTTTTGCGCTCCCCCTTGGAGAGAGAGCGCACGGCCGAGCCGAGCAAAGACCGCAGGTGGAAGGAGTCGACGGCGGCGGACACCCGGTCCGGCGCCGCGCCCCAGAGATCGCGGAAGAAGAGGAGAACCCGGCAGACCGGCTGGTCGGGCCACGGCGCGATGCCGTCCGGCACGTAGAACATCGTCTGCCGCCGCGCGGAGGGAGCGAGCGCGCGTCCCTCAGCAGGAACGCGCACCTCTCCCCCATCCGCGGGCAGGACGCCCGCCAGGCACTCGAAGAGCGTGGTCTTGCCCGCGCCGTTCGGCCCGATCAGACCGAGCACCTCGCCCGGCCGCACGGTGAAGCTCACCGCATCGAGCGCGCGGCGCGGGCCGTAGCTCTTCGAAAGCCCCCGGACCTCCAGAAGCGCCTGCATCTAGAACCGCAGGCGCGCCTCGAACTGATACTGCCGTCCGGGATCCACGTTGCTGATCCCGCCCAGCGGCTGGCCGAAGGTCGCCAGCGGCGAGCCGTCCGCGTTGTTGCCGTAGACGCCGTTGTAACCCACCACGTTCTCCCGGTCCGTCACGTTGAACACCTCGCCGCGCAGGCCGAGCGTGGCGAACCCAACGTTGAAGTCGCGCTCGAGGAAAAGGGACAGGTCGTAGACGTCGTCGCCGCGGCCCTCGTTCCTGCCGATCACCCGGCCGTTGATCACCGGGCGGTCCGCATTCGAGCCGTCGCCGTTGTTGTCGGCGCCGGTCGTGATGTTGAACGGCCGGCCCGAGGCGTAGGTCGCAACGCCGCCCAGCCGGAGCTGCCACGGCAGCGCGGTCCAGCCGGAGAGCACCGCGCGGTTCCTCTGGTCGAGCAGGCTGTCCGCCCACTCGGCGCCGAGCTGGCGCGCGTCGTTGGGATCGCCGCCCGGCGCGTCGGGCTCGACGTTGTTGCGGGTGTGCGACCAGGTGTAGCTCAGGAGCATCGCGCCCTGGCCCGAGAAATGTTTGCGAACGTTGAGCTGGGCGCCGTTGTATTTGCTCTCGCCCTGGTTGATGGTCGCGAGAATCCGCCGGTAGCCGCCGGCCACGGGCGTGATCGGCCGCGTAGCGTCAGCCGCGCTCGCCGGGCGGACCTGCCCCGGGGTCGTGCGGTCGAACGACGTGGGCGCGTTCAGGTCGATGTTGCGCTCGATGTCCTGGGTGTGCGCGTAGACGTAGTCCAGGCTCGCGAACCAGCCGCTGCCGATCTGGCGCTCGACGCCGAGCGTGGCCTGGTCGGTTTTCGGATTGAGCAGCTCATCCTGGTAGCCGGAAAGCCGGGAGATGTCGAAGAACCGGCTGTAATAGCCCGCGCGGCCCGGCTGGATCGTGATGTCCCGCGGCGGCAGCACCGCTCCCGCGGGGAAGCCCGGCAGCGGGTTGAACGAGGTCGGGAAGCCGAGCTGGCCCGGCGCGGCGCTGAAGTTGAAGAAGCCTTCCGGACCGTTCAGCTCCCAGCCGGCCACGATGTTGGCGCGGATCTCCGAGTAGTAGATCCCGTAGCCGCCCCGCACCGTGGTCCGGGGATCGTTGCCCGGATTCCACGCGAAGCCGAGCCGCGGGCTGAAGTTGTCGGTGTCGTCCGTCAGGCTCTGGCGGTCGTAGCGCAGGCCGAGATTGAGCACGAGGTCCGGGCGCACCCGGTAGTCGTCCTGGATGAACGCCGCCCACAGCGTCTCGGTCACCGAATAATCCACGTTTCCGAAGCCCTGGGTGAACCGCTGGACGTCGGAGAGCGCAAGCTGGGACGTCGGAATTGCGGGCGAAATGCCGGGCCGGAACGTGAACTGGCCCAGGGTGAAGGGCGAGCCGAACTCCTGTCCGTTGCCGCCGGACTTGGCGCGGACCACGTCGCCGCCGATCTTTACGAAATGGTTGCCAAGGGCCAGGGAGAGGGCGTCCGCGAACTGGAACATGCGGCTGGTGAGCCGCGCGGCGCGCGATTCACCCTCGGTCGAAACGCCCGGGCGGACGAACTGGGGCGACGGATTCGCCGGCTCGAACTCGGTGATCGGATCCCCCTCTTCCCAGACGAGCCGCGCGTCGTTGAACACGTCACCGCTGAACACCGCGGTCTCGCCGAGCAGCACGGCCTGCGTGTCGCGGGTGAACGTCCGCGCGGCGCTGGGCAGCGCGACGCCGCCGACCGCGTCCGCGGGGTTGGTGTCGCGGAAGTGATCGAAGCTCAGCCGGCCCAGCAGGTGGTGCGACTCGTTCAGGTCCGCGTCGAGGCGGCCGAACAGCAGCGTCTGCTCATAGTTGCCCGTGAACACGCCAGGGGAAAGGGCCGAGGTGATGACCGAATCGCGGTCCTGATCGCTGTACTCGCCGGCCAGCGCCCAGTAGACCCGGTCGCGCACCAGGGGGCCGGAGAAGAACGCGCTCCCCTGCCACAGCTCGTCGTGCGATTCCTGATCGGTCACCGGCGCGTCCGACTGAATTCCGCCGGGCCGGGAGAGCGCCACCACGTCGCCGTGGAGCTCGTTCGTGCCCGTGCGGGTCACGAGGTTGATCGCGCCGCCGGTCGTGCGGCCGTACTCGGCCGAGAAGCTGTTGGTGAGAACCGTCATCTCCTGGAGGGCGCCGAGCGGAATGTTGGTGAAGATCGTCTGCCGTCCCCAGGAGTCGTCCAGGGTGCCGCCGTCGACCGTGAAGGTCGTCTGCCGCCGGCCGCCGCCGTCGATCACGAAAAGGGTGTTGTTCAGGAACAGGTCGCCGGTGCCGCGCGCCGGGCGCACCGCGGAGTTGAGCAGCGGGAGGGCCGTAATCTTGCGGCCGAGCACGGGCGTCTCCTGGATCGTTTCCGCATCCAGGCGGGTGCCGAGCTGCGGCGAGTCGGACTGCACCCCTTCGGCCGTTCCGTAGACCGTGATCGCGGCCTCGACCTCGGCTCCACTCAGCACCACGTCGATGGCCGCGGTCTGGCCCGCGCGGAGCTGGATGTCGGAGCGCTCCTGCGTCAGAAGCCCCTCCTTCGTGGCGCGGATCTGATACGTCCCGGTCAGCGGCAGCTCGGGAAGCACGTAGTTCCCCTGCTCGTCGCTCTGGGCCGTGCGGGAAAAACCGGTCGCCTGATTGGTGACGGTGACTTCGGCGCCGGCCACTGGCGCTCCGGCCTCATCCAGGATGCGGCCCCGGATCGCGCCGATCCCCGGGGTCTGCGCCCAGGCGGACATGGCGGTCAGCCCGAGCAAGATGATCAGAAAACAACGGAAATACGACGATCTCAACATGCGAAAGCTCCTCCTGCAGAGCAGGCTCACGAATCCATAGATCGATTGGACGGCCCGTCCCGGGCAGCCCACATCCTCCGGACGCGGGGAGGACTCTCGATCTATTCGTTCTGACGCTGGATCAGGAGGAGGATGTCGAAAGCGAGGGCCAGGCGGGCGTCTTCCCGCGTCCGTACCCCCTGCCGGCTGGCGGGCGGGACGGCCGCGTTCCGGGCCGCCGGGCCGGTCTCGGGGGGTTCCGGCCCGAGAGGAGAGGAGACCTCGGCGGCCTCCGTGTGTCTTTCAGGAAGGGTGAAGCGTTCCGAAAAGCCCGCCGGCTCATCCGCGACCCTCTGGCGCAGAGCCCCGCCGCGGCGCGAGCCCTCCACCCAGAGCACGACCCCGGCCTGCCCCGGGAGGGCCGGCTCGCCCCGGGTCGCGGACCGGCTGCCGAAAGAGAGCGTCCGCCCCAGGCCCGGCAGCCCGGCGGGAGGGGCCGCGATGGAGAACCGCGTGGGCAGCTCCACGGCGGTCTCCCTGTGCTCGTCGCCAAAGCGGAGGAGAATCCGGGCGTCCCGGGCCGGGAAGGGGGGTACCTCCCACTGGAAGCGGCGGAGGTCCTGGTCCAGGTGCGGCGTGATCCGCACCGGGTAGGTGGCGCCCCCGTCCAGGCTCAGGAACGCCTCCCACTCCTCCACCTCCGGAAAGCGGTCAAATCCCGCGAGAGGCACCCACTCGAGCTCGGCCGTCTCGCCGGCCGCGAGCGTGGCCCCCTCCGCCGGAGCCACCAGCCGGACGGACAGGCCCATCTCCTGCGCAAAAGCCGCAGGCCCGGCCGCCAGGAGCACCCAGGAGAAGAAGACTACGGTGAGGAGACGGCGGAGGGTACCCATAAGTCCGGACATACCCTACCGGTGTCGCGCGCCGGCCGCAAGGGGGCAGGCTACGCCAGCACAACGAGGCCCACCATGCCACAATCCGCGGCATGGCCCAGGACCCCTTGGAAACGCTACGCAAGCTCTGCCTCGCCCTGCCCGAGACCACCGAGCGGCTCAGCCACGGCGAGCCGACGTGGTTCGTGCGCGGCAAGAAGACGTTCGTCACCTATGCCAACCACCACCACGATGACCGCCTGGCCTTCTGGTGCGCCGCTCCCGATGGCGCCCAGGAGACGCTCGTCACCGCCCATCCGGACCGCTTCTTCGTTCCGCCCTACGTGGGCCATCGCGGCTGGCTGGGTGTGTATCTGGACGTCCCGGTCGAATGGGACGAGATCGCCGACCTGGTCGTCGAAGCCTACCGGGTGGTCGCCCCCAAGCGGCTACAGGAGCAGATCGGCTCTCCGGGCAGGTAACGGATGACCTGCGTAGGGTGCGCTGTGCGCACGTGTTGCTTTCCACCACCCAACACGTGCGCACAGCGCACCCTACGGAGCTCGGCAATCCTTCGTTGCGGCAGAAAAAGCCGGAGCAAGGACTGCAAGGACACCAAGGACGGAAAGGACATCAAAGCTGTTGTCCTTGGTGACTTTGGTGTCCTTGGTGTCCCTGCGGTCCTTTCTGGAGGGGTCTCTCAGATCTCCTCGGCCCGGGCCTCCCCGCTGCCGAAGCTCCAGCCAGGCTGGCGGCGCTCGAGGTCGAATTGACGGCGGCGGGCGCGGAGGACGTCGGTGCGGGTGCAGATGCCCGCGAGGCGGCCGTCTTCGAGCACGGGCAGGTGCTCCACCCCCTCTTCGAGAATGAGCTGCAGGGCGCGGAAGACCGTGTCGCCGGGAGCGACGGCGATCACGTCTCCGCTCGCGATTCCGGCCACGGGAGCGGCGTCGTCGGGAGCCTGGCGCAGGAAGTCGCCGCGGGAGAGGATGCCGACGCACTTCCCTTCTCCATCCACCAGCGGATAGGCGCTGTGCCGGCCGGCGAGGAGCCGGGCGCGGGCCTCCCCTACGGTGAGGGCGGCCGAAAGGGTTTCGACCTCGCGGGTCATGACGTCGCGCACGAGCGTGGTGCGCAGCACGTCCACCTCGTACTCAGTCTGTACCCGCAGGCCCCGGCGGGCGAGCTTTTCGGTCATCAGAGACTCGTGCATCAGGGCTGCGGCGATCACGTCGGCCACGACCGCGGCGAGCATCAGGGGCAGGATGATCTGGTAGTCCCGGGTGAGCTCGAAAAGAAAGACGATGGAGGTGAAGGTCGCCCGGGTGGAGGCGCCGAAGAGGGCCGCCATGCCCACGACGGCAAAGGCCCCCGGAGACAGCCCGAGACCGGGCGAGAGCGCGGCGGCGAGCGAGCCGACGAGGCTCCCGAAGGCGCCGCCGATCAGAAGGAGCGGCGCCAGGGTCCCCCCGGATGTTCCCGAGCCCAGCGCGATCCACCAGGCCACGAGCTTGGCGATCGCCAGGACCGCGATCGCCGTCACGGCGAGCCGGTCGTTCAGAACGTCTCCGATGGCGTCGTAGCCCACGCCCAGAGCCCGGGGGACGAGCAGCCCCACGGCGGAAAAGCCCAGGGCGCCGATCACCGGGTGCCAGAAGTCGTGGATCGGCAGACGGCGGAAACCGTCCTCGATCCAGAAGAGCCCTTTGCTGACCACGACCGCCAGGAGACCGCACGCCACCCCGAGGACCACGAACCAGGGAAGGATCTTCAAGCCCGCGTAATCGTGAACGGGAACGGAAAACAGCGGCCCGGAGCCGAAGAGAGCCGAGTGCAGGCCGGCCGCCACGCTCGCGGCCACCACCAGCGGCACGAACGCGCGGGTCGAGAACTCGAAGAGCAGGAGCTCGATCGCCAGGACCACGGAGGCGAGCGGCGCTCCGAAGGTGGCCGACATGCCCGCGGCAGCGCCACAGGCCAGGAGGATCTTGCGCTCCGAGGGCGAGACGTGGAGCACCTGGCCGATGAGAGACCCGAGGGCACCGCCGGTGACGATGATCGGCCCTTCCGCGCCGAACGGTCCGCCGGTACCAATGGCCAGGGCCGCCGAGAGCGGCTTGGCCACTGCGGCCCGGGGCGAGATCCGGCTCTGGCGGACGAGCACGGCCTCCATGGTCTCCGGAATGCCATGACCGCGGATGACCGGCGCCCACTTGGCGAGCAGGGAGACCAGGAAAGCCCCCGCCATCGCCGCCACGACGATCCAGCCGCTGGGCCGGAGGCCGGTGAACGAAGGGAGGTCCCAGCCGACGCGGTGGAACAACGCCAGGTTGGTCAGCAGAGAGATCAAGTGAAGGAGGACCCATGCCGCCCCGCCTCCGAGGACACCGAGCCCGGCAGCCAGGAGAGAAAGCAGGATGAGCCGTCTGGACGGAGTCTGTGCGTGCATGGGTCGCTCCTCGATTCGATGGGGGGCCGGAGCCCCAGAACATCGTAGAGCGATGTATCGTAGCACGAAGCCGGATGCGCTCGAACCGCAGGGCCGCTCGCGGAGATCAGGGCATGAAGCTCAGAAAAAAGAAAAAGGGCGGCAGGGTGTGATCCCGGCCGCCCTTCATTTTCGATCTCAGTGGGGGCCGTTCTCTTCGAGCTCTTCGAAGCCCCAGGCCACCATGTACCCGGACGATCCGGTCGCCTCCTTGATCTGCTTCTCTTCCAGGACGGCGATCCTCTTCTCGGGACGGGGCCTCTTCACCTTCTTCATGACTGCCTTTCCTTTCAACTGCCAGACGTTGGACCCGTTGCAACAGCGGGATCGAGGACCCTATTCCAGGAGATCCGGATCTCCCCCGCTCCACCTGTCCAAGTGCGTCAACGACACACCATCGAAACGTCATTGACACGGCCCGACAGGATGCGGCCTGCCTCTCGCCGGCCGATCTCCCTCGGAGGAGAAGGTTGGAATGACTCTTGCTCTCTGTGGAAGCCGACGGAGACGTCACTTCACGTGAAAAAAACCTTTTAACGCCGACTTTCTCAGGAGAGCTGCCATGCTCAATGACAAGCCTTGGTATTTTATCCTCGCCATCGATGGCGGCGGAATCCGCGGAATCATCCCGGCCTCCGCGCTGGTCGGTCTCGAACAATTGATCGACGGCCCCATCGCCGAGAATTTCGACCTGATCGTCGGGACCTCGACCGGTGCGTTCATCGCCCTCGCGCTCACGGTTCCGGGAACGGACGGCACGCCGCAGTACTCGGCCGAGGACATCCTGGGCTTCTACACGGATTCGACGAACGACGCCCAGATTTTCACTTTGTATGACGGCAGCAACACGGGGGGCCCTCCCGCCTCCTGGCTCGACGCGCTGGATCATCCCAAATACGCCAGCAGCGGCGTCGAGACCTTCCTCTCCGATAAATACGGGAGCGCGACTCTGGCCGATGCCGTAACCTCGGTGTCGTGTGTGTCCTATCAGATTTCCGGAACACCGGGGCCGTTCTTTTTCCAGAGCTGGATGGCGAGCCAGCCCGGGCAGAACTTCCTGATGTCGGATGCCGGCCGCGCCTCCGGCGCCGCCCCGCTGTATTTCCCACCGGTCACGATCACCAGCACGGACAACTCCTTCACCGGCACGTTCGTGGATGGCGGCGTGACGGCCAACGATCCCGCCCTGGTGGCGTATGCCGAGGCGGTGCAGCTCCTGGAATCGCAGGGGGACAACATCGAAAACTACAACGTCTGGCTGGTCTCGATCGGCACCGGAGAGGTTTCGACCGCCATCAATCCGGGCGACGGGGGTATCTGGGGCTGGTTGTCCGGCGACTCGCTTCCCATGGTCACGCTCAATGGGCCCGCCCAGTCGACGGACTTCATCGCCCAGTCGATGCTCCAGTCCGAGAAAGACAAGTACTACAGCCGGATTGAGGTTCCTCTCCAGGGCACGACTCCCAACGGCCAGAGCTACTCCTGCGCTCCGGAGATGGACGACTGGACCCAGGACAACATCCAGCAACTGCAGCTCGCGGGGCAGGTCGCAGGCGGCCCGAGCGTCCTCGCGGACACCGTCCGCATCGCGCAGGAGCGCCGCTCGCGGCGGGCCGCAAAGGTCCGGCGGGCGGGCTGATCCACCCCCGCCCCATCTTCCCGTCTCACTCGCCGGGCCCGGCCTCTCGGCCGAGCCCGGCTGAGGTCCTACTGGAAGTAACCGAATACGTCGATCGACAGGGCCACGGTTCCACCCGCCGTCGCGCTCACGCCGTTGACGGTCGTCGCGGCGTCGGCCCTGACGTTGGTGCCGACCCGAGGCGTGTCGAGAGCCGGATCGGAGAGGGTGGTGATCGTGACGGAGCTGTCCGCCGCCGTGGCCTTGGACTTCGAGTGAGCGTACACCTCGCCGACATAACCGCAGGCGTTGTTGAAATAGGCCGCGGCCTTGGAGCCGTCTCCCTGAGCGATCGGGAAAGCGATCGCGGAGACGTCGTAGTTGGCCGTGCAGCCCAGTCCGTCATTGAAGATGAGGCCCTCGGCCGAGACCTCCAACCCATCAGAGGACTTGGACCCGGCGTCTCTCAAAGCCGTTGGCCTCGAACACGCTGAACAGCACTTCACTGGGCACGGTGTTGAACGCGGAGACGACCCGGGCCTCCGGAATCCTTTTGGCAAGCTCCTCCGCACCCGAAGAGGTGTGGGCGACAACGAGCTCCGTGTCGTCCGCATTCATCGGCAGAGAGCAGCTCATGAGGAGCTTGCCTGTCAAATCGCCTGTCTGTTTCAGCACGTCTTCGAGCCGGGACTAGTGCACGGCCAGCAAGAGCACGTCGGATTCGCGGGCGGCCTCACCCGGCGTGCCGGCCCGCGCGCTCCCCTGTGCCTCCCGCGCGAGCTTCTCCAGCTTCTGCTCGCTCCGCGCGTAACTGAACACCACCTCGTGCCCGGCACGCGCGAAGATCGTCCCGAGCTTGCTACCCATCAATCCCGAGCCCAGAATGCCGATTCGCATGTCGTTTCCTCCTCCAGGGCCGCTCAGCGGTCGACCATTCGCTCCGAGCCTTCAGAGTACCGATGCCCTTGCACCGTGATCCGGGACGCCGCGCTTTCGATGTCGCGGAGATCGCTCTCGGTGAGCTCGACGGAGGCCGCCGCGACGTTCTCCTCCAAGCGATGCCGCTTGGTGGTGCCCGGGATCGGTACGATCCAGGGCTTCTGGGCAAGGAGCCAGGCGAGCGCGATCTGGGCGGGCGTCGCGCCCTTGCGTTCCGCGAGGCTCGCGAGCAGATCGACCAGTGCCCGGTTCGCCTTCCGGGCCTCCGGGGTGAAGCGGGGGACGGAGCTGCGGAAGTCGGTGCTGTCGAACGTGGTGTTCTCGTCGATCTTGCCCGTGAGGAAGCCCCGGCCCAGCGGGCTGAAGGGGACGAAGCCGATTCCCAACTCATCGAGGACGGGGAAGGTCTTCTCTTCGGGCTCTCTCCACCAGAGCGAGTACTCGCTCTGAAGGGCCGTGACCGGCTGGACCGCGTGCGCGCGGCGGATGGTCTGCACCCCGGCCTCGGAGAGGCCGAAGCCCCGGACCTTGCCCTCCCGGATCAGCTCCTTGACCGCCCCCGCCACGTCTTCGATGGGAACGTTCGGATCGACGCGGTGCTGATAAAGCAGGTCGATCGTATCGGTCTTGAGCCGCCGGAGCGACGCTTCCGCGACCTCCCGGACGTGCTCGGGCCGGCTGTTCAGGCCCGCCTGCTTGCCGTCGGCGTCGATGTGGAATCCGAACTTGGTGGCGATCACCACCTGCTCGCGGATGGGGGAAAGCGCCTTCCCCACCAGCTCCTCGTTGGTGAACGGACCGTAGACTTCGGCGGTATCGAAGAAGGTGACGCCCAGGTCCACGGCGGACCGGATCAGGGAGATCATCTCCTGCTCGTCCCGGGCCGGTCCGTAGCCGAAGCTCATGCCCATGCAGCCGAGCCCGAGAGCTGAGACTTCGAGGCCGCTGTTGCCAAGTCTGCGTTTCTGCATCTGTTTCTCCTCCCTACTCGTGAGACGCCCCGTTCTTTTTGCGCCTAGGCCGGGACGAACTCGACGGTGTTCGCGACCCGCTCCGGCTGCGCAAACCCCTCCACCCACTTCTGGGACGCCTTCGTGTTGTACTTCGTCGCGAAGGCCGCGGAGACGGCCTCTCGCAACCTCTGGCTCCGGACCGGCAAGGCCCGGACCTCGGCCTCCTGTTTGCCGAAGCTGAGGCTGCCGAGCGGCTGCGCGCGAAACGCCCGGAACCAGCCGGTCGGTTTGTCGTTCCAGGAGCGAGCGAACACCCGCCCTTCGACGACGACGACCCAGACGCCCGTGTATTTGTGCTCCGCACCGGACCGCACACCGAGAATCCTGGCTCGCGCGAGCTC
>DATEIO010000100.1:0-12858 GCA_035278895.1 Thermoanaerobaculia bacterium | reverse complement strand
CCGCTTCCTTCGTGGATGCCCCAGCCGCACCTTCCGGCCTGGGCGGAGCGGTGGATGTACAACCCGCGGGAGCGGACGGCGGAGGCGATCGACGCGTGGGAGGCGGGGACTCCCGAGGAGGCCGTGGCTCCCGCGGAGACGGCGCTGCGGCTGGCTCCGGACGATCCGGAGGTGCAGTACAACGCGGGCACGGCCAACCTGGCCGCCGGCTCCGGCCGCGAGAGAAAGGCGGAGAAGCTTCTGGAAGTGGCCGCGCGCGAAGGCAGGCCGGAGCTGGCTCCCCAGGCGTTCTACAACCTCGGCAACGCGCGGCTCGCCATGAACGACCCCGCGGGCGCGGTGCAGGCCTACAAGCAGGCCCTGCGCCTGAACCCGGGAGACGTGAACGCCAAGTGGAACCTGGAGCTGGCCCTGAAAGAGCAGGAGAAGCAGAAAATGGGCGGCCAGGGCAAGCCACAGGGGAACCGGGGGAAGAACCCGCAGCCCCAGGACGATTCGTCGGGCAACAACGGCCAGGGCCGGCCGAATGATCCGCAGCGCAACCAGGGCGGCCAGAACAGCAACCAGCAGAAGCCGCAGGGAGGGCAGGGGCAGCAGGAGAGCCCGTCGCAGAACCCCTCCCAGGGGCAGGACGGCCGGCTCCCCCAGTACAAGAACCAGCCCGAGATGAGCGCCCGCGAAGCCGCGTCCGTGCTCTCGGCGGTCGAAAACCTGGAGCGGCAGCAGCGCAAGAACGACGCCGCGAAGCGGGCGCGCCAGCAGGCGGCGCAGGGGAAGGACTGGTGAAGACGCTCACCCTCTCCGCTCTCTTCCTTCTCGCCTGGGCCGCCGCCCCGGCCGCGGCGGCCGAGATCGAAGTGCGGAGCACCCTCGAGCCCGAGGTCATCGGCATCGACGAAACGGCGCTTCTGACGGTCGAGGTCCACGGCGGCGGGTTCGCGCGGCTGCGCTTCCGGCCCGAGTTCGAGCTGGAAAACCTGGAGGTCGTGGGCGGTCCGTTCCAGTACGAGGACGTGCGGTTCGGCGCCGGCAGCCTGTCGCGCTCGTACCGGCTCTCCTGGCAGGTGCGGCCGTTGGGGCTGGGCCGGGGACGGGTCAAGAGCCTCTCCGTCCGCCTGCGGGGCGACGAGGTGCGGCCGCTGCCCGACCTGGAGATCCGGGTGCAGGACGAGCCGACCGGGAGCGGCCGGCGGCAGAACCGGCGCCCGATCGACGACCTGGTGGACCCCTTCGACCAGCTCTTCGGCCGCATCCCCCGCCCGTGGCGGCAATCCCGCGAGGAAGAGCCGCCCGGCGTGTTCCTGAAGGCCGAGGTCGAGCCGCAGCGGCCGGTCGTGGGCGAGCAGATCCTCTACACGGTCTATCTCTACACACGGGAGGACATCACCTCGATCACCCCGAGCGGTGTCCCCGCCTTCCGGGGCTTCTGGGCGCGCGACATCCCCCTGCCGCAGCACCTCCCCACCGACATGGTGGAGCTCCAGGGCGCCCGCTACGCCCGGGTCCCCCTGCTCAAGAAGGCCCTTTTCCCCCTGCGCCCCGGCCACTACCGGATCGAGCCGACGCGGATGGACCTGACAGTGCGGCAGTTCGAGCGGCGGTTCTTCGGTCCTCCGCTCACCCGCTCGGACCAGATCGAGGTGCAGACCGAGCCGGTGGAAATCGACGCTCAGCGCCTGCCCCCGGCCCCGGCCGGATTCGGCGGCGCAGTGGGCCGGATCGCTCTGTCGGCCCAGCTCACGCCGCGGGAGCTGCGCCTGGGCGAGGCCGCGACGCTCACCGTGACGCTCTCCGGCGAAGGCAATCTCCAGGGAGTGCAGGAGCCGAAGGTCGAAGCTCCCGCCGGTCTCACCCTCTTCCCGCCCCAGCAGGGGGGTACGGACGAGGTCTCCGGAACCCGCGTCCAGGGCACGCGGACGTGGAGCTACGTGGTGGTGCCCGACCGGGCCGGGCGCTACCGCCTGGAGACGCCGGAGATCCCCTATTTCAATCCCCAGACCGGGAGCTATCAGGTAGCCTCGGCCACTCCTTTGGACCTGACTGCGCTCCCCCGGGCCGTGGCCGCCGGAGGCGAGGAGATCCACGGCATCCGCACCGCGTCGGCCATCGGAAACGGCGGGGCCGCGCCCCGGCGCTGGCCGGCGGCCCTCCCCTGGCTCTTCGCCCTCCCGTGGGGGCTCGCCCTGATCGTCACCCTGGCGCGGCGGCGCCCGGCCGCGAACGGCGCGGAGGCGCCCGTGCTCGGACCCGGCGGCTCCGGGAAGCGGCTCCGGGAGCGGCTCGCGGAGGTCGAGAAGGAAGAGCGCCCCCGGCAGATGGCCATGCTCCTCGAAGAGGGCTGGCGCGAGCTTCTGGCCGAGCGCTGGGCCGTGCCCCAGGAGACCCCGTCCGCCCGCTGGGCCGAGGTCCTCACCTTCAAGGGAGCGCCGGAGGCGGCGGTCGAGGAGCTCCGCCGCCTGGTGGACGACCTCCACTACCTTCGCTACGCGCCCCAGCTCTCCGCCACCGAAACCCTGCGCGGCGAGGCGCTCGCGAGAAGCCGCCGCCTGCTCTCCGCCCTGCGATGAGCGCGGGACACGTCTTCGCCTTCCTCTCCTTCTTCCTGGTCTTCGCGGGAATGGCGCCCCGGGACCCCTTCGTGGCGGCCGATCTGACCGATCCGGACGTGGCGCTGCGCGAAGGCAACCGCCTGTTCGAGGAGGGGGAGCTCGAGGAGGCGATGACGGCCTACGCCGCCGGCTACGGCCGGGGCGCTCCCGGCGTCGACCCGCTCCTCGCCTACAACCTGGGAACGACTGCGCACCACCTGGGCCGCCTCCCCGAGGCCCTGCTCTGGTACCGGAGGGCCGAGGCCGCGGCCCACGACGATCCGTGGCTCGCGGAGAACCTGGAGACCCTGCAGCGCTCACTGGGCGCTCCGGACGGGCCGTCCCCGCTCTGGGCGTTCGGGGCCCGGGCCGGCCGCTGGCTCTCCGTGGCCGGCGTCGCCCTCGCCTGGGCGGCCCTCGCCTTCTTCGCCCTGGGCCGGAGGAGCGGCGCTCTTGGAGCCGTCGCCCTCCTCGCCTGCGCCGCGTTCGCGGGCGGCTTCCTCCTCGACCGCAAGGGCCCCCGCCCCGGCGTGCTTCTGGAATCCTGTCCCGCCGGAAAAGAGGGCCTCCCCGCGGGTACCGAGGTCGTCGTGGTCCCGGACGAGCAGGGGTTCCGCCTCCTCGGCCACTCCGGAATCCGCTGCCCGGGCGAGGCGGTGGGTCTGGTGGAGCCGTAGCGCTTTTCGTCCGACGGCAACTTCTGGTATCGTTCCGGCAGCCGGCCCTCACAATTCGAGGTTCCTGGAGTCTGAGTCGCATGGGAACGCACATTCAAGGGAGCGCTAACCACTTTGTGAGCGCAGGCCCATGAGCGATGCTCTCGCCAAGCTCAGCGGGCCGGCGGAGATCCCGAGCGTGACGGACGACGTCCACTGCCTCGACCATGTTCACCTCGAGCGCTTCCTGGAGAGGCGCCGGGCGAACCCCAATTTCCCGCTGGAGCTCTCGCTCGCCGAGAACCTGGCCGAGGTCCTGCGCCGGGCCAACAGCTTCGTGCCCTCGGCCGCGGGCTCGATCCTGCTCGACGATCCCGGGAACAAGAAAGAAGACCGGCGCAAGAACTCGCTCACCTTCATCGCCGCCTTCGGCGAGAAGTCCGACGGCCTCGTGGGGCAGACCATCCCCGCGGACCAGGGGATCGCCGGGCGGGTCTACCTGACCGGCGAGGCGTACGCAACTCCTTACGCCCCGAACGACCGCTTCTTCTACAAGAAGATGGACGAGCGGACGAGCTACCAGACCGAGTCGCTCGTCGCGATCCCCATCCGCATCGAGCAGGAGGTCTGCGGGGTTCTGGAGCTGATCAACCGCCATGGCGCGCCCGGCTACAGCAAGGAGGACCGGAACCTCCTGGATATCTTCGCGGGCTACATCTCGATCTCGATCCAGAACGTACTGGACGGCCGCCAGGCCCAGGAGATCGCCAAGCGCGACAACCTGACGGGCCTCTACAACGACCGCTACCTCCACATCGCGCTCTCGGAGACGATCCGCCAGTGCCAGGAGCAGGGGTGCGACATGGCCCTTCTTTTCCTGGACCTGGATTACTTCAAGCACGTCAACGACACCCACGGCCACCTGGCCGGCAGCCAGGTGCTGCGCGAGGTCGGGCACCTCCTGCGCCGCCGGGTCGCCGCGCTCCAGGGGATGGCCGCCCGCTACGGCGGCGACGAGTTCGTGCTCCTCCTGCCGGGCAGCGACCTGGAGCGGGCGATCGACCTCGCCGAAGAGATCCGCGCCGAGGTGGTGGACACGCCGTTCTGTGACGGCCCGGGGGACATCCAGCCTGATCCTCTGCACCTGAAAGGCATCACCTGCTCGATCGGAATCGCCACCCTGAGGCGGCACCTCGCGGAAGACCTCTCGCTCGAAGACAGCAAGAGCGCCCTCCTGCGCCTCGCGGACACGGCCATGTACGTGGCCAAGGAGACCGGCCGGAACCGGACCGCCACGGCAGGCGAGCCGATCAAGCGGCGCACGGGCTCCTCCACCCCGTCCATTCGTTGACCCCCCGAAAGAGGGGGTGCTACGATCCCGCCGCTTCCTTTGAGAGCCGGTGGGGCGACCTCCCACCGTCCAAATCCGTATTCCAGGGATAGGTACGAAAACATGGCCAGAAGGCACAGGTTCATCATTGCCGGAGCGGGCAATATCGGCGAGGCGGCCGGTCTGCTCCTGCGGGAATTGGGGGACTTCGAGGCGGATCTCTTCCTCGGAGACCTGGATCTCGCGCACGCAAAACGGGCCGCCGGGTTCATCCAGGGAGGCTCGACGAAATCCGGGGAGATCGAGTGCTTCGCGATGCCCAGAGACGGCGTGAGCCCCGATTTCGCCAACGCGCTCTCCAAGGCCGAGATCCTCCTCGACTGCCTGCCGGGCCAACAGGCGCCCCGCATGGCCCGGCTCGCCCGCGAGCACGACCTCCACTACGTCAACCTGACCGAGTACGTGAAGGAGACCGAGGAGATCATGGAGATCGCCCAGGGCGCCCGGCGCAGCTTCCTTCTCCAGACCGGTCTCGCGCCGGGGTACGTCAACGTCCTCGGCCTCAGCCTCTTCCAGAGCTTCTGCCGCACCTGGGGCGTCGATTCGGTCGACAGCCTGAAGATGCGGGTGGGCGCGCTCACCGAAAACGCCCGCCCTCCCCACTATTACGGCTTCACCTGGAGCTCCATCGGGGTCGCGACCGAGTACGTGAAGCCGTCGATCGTGGTGCGCGACGGCCAGCGGACCGAGGCCCCGTCGCTCTCCGGGCTCGAAAAGGTTCTCCTGGGCGGCGTGGTCTACGAAGAGGCTCTGACCTCCGGCGGCGCGGCCGACCTCCCGGTGGCGCTCACGGGCCGGGTGAAGACGCTCGACTACAAAACGCTGCGCTACCCCGGCCACTACGGCTGGGTCCAGGAGCTCCTCGAGAAGGTCCCCGCGGGGAGCGATCCCGCCCAGTACCTCCAGAAGACCATGGAAGAGGTCATCCCCTTCGTCGAGGACGACCTCGTGGTGATCTACGCCGCGGTCGAGGGGAAGGACAGCCGGGGGTATCTGCGCCGGATGGAGAAGCTCCAGTCGATCCCTCCCATCCGCGTGGGAGCCCGAACGCTCAAGGCGATCCAGGCGACGACCGCGGCGGGGCTCGCCGAGTCCGCCCGCTTCCTCCTGACCGAAGCGCACCCGGGCGGCGTCTGCCTGCAGAGCCAGATCGATCCCGACCATTTCATGGCAGGCCCGTTTGTTGCAGCCGTCTATCACCGGTGAGCGTGGAAGGCCGCGAGGAACGCGGCCGACCCCCACCGTTGATAGACACCATGAACCGCGCTTTCGCCGCCGCCGCTGCCCTCGTTCTCGCCGCCTCCTCCGCGGCCGCCACCACCTTCGTGATGGTGGACGACGCCGACCTGGCCGACCAGGCGGCGGTCATCGCGGAGGTGCGGGTGGACGCCGCGGGCTCCCCGGCGGACGGGGCCCCGGCGACCGAATACGAGGTCTCGGTCGAGCGTCTGCTCCAGGGCAGGGCGGATCGCCGCCTGACTGTGCGCGTGCCCGGAGGACAGGGAACGGACGGCGTGGGCCTCGCGATCCACGGGGCGCCACGTCTCGCGGCCGGTGAGCGCGCCCTCCTCTTCCTCGCCCCGAACGCCGACGGCTCGTACCACATCCTCCACCTGATGCTGGGCGCTTTCCGGGAGGCCGTCTCCGGCGGCCGGCGGATCGCCGTCCGCGACCTCGGAGGGGCGGTCGGGCTGAGCAAGGACGGCGGCGCGGCGGCTCCGGACCTCCCCCGGGACTTCGAGCGCTTCGGCAACTGGCTCGCCGGCCGGGCTCGGGGTGAGCGGCGGGAACCGGACTACTTCGCGGAGGAGACGGGGGGTCTCGAAGCGGCCTGGGACGCCTTCAACCTGCTCGACGGCGGCGGGGTCAAGATGCGCTGGTTCGAGTTCGACCAGGGGAAGACCGTCTCCTGGTCCGCCCACCTGGCCGGCCAGCCCGGCGTTCCGGACGGCGGCTTCGCGGAAATGGGGCGCGCGCTCGCGGCCTGGACGGCCGAGCCTTCGACGCCGGTGCGCTTCGCCTACGCGGGGACGACCGAGCGCCAGGGGGGGCTCTCCTCCTTCGACGGCGTCAACGGGATCGTCTTCGGTGGCGCCCTCCCCGACCGGTTCGACTGCGAAAAGGGCGGGGTGCTCGCGATCGGCGGACCCTGGTTCGACGTCGAGCAGAAGGGCTCCTGGGGCGGCGAGACGTGGCTGCGCATCCTCGGGGCGGACATCGTCACCAACGCGGGGATCGAGTGCTTCTTCGCGGCCAACCGGAACCCCCGGAAGGCGGCCGAGGAGCTCTTTGCCCACGAGCTCGGCCACACCCTGGGGCTCGACCACTCGTGCGGCGACGGCTGGAGGGGACCCTGCAACACGCCGGAAAAGGACGAGGCGCTCATGCGCGCCTTCCTCCACGGCGACGGCCGGGGTGCCCGCCTGGCGGCCGACGACGTAGCCGCCCTCCGGATGCTCTACCGGCCGAGCGAATCGCTCCTCCAGAACGTCGTCACGGCGCGCGGGACCGGAAGCGACCTCTGGCTCCACAACGCCTCGACGTTCCCGGCCGTCGTCCGGTTGACCTACCGGCCGCAGAGCGGCGCCGCGCCGCTCACGCGCGAGCTGACGCTCGCCCCCGGGGCCTCGGCGATCGTCAAGAACGTGCTCCGGACCCTCTTCGGCCGCACGGCGGAGCAGGGCTCGCTCCTCCTCTCCTCGCGCGCCGCGCCCTCGGCCCCGACCTCCGCCCGGCCCACGATCATCGCCTTCGCCCGCTCCGGGCCGGGCCAGATCGTGATCGAGGAGCCGGCGGCGGACTGGTCGGCGACAGGCAAGACCCTGGCCGGCCTCCTCGAAGGGGAGGGCTTCACAACCACGCTCCGCGCCGTGAGCCTGGACGGCCAGGCCGGCGAGGTCACCGTGACGCTCCTGGACCGCGACGGGCAGCCCGTGGGCAACCCCGCGGCCTTGCCTCTCGGGCCGTACGCCACCCAGGCCCGTCGCCTCGTCCGGCTGTTCCCCGAGGCTGCGGGCCGGCCGGGACCGTTCAGCGCGCGGCTCTCCTCGAACGGCATCCGCTTCACCGCCTCCGCCACGCTCGCGGGCGACGGCGCCGCAGGCCCGATCTTCGTGCCCGCGACCGCGGATGCGCCTGCCTCCAGCCCGGTCGTGGAGGCCGTGACGGCCGAGGGCTCCCAGGGAGGAGAGATCTTCATCCCTCGCATCGCCCGCGGCCGGGGACCTTCCGGCACCGCCCAGACGAGCGAGCTCGTGGTTCTGAACCCCTCCGGAGAAACCCGGGACTTCACCTTCGAGCTGTGGAGCCCGGGCGCTGCCCCTCTGACCGCCGGGAAGACCCTCGGCCCGGGCGCCTCCCTGATCGTGGCGGACGTGGCGCGCGACCTCTTCGGCGTCAGCGAAGTCCTGGGCGCCCTGCGGGTCACCTGGAGCGGCCCCTCCGGGCCGGCCCCCCGCGTCCTGAGCCTCCTCTTCTCCACACCGGCGGGAAGATCGGGCGAGACCGAGCGCTTCGGAGCCCTCGTGGACGGCCGCGCCCGCGAAGAGGCCGCGGACCGGAACGTGGTCTTCGGCGCCGGCCAGACCTCGCTCTACGGGGCGGTCAACCTGAGCGGCGGAGCTGCCACCCTGCGGCTCACCCTGAAGAGCCCCGCCGGCAAGGTGCTGGGCCGGAGCGATTTGACCCTGAAGCCCCGCCAGCCGCTGGAGCGGGGGATCTCGGCTCTCTTCCGCGGGGTGGGCGAGGCCGGGAAGAGCGGCTCGATCGAAACCGAGGTCCTGCGCGGCGGCCCGGTGCTGACCTGGATGACGACCGTGGATGCCAACGGAGAGGTCGCCGTCCTTCCTGGACGAACCGACTAGTTCAAGCCGTTGTCAAGGCTTGACAACGAGCCCGCCCTTCGAGTTGTGGAAAATCTGCCATCCTACCCGGAGCAATTAGGGAAAACTGCCATCACTCTCCCGGAAGATTTTTTCAAGTCACTGATTCCAAAGAGGTTTTCCTGGTTGCACAGATTTCTGTTCAAAGAGGGCCAAATTGCTGTCCTTCCGTGTTTTTGGTCCTGGCTCCCCCGGGTTTCTCACAAGGTTTTCCACAGGAGTTGTGGAGATCTTTGGCCCCTTCGGGAAGCGCCGACGGGTTGCTCACGGGCTGAGCAGCAAGCGCCCATTCGCTGAGCACCTCAAGTCCGCCGTCGTCGTCGTCGGGAGCGTTGCTGCGGGCGGCAGGGAGAGCCCTGGCAGGAGATCCTCCCGCACGTCCACCAGCCCCCAGGCGAGCGGCCAGGGGCGGCGGCGGAACACGGCCAGGGAGAGCGACTGGCCGGCCAGGGTTGCATCCGTATCCATCTCCAGCCCGATCTTCCGCGTGGCAAATCCGCTCCGCGGCTCGGAAACCCGGGCCGCGGCGATCAGGGCCTCCTTCCAGCCCGGGTCCACACCCGGCCAGCGCCGGACCTCCTCCAGGGCCTCTTCGAGAGGACGCTTCCCCCACACCGTCGCCGCCGCGAGCCGGGGATCGGCCAGGAGCGCGTGGGCTCCGTGGACCGGCGCGGGAGGGCCCGAGAGCATCCGGTAGAACGGCGGCAAGGGATCGAGCGGAGCGAGAGAGCACGCCCGCTCGAGAGCGTTGGATGTCCAGGGAGCCCTCTCCGTATGCCCGAGAACACCGGCCACCGTCCAGAGCACGGGCACGGCAACGCCGTCCTCGGCCGCGCGGAGAGCCAGCGACGCCCGGTCTCCTCCCCCGAGGAGGGCGAGGCGCATCCGGTAGAGGGGAAAGGACGGGTCCAGGGCCACCGCCCGCGCAATTTCCGCCCGGGCGGCCTCTCGCTTCCCGCCAATGTCGGCAGCCCGGGCGCGGTCGTAATGCCAGCGGGCGAGCTCGGACGGGGCGAGGGCGAAGAGGGCGAGGACCGCGTAGAGCCGCGGGGGAAGATCGGACCCTCTCTCCTCAGGGTTCTTTGACAACGCCGCTCCGGCGGCGACCGCTATCGCCAGGGGGAGGGCCGTCACCGCGATGGCGCCGCTCGCAAGGGACGCGACCGCTCCCCCGGCAATTCCCAGGAGACCGGCCGCGACCGGCTCGGAGATCTCCTGCAGGCGCCGCCTCACGAACACCGCCACGAGGCCGGCCGCCAGCAGGAGCCCGGGAAGCCCCAGCTCGTACGCGATCTGGAGCGGCAGGGAGTGGAGATCCCCCACCGCCTCGGTCCGCGGGCTCGCCCCCGGCACCGGGTCGGTGAACGCGGAGATCGTCCACGGCGTGCTCCCCGGTCCCCAGCCGAGCGCCGGCCGGGCAAGGAAGCCCTCCCACCCCGCCCTGTAGTACACGGCCCGGGAGCGAGCTGATGGGTCCTCCCTCGTTGCGATCCGCACCAGCCGTGGGATCTGGGTTGCCGCTCCGGCGAGGATCAGAAGCGTGAGGAACGCCGTCATTCCCCTAGGCCTTCTCTTCCAGAAAATCAGCGCGACCCCCTCCACGACGAGCGCCGCGATCCCCCCCAGGGACCGGGTCGCGAGGATCGTCACCACCGCGAGCCCTCCCGCCGCGAACCCCGCGAAACGCCACGGCCCCGCCTCCCGCGCCGGAAGCACGGCGAGCGGCAGGACGATCACGAGCCACGCGGCAAGGAGGTTGTGGTGCCCCAGCGGAAGCGCCGGACGCTCCAGGCCCCGCGCGAGCCAGTCCACGAGCGCCCAGAGGGAGATCGCCGCCGTCGCCAGGGCCACGGCGCGCAAGCCCCGGCGCCGGTCCGCCTCGCCGCGCCAGCAGCGCGCGACCGCGCCGGGTAGGTAGAGGAAGGCGGGAAGGAGGAGGAGCCCCATCTTCCCCGCCCGGGGCACGGGCGATGCCCAGAGGGACACGGCCGTAGAAATCCACAGCGCCAGGGGCAGCAGCCGCCCCGCGGCTCCCAGCCCGAGCGGGTCCCGCCGGGGCGCGCCGAGGTAGAGGAGGGCTCCGGCCAGGGCCAGGAGACCGGCCGAGCCGGCGGCGGCCGTCGTGCCCAGATCGTACGTGCCGCTCCAGGCGGCGAAGAGGGCGAGAAGGAGCGCCGGGATGAACGGGGCCATCGAGGTGGTATCCTAGTCGGTCCGCAGGACGTCCCACACGTACTTTCCAGGAGAGATCCGATGACTGTCGATACCGAGAGCACTGTGTCCCGTATCCTCGACTCCCTGGGCATCGAAGCCGAGAACCCCGGCGCCTTCGATGGCCAGTGGATCGCCACCCACGGCGAGAGGGTCGATTCGTTGAACCCGGCCACGGGCGAGCCGATCGCCTCCGTCCGCATGGCGACCGCCGAGGACTACGAGCGGGTGGCCGCCGTCTCCCTGGAGGCCTTCCGGGAGTGGCAGACCTGGCCCGCGCCGCGGCGGGGCGAGATCGTGCGCCAGCTGGGCGACGAGCTGCGCCGCCACAAGGAGGACCTGGGCCGCCTGGTGACCCTGGAGGTCGGCAAGATCCTGCCCGAGGGGCTGGGCGAGGTGCAGGAGATGATCGACATGGCGGATCTGGCGGTCGGCATGTCCCGCCAGCTCTACGGCCTCTCCATGCACTCCGAGCGGCCGAAGCACCGGATGTACGAGCAGTGGCACCCGCTGGGCCCGGTCGGCATCATCACCGCCTTCAACTTTCCCGTGGCCGTGTGGGCCTGGAACGCCATGGTGGCCGCCGTCTGCGGCGACTCCATGATCTGGAAGCCCTCCCACCAGTCGCCGCTCACCGCCATCGCCGTCACCAAGATCGCCGACCGGGTCTTGAAGGCCAACGGCGCGCCGCCGATCTGGAACCTCGTCCACGGTGGCCGCACCGGCGTGGGCGAGCGCATGGTCGCCGACCGGCGCCTGCCGCTCATCTCCGCGACCGGCTCCGTGCGCATGGGCCGCGAGGTGGGCAAGGTCCTGGCCGACCGCCTCGGCCGCGCGCTCCTGGAGCTCGGTGGCAACAACGGCATCCTGGTGATGGACGACGCGGATCTCGACCTCGCCGTGCGCGCCGTCCTCTTCGCCGCCGTGGGCACCGCCGGCCAGCGCTGCACCACCACGCGCCGCCTCTTCCTCCAGAAGGGAATCGCGGCCGAGATGAAGCGCCGGCTCATCAACGCCTATGCCTCGGTCCCCGTGGGCGATCCCATGGAGACCGGCACGCTCATGGGCCCGCTCATCGACCAGGCCGCCGTCGACAACATGATGGCGGCGCTCGAACGGGTGAGGAGCGAGGGCGGGCGCATCCTCGTGGGCGGCAACCGCGTCGACCGGCCGGGCTTCTTCGTCGAGCCCACGATCGTCGAAGTGCCGCGGCCCCTCCCCATCACCTGCGAAGAGACCTTCGCCCCTATCCTCTACGTCTTCGAGTTCGAGGATCTGGACGACGCGATCCGCATGCACAACGACGTGCCGCAGGGCCTCTCCTCGGCCATCTTCACCTTAAACATGCGCTCCGCCGAGCGGTTCCTCGCCGCGACCGGCAGCGACTGCGGCATCGCCAACGTCAACATCGGCACCTCGGGAGCCGAGATCGGCGGCGCCTTCGGAGGCGAGAAAGAGACCGGCGGCGGCCGCGAAGCCGGCTCCGACTCCTGGAAGGCCTACATGCGCCGCCAGACCTGCACCCTCAACTGGGGCACCGACCTGCCGCTGGCTCAGGGGGTCGAGTTCAAGGCGGGGGCGTAGAGAGCTGTCCCCGGCCGGGCTCAGGCGACCACGCGGAGCCCGGCCGGCACCACCTCGACCACCACCGCCTCCCCCGCCTTGACCGGCTGGACCGGCTCGCCTCCTCCGTACATCGTCATGTCGCGGTCGAGCGTGATCTCCGCCCGGCGGGTGCGGGTCATGAACACCGCTGGGTGGCTCACGTGGGTCCCGCCGTAGACCTTGGGGAAGACGGAGAGGAGGGTGGCCTTGGGGATCTCCCGCACGACGACGAGGTCGAGAAGGCCGTCGTCGATCGCCGCGTCCGGCGCGATCCGCATCCCCCCTCCGAAGCGGGGGAGGTTGTTGACGGTGGTGAACATCACTTTCCCCTCAAAGGTGCCGCCGTCGTAGACGACCTTCATCCGCGGCGGCTCGAAGGTGACGAGGGTGTGGATGACCGAGTAGAAGTAGACGAGCGGGCCTTTGAGGATCTTCACCCCGTTGGCGAAACGGGTGACCTCGGAGTCGAATCCCACGCCGGCATAGCCCACGCAGTACGTCTCCCCCACCCGGACGAGGTCGATCGA